>NZ_JBXUHX010000016.1:0-117451 GCF_058148845.1 Pantoea sp. RCC30.1 | reverse complement strand
CACTTGAGTCCGCGTCACAGGGCAGCGCACCGCTGACGCAATATACTGCGGCGGGTAAAAACAATGCAGCTCTGGGTAAAGCCGTTAACCTGACAAATGCTGCTCTGGGTCCTGCGTCACTGCGTAACTATAAGGCCGCTGAGGTTGATATCAGCGCCTATCCGTTACCTTCTGGCGAAAACGGCTACTTTGTCGCGTCGAACACCAATAGCCGCTATCTGATTACGGTTAACCCTAAACTCAATGGCCTGGGGCAGCTGGATCAGAGTCTGTTCAGCGAACTGAATGCAAAACTGGGCAAACAGCCTGCCACCACGCCATTACAGGAAACACGTCCTCAGTACACAGACGAGAATGCCTTCCTCGGCTCCTCATACATGCTGAGCCGCCTGAACCTGAAGCCAGATTATGATTATCGTTTTCTCGGTGATGCGGCGTTTGATACCCGCTACGTCAGCAATGCGGTACTGAATCAGACCGGCAACCGCTACATCAATGGCCTGGGGTCCGACCTCGCCCAGATGCGCTATCTGATGGACAACGCGGCGGCGGCGCAAAAGTCACTGGGACTGGAGTTTGGTGTCTCACTCTCAGCTGAGCAACTCGCCTCTTTAGACAAGAGTATGGTCTGGTGGGAAGCCACCACGATCAACGGTGAAACGGTGATGGTGCCGAAGCTCTATCTGTCGACAAAAGATGTGGAAGTGCGCGATGGCAGCGTGATTGCCGGTAACAACGTCACGCTGAAAGGCGGAAACATCACCAACACCAGCAGTAGCGTGATGGCTAAAAACAATCTGACCATCGACAGTCAGAACACGATCAGTAACCTCAACGCCGGTCTGCTCCATGCGGGTGGCGATCTGCAACTTAGCGCGTTGAACGATATCAACAACGTCAGCGCGACCATCAGCGGTAAAAAGGTGGCACTGGAGAGTGTTAACGGTGACATCAACAACCTGACAACGTCACAGTTGTGGCATCTGGATGCAGACAACGGTAAGGGTGCGAAAAAGTCCTATACCGAAACCCTGAGCGGGCCAACGGCGAGCATCACATCACTGGATTCTCTGAGCCTTAAGGCGGGCAACGATATTGCCGTTACCGGCGCTAACCTCAAAGCGGGTGGCGATCTGCTGTTGAACGCCTGGAATGATATTGCCATCACCGGAAATCAGAACGTCACTGGCACCTCGCAGTCCGGCTTCGGAAACCGCTGGCAAAAAATTGACCCAACCAGCACAAACACGGTCAACACGGTCGGCAGCCAGATCGCCGCAGGTGGCAACATGGCGATGCAGGCGGGTCACGATCTGACTGTGACCGCCAGCAACATCAGCGCCGGTAAAAACGCGGCGCTGGCAGCCGGTAACGATCTTAATCTCAACAGCGCGACGACCAGCCAAAATGATGTGAAGGGCAAACGTGAAACCCATTCAACCGGTCTGGATCGCACGACGCTGACCAGTGGCGGCGATTTAGCACTTCAGGCCGGACGCGATCTCAATAGCCAGGCGGCAGGCATCGCCGCAGACAAAGACGTGACCTTACAGGCGGGACGCGACGTCAATCTGCTGGCGGCTGAAACCGGTTCTGGCAATAGCTACAAATCCGGTAAGAAGGTTGAGATCAATGAGTCGGTACGCCAGCAGGGCACTGAAATTGCCAGCGGCGGGAGTACGACGGTTAAAGCGGGACGGGACATGGTCGCGGAAGCGGCGAGAGTAGATGCACGAGGCGATCTTGCTATTCAGGCAGGACGAGACGTGGCTATCACAACGGCGACCGAAAGCGATTATCACTACGACGAAGATACAAAAGTTAAGAAAAAGTTGTTCTCTAAAAAAACCACGCACACAGTTCATGAGAACTCAGCAACAACTGAACAGTCTTCGGCGTTAAGTGGTAACAATGTCGCGATCGTTGCCGGACGTGATGTGGCTGTAACGGGTTCCAGCGTGGTAGGCGATAACAACGTTGCGCTGAAGGCAGGACGTGATCTTGCTATCACTGCGGCCACTGAAGAGCAGCATAGCTACAGCCTGAAAGAAACCAAAAAGAGCGGCATGATGAGTGGCGGAAGTATTGGCGTGACCTTCGGTAGCGCTTCCACTCGCCAGCAACTTAATCGCGACGGCACCACCCAAAGCCAGAGCGCCAGCGCCGTAGGCAGCACCGGCGGTAGCGTCACGCTGATTGCCGGTAATAATGCCCATATCGGCGGCTCTGATGTCATCGCTAAAAAAGACATCAGCGTGGTTGGTGGCTCCGTGGATATCGATCCTGGCAACGATCTTATCAGCCGTCGTCAGGTATATGAGCAGAAGAAAAGCGGCTTAACTCTGCAGCTTACCAGCCCGATTACCGATGCCCTATTAAGCCTTGGGGAACAGGCAAAATCCGCCAGCGAGGCGGGCGACGATCGCCTCAAAGCACTGGGTGCGGTAAAAGCTCTGGAAAGTGGCTGGGCGATGTCGGGCGCAAAAACCATGCAGTCTGGCCAGGCGCTGGCCAACGGCAACATGAACCAAGCGGGGATTAAAATTGAGCTCAGTGTCGGCGCGAGTAAAAGTAAATCCTCATCGGAATATAACGCCAATGCCGTTAAAGGTAGTTCACTCAACGGCGGCGGCAACATTGCCGTGGTGGCGACCGGTGCCAACGGCAGCAGCGGTGATATTACGCTCGCTGGCAGCGGCATTACCGGCAAAAATGTCACGCTTGCTGCGGCGCACGATCTCAACCTCACGGCGGCAACCAACAACACCGAACAGAAGATCAGCAATAAAGCTTCCGGCTGGAGTGGCGGCGTTCATGTCGCGATAGGTAATGAAACAGGTATTGGCATACAGGCCAGTGGCTTTATGGCCAGCGGCAAGGAGAATGGCAAAACCACCGATTACGTCAACAGCCGGGTGAACGCCAGCAATGACCTCACCCTGAGCAGCGGCAACGACACCGTGCTGTCTGGCGCGCAGGCTCTGGGTAACCGGATTGTTGCCGATGTAGGCCACGATCTGACGATGACCAGCCTGCAGGATACCGATGATTATCAAAGCAAGCAGCAGAGCGCCAGCGGCGGCTTCAGCTTCACGTTCGGCAGCATGACCGGCTCCGCTGGCCTCAGTCTGAGCCAGAGTAAAGTGAACAGTGAGTATGCCAGCGTCGGCGATCAGAGCGGCCTGTTTGCAGGGAATGGTGGCTATGACATCTATGTTGGCAACCACACCCAGCTGAATGGCGCGGTGATCGCCTCAACGGCGCAGTCCGCGGACAATGCGCTCTCCACCGGTACGCTGGGCTGGTCTGACATCGACAACCACGCTTCTTACAAAGCCAGTAGCTCATCCATCAGCATGGGTGGGGGTAACGAAGATAATAAAATGTCAGGCGGTGCGATACCAACCTCTGCTAATACCCATGGCAGTGCCTCTGGCACCACCCGTTCAGCCGTGGCGGACGGTACCATCACGGTACGTAACGGTCAGGCTCAGACACAGAACGTCGCAGATCTGAGCAGAGATACCGACAACGCCAACGGCCATATCGACAAGATATTCGACAAGGATAAGGTCGCACGCAAGCTTGAGTTTGCACAGGGAATGCAGGAACTGGGGCAGCGTGTAGCAGGCGATGTCAGCAGCTACAAAATGCAGGCTGCTGAAGATGAAACCAGAGAAAGGTTGCTGAAAGCAAACCCGCAATATGCCAGTTATTCCAAAGCAGAATTAAACAATCTCATTGTAAATGATGCGGGCTATAAGGCCGTGGCAGAAAAGTGGGGCACTGGTGGCAGCTATTCCATGGCAGCAGCAGCGGTAACTGGTGTGCTGGGTGGCCTTGGCGCAAGTAACCTCGGTGCAGCTGCAGCAGGTGGAATGGCGCCTTACATCGCCAATAAAATTAAGCAAGCTACCAGCAAAGTTGTCGACGGACAGGAGCAGACTAACGTCCTGGCTAACACCATGGCGCATGCGGTCGCGGGTGCCGTACTGGCGCAGCTTGCGGGGAACAACGCAACAGCGGGTGCAGCGGGTGCTGCGGGTGGCGAGCTGATGGCCAGAGCTATCCTCAACTCAATGTATCCCGGCAAGCAGGCCAGCGACCTGACGCAGGATGAGAAGCAGATTGTCAGCGCGCTCGGCCAGCTGGCTGCGCAACTGTCCGCGGGAGTGACTTCTGGTTCTGTTGAAGGTGGGATTCAGGGCGCGGTTGCCGGTAAGAATGCGGTTGAGAATAATGCGCTGAGTCCGGGGGATTTTGGACAGGGAATGGCTGACTATGCCCAAGCTCAGACTTCGCTAGGTACGTCAATGATACAAAGCGGCGCATCTGCGGACGAAATATCTGCGGCTCTGGCTAAAGCTGCTCAGGGAGATATGCCGGAAGGACAGGATGCTGCTAAAGGACTGTTGATCGCGTGGGCTGAATTCTTTGGAGTGCCGGTCAGTGCTCTGACGGCTGACGGAGAAATGACTCCGCAAAGAGCAGCGGAAATACTGGCCAGTGGTATACCGGCAAGTGAAGCGAAACTGGTACAATATGTTGCAGCTAAGGCATATTTAACCATTGCTAAGAGTGCGGATCTTGGTTTGTCTGCTGACAACCAAAAATATGTTGATATTCTTTCACCGGAAGCGAAACAGCATATTTTATATGGGGATAGTCCCACGCAGGGGGGGCATCTATATCCCGGCAATCCAGGAAAAACCGTCTTCCCTCAAAGCTGGTCAGCAGACAAGGTTGTTCATGTGGTAGGTGATATCGCTACTTCTCCTGATACCCAGTGGTTTGCCCAGACTGGAACGGGAGAAGCTTATACAAAGGCCGGGAAACCAGCAAGATGGGTTGCATGGTCGGAGCAAGATGGTGTTAGAGTTCGTGTGGTATACGAGCCAGCTAGCGGGAAAATAGTAACGGCGTTCCCGGATAGCAATCCGACGCCTCCAACATTAAAACCGATTAAGAATTAGAGTGTATACAATGGATATTAATAACAAAATTAAATCATTGGGCGAAGGATTAAAGGATCGGCTGGATCCTTCTCTGATTGATTTTGTGCTTGAGTATATTGGGTTCTCAGAGAATATATTAGCGTTCGAAACTATATGTGATCACATTGCTGATCATGATATTGTGATTACTAAAGATGAATATTCTCAAATACTTAAAATAGCGAATGATTTTGGTCTGGAAATTGACAATAGATATACATATATCAACCCAGAGAAATAATATTCTAAAACCCACAAGCAATCCCGGCCATCGCGCCGGGATTACTTTTTTATCAGTCAGTTACCCTTCAGCTGCCAGCCGGATGATCAACTGCCCCGGCCCGGTGATCACCTCGATCTTCTGCCCGGTGGTAAAGCCCAACGGCTCCAGCCAGCGGCCTTTAATGGTCAGCTGTGGCAGCGGGTTCGGCTGGCCCCTATTAGGCCGGTATCCGACTCTGTAATAATGCGCGGCGGTTGTGGCCGTGCGGGTTCCTGACTTATGATGCATGTCAGCCATAATTAACTCCTGCATAGTTAGTTGTGGCCAGCGGCTGCTGCGGGTTGCCCCCCGCTTCAGCCGCGCTAAAAATGTCTCGTTAAGTGCTTCCTATTCCGATTTAACCTGTTTAAATATACACCTTTTGCCTGGTAAACTCGCTGAAAGCCAGGTAATAAACTGCGAGGCGCCTCTGTAAAACGGATTATTTTTTTCCGAGCTGTATTTCACTTATCCCTTCTTCCTGAAGTGCTTCAGCGCGAGGAAAAAAATCAGGCCTGATCGGCAGCTATTCTATCTCAGCCGTGACGGACGAGCTGATGGCCAGAGCTATCCTCAGTTCAATGTATCCCGGCAAGCAGGCCAGCGAACTGACGCAGGAACAAAAGCAGGTTGTCAGCGCACTCGGCCAGCTGGCTGCGCAATTGTCGGCGGGAGTGGCTTCTGGTTCTGTTGAAGGTGGCATTCAGGGGGCGGTTGCCGGGAAGAATACTGTTGAGAATAATACACTGGGAAATGATGAAGAGGAGTTGCAGCGGGAACATGGTAATCGCCCGGTTAAAATAATTTCTATCAAACCCGCACAAGCTGGAATTGTAGATGATGAGGGCAGTATCAGGTCGGTTTGGGGTAAGGTTATATTGCCTTTTGCTATCAAAGATTTGCCCGCAACAACAGGAAAGGCCGGAACATCCAGTGAGTCAGTTAAGGATGCAAAAGTCGTAGAGCCCTATATTACAACTAGTCCTATAGCTGTTAGTGGCACAAGAGCAATTGATAAAGCGTAAAGCTACGAAAGTGGCCTTAGAGAGAAATATGGTAATGTACCTTACACCGAGCGTCAGTACACAACTATTATCAGTGGGAAAAGTGTTAACGGTATGGCTGATGTAACTATTATCAACGGGCAACGGACTGCTGTTGAAGCTAAGTTTGTAGAGGATTGGGGCAACTCGCTTCGAAACCCAACAAGCTCAGTGGGTTCAAAGCCTTGGTCAGTTGCTGAGCAGACTAAAATGTTAGATCAAGCCAGGAAGTATTCGGCTGCTTTCGAAGGTGGAGTGATTTATCATACTAATAGTCCAGAGTTAGCCGACCATTATTCAAAATTGTTTGCTGATGCTGGTGTTAATAAATTTAAATTTATAATTACTCCAGTTAAATGATGAGGTGATGTGTTGACTAGATTTGTAAAAGAATTGGAGAAGGCTTTAGGCTCAGAGTTAGAAGTTTCTAACTCTCGGGTAATTCCTGGAACAGATGGTGCAACTACCAGGAAAACGGTTTATTTCTCTGATGATGGAAAAAATAAATTCAGGAAGCAATTTAAGAATATCACCTGTTTTACTGATCCTCCTAATGCAACTGAGGGTGGAGTCAACGAGGCTGGCTGTAGTATAACTCCAGTAGAAGGCCCGCTCTTTCATGCTATTGAATATCATGGTGATATTGAAGGGTGGGGAAGGGATATTAAAGCAGGTGCAAAAGGGCTTGGGTTGCTATTGGCCAATATTGATGGCGATAATTTTGTTATTTCTGATGGCCGATCAGTCCCGCTGTCAGAATGCAAAATTGTATTATACTAAACATTTCTTATCTTTAATGCCGGCATAATGCCGGCTTTTTATTATTTCAATAAGCGTTGCATTTATTGGTTAAGAGTATATTAAGTTTTATTTTTTTGCGCTACTCTCAGTTTATAATTTTTTCGAAATAAAATATTCTTAAATCTAAATCCTCATATATTATTTTCAGGTTAAATGATACCTCTTATGGGGTGAAATATATTTAAACTCAAACCACTTTAGGGGTTGTTCATTTTTTAGATATTACCTTTCTAACGGTATGTTTGCGCGTAACTGACAATAATATCATGCGAAAATAAATTGGTGCACTGGGTGGGATGGCGCCGTATAACGTCAATAAAACTAAGGACACAACCAGCATATTAGTCGACGGCAAAGAGCAGACCAACACCATGGCGCATGCGGTTTCGGGGAACGGCAATGCAGGTCAGGCGGTCGCAGGTGGCCTTAATCCGTGGGCAGCTCAGCTGATTAAGAAGGAAACGACCGACGCTTCCGGCAACGTTGATGTGGCAACCAATGCTATGGCACATGCGGTGTGGGGTGCGGTATCATCGCAGATGTCCGGGGGAAGTGCGGCGGCCGGTGCGGCGGGCGCGTTTAGCGGCGAGCTTGCCACACGCTATATTGCAGAGAAGTACTGGGGCGCGGACACGCCAGAGAAGATAGCGGCGCTGGGACAGGAAGACCGCGAGCAGCTGAGCCTGCTCGGTACGCTGGCGGCAGGACTGGCGGGCGGCATGGTGGGGAACAGCAGTGCTGCGGCGACGAGCGGCGCGATTGCGGGGAAAAATGCGGTTGAGAATAACTCTCTCGCTGATATCGCACAGGCGCAGGCTGAAGGCAAAACGCCGGAGCAGAAGGCTGGTGAGTACGTTGAGGCCGAAAACGAACGCTATAGGAAGGCCAACTGCGGCGGGATGAGCGCCGAAGCCTGCTCGGTGAAAATGTACGAAGAGCGGCGTGAGGCGCTGAAAGAAACAGCGTTACTGGGCGCTGACTTCGTGCCGGTTGTAGGCGACATCAAGAGTTTTGCCGAGGCGCGGAGTGCGCTGGATTATCTTGCGGCTGCAATCGGTATTATACCCGGCGCAGGTGATGCGGCAGGAAAGGTCATCAAGGCCGCAGAAACGGCGCTGAAGAAAGGGGATGTGGCTGAAGCATCGAAGCTGATTAATAAGGCCAGTGATCAAATTCAGGCAGTTAAGCCGCTAGATGTTGGTTCATTTAAAGAACTCAAAGATCGTGCCGTGGTTGGTGATGGACTGGAGCACGATCATATCCCATCATTTGCTGCTATTCGTCAGGCAAAAGAAAATGAGTTGGGAAGAAAGTTAACTCCAACTGAAGAAAAAAGCCTATACAATAATGCAACAGCTATTGAAGTACCTAAAGATGTACATCAGGCAGGCCGTACTTATGGTGGTAAAAATACGCCATCCCAAATAAAACAAGATGCCATAGATCTTTGTGGTGCAGAATGTCGCGATACAGATTCACATAGAAAAAATATGCTGGACCGAGGATATGATCCTAAACTTGTTGATGACGCTATAATAGAAATCAAAAAAAGAAATTCTCAAACAGGAGTAACAAAATAATGTTGATGTGGGATGAGTTTATTAAGTTATTAGGTTGCACAAAATTCGATGGTAATTTTATTAATATTTCAAGTGATTTTAATGAGTTGCCTAAGATTGAGGAGAGTGTTTTAGGTGACAGGAGCTACTATTCATTTTTACAGTCTGGTGTTTTATTTTTGTTAGAAAATGAAATTATCGATCAAATTACATTTTACGCAACAAAGGATGAGGGGTTTTCTGAGTATGAAGGGGATTTACCATTATCAATTCATAGTTCGGAGCATAAGGCTGTTCAAATGCTAGGCCACCCCTTAGATTCTGGTGGTGGAAAAATGGATGCACTTATGGGTTATATTGATCGTTGGATAAGGTATGAAAAAGAGGGATATACGCTACATCTACAATTTAATCAGAATGATAGATTATCCAAGGTTACTCTTATGAGGCCGGTATAAATTCCTATCTAATCCGTAACGCCGATCATTTAAGGCAGAAATGATCGGTTGAATGAGGTGGTGGCTGTGTGAAAATCCATAATTTCATCATGAATGATTACAGATTTTTTAAGCCCATCGGTCAGATCCTGCGGCAGGAAAGGTCATCAAGGCTGCAGAAACGGCGCTGAAGAAAGGGGATGTGGCTGAAGCGTCGGAGCTGATTAATAAGGCCAGCGATGAGATTAAGGTTAAATGGGTCGATGAAAATACAAGCATGAGTCAGCGGGCCAGAGACTACAATGACTCTGCTTCTGGTGCTCGTTCCAATGTTGAAACTCAGAAAGGTCAGGCTCCAGATATTGATCGAGTTGACGCCAAAGTGTTAATAAACCAGCTCGCTTTGATGGGGTTGATGGCAATGTCATGATTGATCGGAAAGTCTCTGTTGTTACTACCCAGAAAGCTAAAGATCAAGCTGTTCACCAGTCGGAATCGCTTAAAAATAATGGGATGACCGGCCGATGGGAAGTTCCTAACCAAGCCCAAGACAATCGAGCACAAAAAATGTTCGATGAGCCAGGTATTAAAAATATCGAGGTGAAAGTCGTCAATGAATAACAAAATGAAACTTGTTAAAGTCATTGCAGATCTTGCTGTGTTTTTAGAGTTCACAAATGAAGATCTGCTTGATCCTGACTTGGCAATGGAAGCCTTGGAACAAATGGCTTCTGAACTTCAACTCATGGATGTAAAGGATAGAAATGATCTTGCTAATTCCTTCCGAGATATATCTAAAGAATATAACGGAGATCAAAGAGAATATGTTAAAGAATTACCCGAATCTCTTGGCATAATTTAAACAAATATCCCGGCCAACGAGCCGGGATCTTTTTACCAGCAGATCAATCCTCAGCTAGCCTGATGATCAACTGACCCGGCCCGGTGATCACCTCGATCTTCTGCCCGGTCTTAAATCCCAGCGCTTCCAGCCATCGGCCCTTGATGGTGAGCTGGGGCAGCGGGTTCGGCTGGCCCCGATTAGGCCGGTATCCGACTCTGTAATAATGCGCGGCGGTTGTGGACGTGCGGGTTCCTGACTTATGATGCGTGTCAGCCATAATTAACTCCCATATAGTTAGTTGTGGTCAGCGGCTGAAACGGGCGCCAACCCGCTTCAGCCGCGCTAAAAAATTTATCCTTGCGCTCTTCCTGTTCCGTATTCACCTGTTTAAATATACACGTTTCGCCGGGTAAACTCGCTGAAAGCCAGGTAATAAACTGCGAGGTGTCTCTTAGAAACGGATTGTTTTTCCGGTATGCATTTCACTTACCCCTTCTTCCTGTGGTCTTTTGTAATATCCTTTCCGAGCGGACTTTCATGCTGTGATTCCGCGTTAACCCATCTTCACTATGTCTTCCTGATTACGCCCGTATCTCAGCCGAAACCAGTAATGAAGGTATTTACCTGCTGGTGAATATAGTGGTTGCACTGAGTGCGTCCGTCAGCGGTAACCCGGCAGTGACAGTCGGTATCTGAGCGGGATCGATCCGCGCTTTGTTAATCAGAGTCACGTTGCTGCAGGCAAAGACGTCACCCTAAAGTCGGGACGGGAGTCAATCTGCTGGCGGCTGAAACCGGTTCTGGCAATAGCTACAAACCCGGTAAATAGGTTGAGATTAATGAGTTGGAGCGCCGTAGGCAGTACCGGTGGTAGCGTCACGCTGATCGCCGGTGATAATGCACACATTGGCGGCTCTGATGTCATCGCTAAAAAAGACATCAGCGTGGTCGGCGGCTCAGTAGATATCGATCCGGCAACGACCATGTCAGCCACCGTCAGGTATATGAGCAGAAGAAAAGCGGCTTAACCCTTCGTGGAATCCACACAGATATATACGCAGGTGAGTATCCGGGCATTGCAGGCGGTGCATGCGAGCACGCATCCGGCTGAAAGGCAGGACAGTAAGAAACCGGACAATATGGAGTAAAGGTGATGATAAGGTATATACTCGGTCAGTACTTAAGCGGAATGGGATAAAGGGTCATGCCTAAAGAAGCGGTGTTCACAATGAAGCTGGAAAATTCGCTGCGGGAAGACTTCATCGCCGCTGCGAAAGCCAGCGACAGACCGGCCTCGCAGGTGATGCGCGAGCTGATGCGGGAATACATCCGTCGCCAGAGCGAGAGCCGGGCTTACGATGCTCACCTGGCGCAGAAAGTGGAGAGAGGGCGTCAGGATATACGGGAGGGTAACGTTGTGAGTAATGAGGAGGCTGAAGCGCAGTTCGCCGCGCGCCGTGCAAAACTGGCTGGGAAAGCGTGAAGTTGCTGTGGGCACAGGAAGCGCTCAACGACCGTACAGCAATATGGGATTACCTGGCAGAGCGAAACCCGCTGGCGGCTGCGGAAATGGATGAGCGGTTCAGCGAAGCAGCGGCCATACTGGCAGAGCATCCGCTGATGGGGGTAGCGGGAAAGATAGCAGGAACCCGCGAACTGATACCCCATGAACATTACCGTCTTGTGTACGAGCTGGATGAAGAAGCCGGAATAGTCTGGGTAGTGACGCTAATCCATACAGCCAGATGCTGGCCACCGGTATCGCCGGACAGCCCGTAAAGTTAGCCGGTTCTCTGTGAGCAGGGTTGTTCGTGCGCGGCACAGCGCCGCGTCTCTGCGGCGATCTGCCTTCATCAGGTTCCGTGCCGCGGGGGGTAAATGGCCGTGTAGCGGCACGGGTCAGGCACAATATGGCTGTCCGGCGTGGCCGCCGCCCGGCCATTGGTTATGCTTATACTGCGAGTGGGGTGATCAGCTGCGTGGGCATAAGCACCGGCGACTGCATCGGAGGAAGCTCGTCAGGAACATGGCGGATGGTATGCTGGTGGGGCCGAGCGTGAGCGAAGGCATCATATTATCCGCGATAAGTTAAAACAGATGCAGGACGTTTTAGACCTCAGCCACGACGTGGCGAGTGCGAATCAGGGCCTTGAAATTATCTTCGCCAATGAGAAGTAGCAGTACTTGCTTAAGTCTGCCCAGCTTATATGGGAATTCGTTTGGAAGTGGAATGATTATTAGTGTGGGGAAAGGTCTCATGACCAAAGAGAAAGTAGTATCATCTTCAGAGTAAAATATAATGATCTCAATTCCGAAGCTCTCAATGTCTTAGCATGTGTTAGATAGATTTTTAATGCTCAGTGAAATCGCTCAACAGCTACTCCTTCCCATTATTATGACAACCAGAATATTAAAGATAAAAGCCTTATACTTAAGTTGCAGGCTTTTATCTTCCCATTGCGTCAAGCTTAGTGCATTAACTGACTCACCAGTCCGGCAAGATAAGCCTTTTTATCCACGACGCCCGCAGTTGACGCTTTATCCACCAGCTGCGGCAGATATTTTGCCAGCAGATTCAGCGCATCGCTGGTGTTGATGCCCATCCGCGCAGCCAGCTGCTCAATGGCCTCAGAGTTAATCATCTTCTGCACCAGATCGCTGCTCAGCGCCACGTTCTGCTCATCGCCAAGCCATGAGTTGACGACCTCACTGTACTCACCGCTCTGAAGGTGGCCCACGATGGTATGTAAACCGCCTTGCTGCTCAACCCATTCCAGCACACCTTTCACTTCCTGACTGGTCTGATTATTCAGGCCGCACATGGCCAGCACTGTTTCCAGTAAACTCATTCTATTATTCCCCGAATAGTAATCTGTTAAGCCTGTTTACACGCTCTGATTTTATGGATAAAAAACAGCACAATAATTGAACCCACGGTGGCAATAGCAATGCTGTAAATATTGAAGCCATTGACCTTGCCAAAACCCAGAGCAGTACTGACTACACCGCCAATCAGCGCGCCGATAATGCCCAGAATCATGTTCGTGAAAATGCCCATGTGTTCTTTGCCTGGCAGAAACATCTGGCGATAATTCTGGTAAACAGGCCGAACACAACCCATGACAAAATACTCATTATCTCCATCCTTCTTTTTATTTGAATGAACACGTAATTAGCAGTGGCTTAATCCATAAAATAAAGCCAGGGGTATCGTACGCCGCGTAGTATTTGTCTGGCAATCCTGTTTTTTGATTAAAGTAAACGTATCGGAAACGATAGGGAGTAATTATAAATATTCTGGATAATATTAAAAATATTGGCGATGAGTTGTTACACGCCCTAGATAAAAATGTTGAAGATAAACCTGCAAGCGCAGCAGCAGGTGATCGCTCGTATACCGTTATATGCGGTGACAAGCACAGTGCAATCGCTAAGCAGTTTTATAATGATGCCTCGCAATATATGAAAATCTTTGAGGCGAATAAAAACCTTCTCAGCCGCCCGGATAAAATTGCGTCGGGTCAGGTGCTGACCATTCCTGAATAATATTTGGCCGACAGGTTGAGCCAGCTGGTGCATAGATTGCCCGGCTGGTTTTTTTCATTTAAAGCCGCCGGATTTATCAGGGCGATCTGTGCAACGGCAGGATGGTTCTGACGAAAAGTCAGTCAGGACGAGAAAAATGGGATCACTGAAAAGCAAAAAACCCGCTCCGGTTTCCCTGAGCGGGTTTTTCTAATCTGGCTCCTCTGAATGGGATCGCCTTTGCCAGTAACTGGCTAATAAGTAAGCTAATCCTGAATTACCTTTCTGTCAAGACCCCCAGAGTGACCACCAATAGTTGTGGGTTACTTAAAGCGAGTTTAAACACTTCGCTTCGTGTGTCGATTGTTCTACGATGTTCTCTGCAAAGGAAGGGTAGGTAGTACGAGCATCAAAAAGTCGGCCTGAAGCGTGATTGTGTCGAAATGTTCTAACAGTCTGCTCTGTGCCCAGGTTGTGTGAAAACTTTTTTGGCCGCTGAAACTGCCAAAAACAGAGCTGAAAACCGCGCTCATACGTAAAATTCGGCTCTACTAACCGGTCGATCAATTCCAGATTTTGCGTTGACGTGCGCACTTCAGTTTTTGGTCAGGGTTTTCACACAGCCTGTGCCAGTAGCGGACATTCATAGCGAATGATATGGTGATTTCGAGTGAAGGGCAGAACCCAAAACGGGTGGAGGTGATTTTGAGAACGCAGAAAAGATGCATGGGATATGTGGCTATCGTCGTCGATGATTACGACCGAGCGATTGAATATTACACAACCAAGCTCGGGTTTACGCTTGTTGAAGACACGCCTCAACCTGGCAAGCGCTGGGTGGTTGTGACTCCTAACCCGGAAAGTGACTGTAATCTTCTTCTGGCCCGAGCCTCAAACGATAGGCAGGAAACCTTTATCGGTAATCAGTGTGGCGGCCGCGTGTTCCTTTTCCTTCAGACCGACGATTTTTGGCGCGATTATGACGCTATGAAGACTGCAGGCGTTCAATTTTGCGAGGAACCACGTGAGGAAAAGTACGGGACGGTGGTTGTATTTGAGGATCTCTTTGGAAATCGCTGGGACTTGTACCAGAATAACTAATTTTCCAAAGCGCCGTAGGGCGCTTCTTTAGCTTCAGTTTAGCTATCCATGATTGAGAGTAAATATTTAGAGTAAATACGCTCACACTGATTGTCTGAGCCATTCACTATGTGTAAGAGAAAAAAGCAGGCTAGGCGGCGCATCTTTCACATCATGGATCTCTTTTACGTATTGCAACCCGGCTTTTTGAAGAACTTTCTGCGATGCCATGTGGTTTCCTCTAACTACGGCAGATATCTCAGTCAGCTTTAACTCACCAAATCCATATCTGACGGAGTATTTCGAAAACTCTGTCGCCAGACCTTTTCCCCATGCTTCTGTGGCGAAACGATACCCTAAGTTATTAATTACGATATCTGCATAACTGCTGATGCTCAGACCTCCGAAACCAATGATCCTTTCAGGACTATCCTGCAAAGAGATTGCCCAGATTCCAAAACTGTGAGTTTCCCAGTGGTTGATCCAGCGAGCTAAAACAGTTTGTGCATGTTGCATGTCAGGATATGGCCCTGCGGGGTTAAAGGTGTTCGTAGCCGGGTCGCCATAAATTCTGAAAAGGTCATCCAAGTCAGATGTAGTTACGGGGCGAAGATGCAGTCTGGTGAGTTGTAGTTGCAAAATAATTTCCTAAATAATGTGTTCATTAGGTTAGTTATATATCTGTTTTTATAGTTAGGGAAAAGCAGGTTCGCAATACCTCACCGTCAATTACCATACAGAGTTGTTGGCAATGATTTCGATGCTAGCTTACAGATTCGAATGTCGCTATGTCCGTTCCTCGCTCATAGCAACCCTTTTGCATATGCATACTGACAAGGAGCGGAAATATTGCTATGTAGCAGAGGTTACTCACCTGTGTCCCAGCCGAACTCTGAGTAACTCTCATCAGCATTAATGGCTTCAATAGCCTGCCTTACATAGGGTATTGTTTCTTCTGGCAGATTCGAAATATTCTTCCAGCTTACTTCGGCATGCTTGTCAGGTTCTGCAAGGAAAGGTACACCACTCCATTCTCGGCAGATAAAATAATGTCCTATCCATGAACGGTTTTCCGTCCACACATGCATGGTATGCACAAGGGCCAACTTTGAAGGAATTGTGTCCACCCCTGTCTCTTCTTTTAGCTCTCGGGTTGCAGCGGTGGAGAGTGTTTCGCCTTTTTCTAGCCCACCGGCCGGTAAGCTAAAGCAACCATCCATCCAGCCCGTATTAGACCTTCGGAGCATGCAGAGTTCATCCCCTTTTAGAAGCATGACGAATACTGCTATGGATAGATTATATCTGTCACGGCCCATGTAGCGATTGCTCCCATCACTAAGAATACTGTCTATATATACATTGCTTTAATGCGTTTTGATATCTGTTAATTTTGAAAATGAATGGCTAATGAGTGTGGCTCTTCAGAAAACCAATTTATGCAAAACGTCTACTTCTTGCTCATAGATGCCCTTTGGTACTCCTGTGCCAAAAGCGGAGGTTACCTCTCGGGGGCATTAAAGATTAGCCTTGGCTATTATGATAAATTCATTCAACTGTCAGGGTTCAATTAGGGTGAGAAAAATGCTCTTGGAAAAGCTGAAAGCACTTGAATGCAGTCTTCACGGTGTCCGGCGGAATGATCGGAAATGGCTTGAACAGATATTGCATCCCGAATTTCGGGAAATTACACGGTCAGGTGTAATAGTTGACCGCGCGGAGACGATAGGAATGACCTTGTCCCCGCGTGCCACGGATGGCGCACCGCAGTAAAATTTCGCCTCACTTGCAACATAATCAGATAACCATTACCAATCATTCTATTTGCTTGTGTTTGTATCAAATAGTAACGTTGTTAAAAATAGCGCAATAACCATGGGCTTATCGTTAATTTACCTCCGATGTTGAAAAGACGGAGTGAATTATTGCAACTTTATCTGGGGTGGGAATGAACGGATTATCAAAAGCCATTGCTTTTACGGCAATGAGTCTGGTGGCATTTAACGTTGCAGCGGCAGAGAATAACAGCAGCGATAATATTATTCGCTATGCAATATGGAGCAATCCCAGCGGTAATTTCCATCCGACACTTTATTTCACGGACTACGATCGCGCGGTTATTTTCACGCTGTTTGGTCGCCTGTTTACCCTCGACGAACAGCAAAATCCAAAACCCTCTCTCGCCGAAAAATATGAATACTCCACTGACGGGAAAACCCTGACGCTGCATTTAAAACCGGGCGTTAAATGGCACGATGGTAGCGCGTTTACCGCTGAAGACGTCTACTTCACCTACGCCACCGAAGCCGATGCAGGCTTCCCGAAAGACACCCCGGGTTTTGTGAAGCACCTGAAAGGTTACGACGATTACCACGCGGGTAAAACAGACCGCCTGGCAGGTATCAAAGTGATTGACCCGCAAACCATCAGTTTCACCTTTGTGGCCCCCTATGCAGCTGCATTCTCGCACTTTGCCGACCGTCCGGTGCTGGCGAAACACATCTGGAGCAAAGTTCCGGTTAAAGAATGGAACAAAGCCACCGATCTGCTGCGCAACCCGGTCGGTACCGGCCCGTACAAGTTTGTTGAGTTCCTGCCCGATCAGTACATCAAACTGGAACGCAATGACGACTACTATGGCGGAAAACCGAAAACCAAAACGCTGATATTTAAAGTCTCTAACGCGCAGACGGTACAAAATGAGCTGATCAATGGTGATGTGGATATTGCCGAACTCTCATCCTGGAATAGCCGCGATTTACAGACGTATAAAAATGCCGGCATTCAAATTATTGAACAGCCAGGAGTGGGCGCTCAGTATTTATCACTGGATACGCGCAATAAAAATCTGTCGGATCGTCGTGTCAGACAAGCGCTGGTGTATGGCATCGACCGCCAGGCAATTGTCGATAAATTACTTTACGGCCACGGTCAGATATTTAACACCAAAGATAATCCGCACAGTCCTTACTATCCCCAGGCGTTAAACAGTTATGCCTATAACCCGGAAAAGGCCAAGGCGTTATTAAAAGAGGCGGGTTGGGCAGATACCAACGGTGACGGCGTGGTGGATAAAGACGGCAAAGACTTCACCCTGACCATTAACTACCCGACCGGTAACCGCACTCGCGAATTAACCGCGCCAATTATTCAGCAAAACCTGAAAAAAATTGGCATCAAGGTGGTGCTTAACGTTGCCGACTTCAACGCCACGCTCTCCATTTTGCAGAACAAAGCGCAGGTCTATGATGGCGTATTGATGGGCGGCACTTTCCGGCCTGGCGAATATGATAACAACTTCTGGTGGGAGCGCTTCGCTACGCCTCAGCTGGACGCTTTTGCCAGTCAGTTTAATGCCACCATCGACCGTGACGCCCTCAAGACCAGCATCGGTGGCTGGTTAACGGGGATAAATGAAGAAGTGCCGCACGTCTGGCTCTACATCCCCAATATCGGTTATGCCCTGAGTAAGCGGGTGACAAACTACCACTCTTACCCTTATGAACCGTTCGCCGATGTCGCTGGCTGGAGCGTAAAACAGTAACGCCGGCACGTTACAGGGTTTTACAGGGCGCATCGTCTGTAAAACCCGTTCACTTCAGTACGGGATTTTTTTATGTTCAGGGTTATTTTTCACCGATTATTGATCGCCATTCCGGTGCTGGTCGGCATCTCGCTGCTGGTCTTCTTTTTAATACAGTTGCAGCCCGGCGATCCGCTGGTGGGCATGATCTCGCCCGAGACCACGCCCGAGCAGAAACAGGAAATGTTGCGTCAGGCTGGCTACCTCGACCCGATATGGCTGCAATACCTGCGCTGGGCCTCGCGCGCCATCGTGGGTGACTTCGGCTACTCCCTGCAAAGTGGGGCACCGGTATTAACGCTAATCGGTGAACGCATCTTCAATACGCTGATGCTGGCGGGCAGTTCTCTGTTAATCACCTTGATCGTGGCGCTGCCGCTGGGGATTTATCTCGGCCTGCGTCGTGGTTCTACCGCGGATATCACGGTTTCGCTGTTGTCTTTTGTCATCCTGTCCATTCCGGTGTTTTTCATCGCCATTTTACTGGTGAAAGTTTTTGCCATGAATCTGCGCTGGTTTCCCGTCTCCGGGGTCTCTACGCTCGGCGGTCACCTGAGTGGCGTTGACCATATTATTGATGTGGCGCAACACCTTGTTTTGCCCGCTATCACCCTGGCGTTAGGCAATATTGCTATTTTCAGCCGTTATCTGCGTTCCAGTATCAGTGAGTTAATCAACCAGAACTTTATCAAGGCGCTGTTCGCCAAAGGAATGAAGCGCTCGGGCGTGATCTACCCGCATTTGCTGAAAAATGCCGCCAAACCGTTGATTACCGTGGTGGGGATGGAGATCCCGGCGCTGCTCTCGGCAACACTGCTGACCGAGATTATCTTTAACTGGCCGGGCATCGGACGTCTGAGTTTTGACGCCATCCAGTCACGCGATTTTCCTCTGCTGATGGGCATTGTGCTGTTCCTGGCCGTCATCACCTTAGCCATCAATATCCTGGCGGATATTCTTTATGCACTCGCCGATCCGCGCGTAAGGCTGACCCGATGATGCTCGACACCGTTCAACAGCCGCGCACGCGGTTATCTCCTCTGTTGAAAGATAGCTATTTTGTCAGTGGCCTGCTTTTACTGACCTTGCTGGCCGCCTTTTCCCTCTTCGCCCCCTGGCTGACGCCGTACAGCCCCGATGATATGGACCTCTACAACATCGAGGCACCGCCCGGCAGCGAACACTGGCTGGGCACCGATGAGATTGGCCGCGATGTCTTCTCCCGGCTGCTCTACGGTGGCCGCGTATCGATAATGGTGGCGCTGGCAGCGGTGCTGTTTCAGGCGGCGATCGGCATCGTACTCGGCAGCATCGCGGGCTATAAAAGCGGTGTGGCCGATATGATCATTATGCGCATCACCGACATCATCATGTGTTTTCCCTTTTACGCGATGGCGATAACTCTCGCCGCCCTGCTTGGTGCCAGCGTCTGGAACGTGATTCTGATCATCGGCGTGCTTCACTGGACGGGCATCGCCCGACTGGTGCGTGCGGAGCTGCTTTCCCTGCGCGAAAGCGGCTATGTACAGGCCGCAAAATCCATGGGCGTAAGCAGCTTCACCATCGTCTGGCGGCATTTGCTGAGGAATGCTTACGCGCCCATCGTGGTGAATCTCACCCTCGCGGTGGCGAACGCCATTCTTGCCGAAGCCGCGTTGAGCTTTATCGGCTTGGGCGTGAAACAGCCGCAGCCATCATGGGGCAATATGCTCTCGGCAGCGCAGAGTATCCGAGTGATTGATTACGAATGGTGGCTGTGGATCCCGCCCGGTTTAACCATCGTGTTGATGGTGCTGGCGATTAACTTTATCGGCGAAGGGCTGGCGCGGGTGCTCAATCCGCGGCCTGCGGTGCCGGTGAAAGATATCCACTTCACTCGCTGAAACCTTCTCAAAAAAGGAAAAATACATGAGTCAGTCCCTGCAGGAAAAAGACTTTACCGGCACGCTCTCCGCAGAGGAGACGGTTTTTTCACACAAAATTGAACAGTGGTTTGAGCAACACCGTGAAGAATTTATTCAGGATCTGTTGCAGTGGGTGGCATATCCGAGCATTGCCGATGAAAAACTGGCGCAGGACGGCAAGCCTTATGGCAACGCGGTGCATGACGTTTTCCAGCACGTGAAAGCGCAGGCGGAGAAGCTGGGCTTTGCCACGGAAGCGCATCAGGGGCACGCGCTGTCTGTGCTGGCCGATAACCGCAGCGATACCCAGGATCTGGGGCTGATTTCTCATCTCGACGTTGTACCACCGGGAGATAACTGGAGCTTTGCGCCGTTCGAACCTTTCTATAAACAGGGCTTTGTTGTTGGTCGTGGATCGTCGGATAACAAAGGCCCGGCGCTGCTGGACCTTTACCTGCTGCGTGCCTTTCGCGATCTCGGCGTCTCCCTGCATCACAAGCTGCGCGTGATATACGGGGGCGCAGAGGAAATTGGTATGGGCGACATGAAATATTTCGCCAAAAACGGGCCGGTGCCGCGCTTCTCGGTGATCACCGACGGCGCATTCCCCGTTAACTATGCGCAAAAAGGTGGCCTGAACCTGATTTTACAGATCCCGACTGGCCCGGTGTTATCCCGTCTGTCGGCGGGCGTGGCGGAAAATGCTGTTCCGGCCAGCGCGACGCTGCGTTTTAGCGCCACGGACGCTGCCACCCTTGACATCGCGCTGGCGCGATTACCCGCAGATCTGCGCAAAACGCTGTCGGTCACGGCTGACGGTAGCGATGCGCTGCTGATGTCGCATGGCAAATCCGGGCATGCCGCGTTCCCTGAAAACACGCAAAACGCCATCCCGCTGCTGCTCAATGCCGCCGTGGACGCCGGGCTGCTGGCTGATGCTGACCTGAGGGCGGCCAGGCTGATTGCGCAACTGCTGGCCGATCCCTGGGGTAACGGGGCGGGCATCGCCTTTGAAGATCAGCAGACCGGTAAGCTGACGCTGAATGGCGGCTTAGCGATCCCCAAAGCGCACGGCGTGGCGATCTACCTGGATATCCGTTATCCGATTTTGACGGATAAAGACGCCTTACTGGCGACGCTGAAGCAGGCCATTGCACCGCTGAACGGCAGCTTAACCATCCTGCGCGATGACCTGCCCATGCACGTGGATAAAGAGAGCCTGCTGGTGCAGCGTTTGCAGCAAACCTATAACGCCATCGCGGATGCCAAAACCGAACCTTACACCATGGGCGGTGGCACCCATGCACGCGTATTGCCGAACGCAATCACCTTTGGTCCGGGATTTGGCCGGGGTGCGTCGGCGTTATTCAACGGGGAAAACGTTAACCAACGTCCTGACTTTATCCCTGAAGGACACGGTTCTCCGCACGGCCCTGACGAGTTTGTGTCGATTGAAAACCTCAAGCGTGCGTTCAAAGTGTATGCCATCGCCATTCCACGTTTAGATAGCTGGCTGGCGCAGGGGCTTATCGATAATGACGGATAACGCGCCTTTACTCAGCATTGAAAGGCTGTCCGTGCACTATCCGGGGCAGGGCGCAGACGTGACGGCCGTCGACCAGGTGAGCCTGAGCGTTGCAGCGGGAGAGATACTGGCCGTTATCGGCGAATCGGGTGCCGGAAAATCGGCGATTGCGCAGGCGATACCGGGATTATTACCGGCGAATGCCCTCGTCTCCGGCAAGATCCTGTTTCAGGGTATCGACCTGCTGACGCTCAATCGCACGGAACTCTCCGCCCTCAGAGGGCGGGAGATCGCCATGATATTTCAGGACCCGACGTCGTCTCTCGACCCGGTTTTCTCCGTTGGCGCCCAGTTGAACGAGTCGATTGCCCTGTGCGATCCGTCACTCAATACCGCACAACGTAAAGCGCGTGCCATTGCGCTGCTGTCGCAGGTGGGCATTGCGCAGGCGGATAAGCGCCTGAAAAACTACCCTCATCAATTCTCGGGCGGCCAGATCCAGCGCATCATGATCGCGATGGCGCTGGCCGGGCGGCCAAAGATACTGATCGCCGATGAGCCGACCACCGCGCTGGACGTCACCACGCAGCAGGAGATCCTCGACCTGCTGTTCAGCCTCAATCAGCAGTCTGGTATGGCGCTGCTGCTGATCACTCATGATATGGGCGTGGTTGCGGATATTGCGCAGCGGGTGATTGTGATGCGGCAGGGCAAAATTGAGGAAAACAGCGCAACGAAAATCCTGTTTCGCACCCCTGAAAGCGCCTATACCTGCCAGCTGCTGGCGGCTATTCCGTCATCCGCAGCAAAACAGGCCGCTGCTGAGGAGACGTTTGAGCCACTGGTGCAAGTGGACGACGTGCACATCAGTTATCCGGCAGGGTTCGGTAAACGCCATAACATTGTTAATGGCGTCTCTTTTAACATCGGCAAAGGCGAGTTTCTCGGCCTGCTGGGGGAATCCGGATCGGGGAAGACCACCCTGGGTCGCAGCCTGCTGGGCATCATTAAACCGGACCAGGGAACGCTGACGCTGGCGGGCGAGGCGATTTATCATCCCTGCCGCACGCGCAGCAAAGCGATGAAATCGCAGGTTGGGGCTATTTTCCAGAACCCGCTTAGCTCGCTGAATCCCCGCATGACGCTCGGCCAGTCGATTGCTGAACCCTTACGCACGCACACCACGTTAAAAGAGGCGGCGATCCTCAAGCGGGTGACGTCATTGATCACGGAGGTTGGGCTTCCCGCCGAATGGCAGCAGAAATATCCGTATGAGATTTCAGGCGGGCAGTGCCAGCGCATTGCGATTGCCCGCGCGCTGGCGCTGAACCCGCAGCTATTAATTGCTGACGAACCCACCTCGGCACTGGATGTCTCTATCCAGGAAAGCATCCTCACACTGCTGCGCAATCTGCAAAAGGAGTATCAGTTTGCCTGCCTGTTTATCAGCCACGACCTGGCGGTGGTGCGCAGCCTGTGCCAGTCGGCGCTGGTATTGAAAGACGGTCATGTGGTTGAGCAGGGGCAGGTCAGTGAGTTGTTCTCCCGGCCTGCCAGTGACTATACGCGATCGCTGATCGACAGCATTCCTTTTGCCGATCCGCAGCATCAGGAAAATAAACGCCGCCAGCGAGCGCCGTGGCTTTTTGCTCACCCCTGGGAACGTGTGACCTGACAGTGCCGAGTCAGTGTTTTATGAAAAAAGGATGGCGCACAGGATAATATTTACCGGGTCCGCCCACTTATTTAGATCCTGTAAATCATTCTGTGTAACTGCCACCCGATTGATTAAAGGTGACCGTCAATGCGGTCGCCGAACTCGATAATAAAACGACTCATCGCCAGCCGCCAGTTCTGGATCGGCATGCTCCATTTTTTCGACGCCGACTGGATCGCTAGGTAGATCACTTTACGCACCGAGTCATCCGTCGGGAATGCCTTACGTTTCTTGATTGCCTGGCGGATAACACTGTTCAGCGACTCGATAGCATTCGTCGTGTAGCTCGCTTTGCGGATATCGCCCCATGCCTGCAGATGATAGGAAAACAGTGGCCCGTATTCAGCCTCCAGTCTTGCCACCTTTTGTGCACATCGGCAGTTTTGCCACTGATGCGGCCCGCCAGCATGCCATTTTTGACGTCTAACTTTGTCCCGATCAACTGTATTCCTAACTTGTCTGCAAAGGGCTTTAGCACCATCACGGGCTAAGCCGAACAGATCGTCACGATTGCGCCGGAATTGACCTGCGCTGTCACGGCAATCAGCCCTGAAGGGCGCATCAGGCGGGTCCAGTATTTCTCAAAAAACTATACGGCTTTCAGCTCAACCCACCGGGCTTCGATGCCGGTAAGGAAGGTGTGGATCAGAACTTCCTTCAGTTCATCGCGTGTCACCCTGCGGCCGATACATTTGAACGTGAGGATCACAAGGCGGACAAGACGCTGTGCAAAACGCGTTTACCAAAGGTGAAGCGTAAAAAGGGGACAAAGCTGTCATGCCTGGTGAGGGTTCAGTCAAAATCAAAGACGGAGAGCGAATTACTGCTGTTTACGACATCATTAACCCACTGGCCATCTACTCCATTAGTCATGCTGTTCCTGTCTGGATCTAGGCAACAGCATTTTCTCATTCTAACTGCATCCGGGAGGTTGCTGTACCTCAACGGGCATTTAAGCGAGCAGTGATAAGGCCAGTATGGCGCACCTGATGAGTGATATTGCGGGATCAAGCCATGAGCAGAGCGATGGCCTGGCGCAGATCAATAGCATCATGAATCATATTGATGATGCCACCCAGCAAAATGCCGCCTTAGTGGAGCAGTCTGCGGCGGCGGCGGCATCGATGCAGGAACAGGCATGCGATTTGAGGAGGATGGTGGACACCTTCAAAGTGGACCCCGTCGCTACGCATTAATCGCTGACGCTAACGCAATAACAATAAAAGCCCGCTCAGGTTTTCCTGCGCGGGCTTTTTTATTCCTGTTAGCTTTGCAGCGCGAAATAACTTGAGTAACAACAATTGATTAAGGGTTTTAACATTCAGGTGGGAAGCAATTTTTATTACTTTGGATATGTTTTTTTGTTGTTTGTTTTTGCACGCGTCGCGGCAATATAGTTGCCACGAGAAACCGGTATCGCTGGGCGATATCAGTAAACGTGTATGAATCGGCAAAAAGATAATGATGATAGCCATCGAGAAAATAAATAAAAGCTTCAGCGGTGAACGGATACTAAAAGACGTTTCAAAAATGCCATATTAATTGTTGAATTTGCCCGTGATGAACATCAGAAGAACGGAACTCCTATACTCGAAGCTGCAATTGAGGCTGCGAGGGTCAGATTACGCCCCATTATAATGACATCTCTGGCATTTGTTGTAGGGGTCATCCCATTAGCCATAGCAACAGGAGCAAGTTCAGGAAGTAAACATGCAATTGGTACAGGTGTAATAGGCGGAATGGTTACAGCCACTGTACTGGCAATATTTTACATTCCTTTATTCTATGTCCTTGTTTCAGGATGGCTTGGTAACGCTAAAAAAACAAAGTAATTCGGAAATAAAAAATCAAAAAAACTGGCGGGGTACAAACGCCTTGCCAGTATTTACTTTTTTGAATTTAACTATTTCAAATTATGGGGTAATTAATTGTGGTCAGGACTACAAAGATAGTATCTTATGCTACGCGCATAAAGATACTTGATGCAGCCGAAATATGTTTTTTTGATATAGGGATATCCGGGACAACACTGCAGACTGTGGCAATACAGGCTGGGGTAACTCGTGGTGCAGTTTACTGGCATTTTGATGATAAAGAAGATTTGCTGAAATCCGTGGTAGAAAGAATGTCATTTCCGCTTCTCAGTGAGCTGAAGAGGGTTAATGACAGCCATGCGCAGCCAATATGTGCTCTCGGTAAAGTTCTGTTTGATAGCCTTAATGAAGTTTTAAAAAACAGTCAGTTAAGACGGCTTGTCAGGATTGTTTATTTTAGCGAAGAGTATCTGAGAATATCCAAGCTCAAAGGATATGATGTTGGGGTAAATGAGATTGAATTTTTCGATGTTTTTATGAGTATAATTATCAAGTCAAAAAAATTGAATCAGACAGAAGATTACGTTAATGAAAAAAGGCTTTCATGCCTTCTTCTTTCTACCTATTTATCGCTTCTGAAAAACGCTGTAACAGTGTCTGCCGATAACTTACTTGTAAAGGAAGGTACTGAAAATCTAAAGTGGTTATTAAGGCAGGGGGGGGCTATGCCAGCAATAGATATAATCGACGAACTTCTCTTGTGGATTGATGACAACATAGAGAATAAACTATCAATAAAATGCATATCAGCCAGGTCTGGTTATTCAGCATGGTACATTCAAAGAGCATTTAAAGCTTCAAAAGGAATATCTTTAGGGCGGTTCGTAAAAAACAGGAGGCTATCAAAAGCTGCTGAGGAAATTCGGAGTACTGATTGTGCGGTATTTCATATCTATCTGAAATATAACTATGAATCCTATAGCTGTTTTAGTCGCGCCTTTAAATCATTATTTAATATGAGCCCAAGGGAATACAGGATGCATTCTGTTGATAGTGGTTTTTTAAATGATCATTGATTATTCAATTTCCATAGATTAAACAAGGGGAGGCGCCTCGATCAGGGCCGTTATTTTGTGTGTTTGCCAAACTATTCAGGCTAATCCTTAGGTGGTCACCGACGTCTATAATATAGACTAAGTCTATTGCTAACTGACCATTGTATCTTATACTCGGGGCGGGCCACCAAACATCTTAAAAGTTCATGACTTGCATCATCAACAGCGAACATGCATGCTTTGAGGATTGACTAAATGTAAATAATAGAATAAAAATACTAAATCGCGCGCTCGTATTAAGACATCTTAAATGTTACCCAAGAAATATAAATGATTGATTTTATAGTTAATTATAATTAACGGTAGTATCTCACAATATTGCAAAAAAGGTAAATTTGTAACATGTAAATATCATGAGGAATTAAAATGAACAAAGATATCATAATCAATGAATTAATTTCCTGGATAGAAAGTAATCTGCAATCACCATTTTCACTGGATCTCGTAGCTAAAAAATCTGGTTATTCAAAGTGGCACCTTCAGAGAATGTTTAAATCGGTTACAGCTAAGTCACTCGGAGCTTACATTAGATCAAGAAGACTCTCCCGATGTGCAATCGAGTTACGTCTTTCATCATTCTCTGTCCTGGATATAGCTATGTATTATCAATTTGATTCGCAACAATCATTTAGCCGGTCTTTTAAAAAACAATTTTTAATTTCCCCTGGAAAGTATCGGAAGTCTGCTGTCTGGAATATGTCTGGATTAACTCCCCCCTTCAGGGAAGGTGATTACACTACACCCTTTGTCTCATTTATAACTTTACCAGATATATATTTAACTGGAACTAAATATAGTTACGAATGTTCACTTGAAGAAGCCAGCGAGAGGCGTGAGGAAATGTGTTTTAATTACTGGCAACGTTTTTTGCAAAACTATTCTGCATTACCTAAGCTCATCTATGGTTTGCATGAGCCAATACCTGTAGGTAACAAAACAGGATATCATCAGGTCTGTTACACGACTGCTATTCATAGTCAAAAGGATAATGAATGTGTTACAGAGACATCTGCACCACTCATACAGGGAGGAAGTTATATTAAGTTTTGCTATCAGGGGCCCCAAAAAGGACTGCAACTTTTCTTCATGGTTATCTACGATACCTGTTTACCCTCTTTAAATATCAGCCGTCGACAAGGTCAGGATATAGAGTGTTTTCATCTTGAAACTTTGGATGAAAAAACATTAAATCCGGAGTCAATCCACTGTGAATATCTCATACCCATTGAGCTTTGATATTTTTATCATTTCTCTACAGCAACGAAGCGAGAAGCGAACTGATAACATCACTTAAGTTCTGATAATAAACTCTTATCTGATTTGCTCCGGGTACCGAGGTGGCACCATTTACGATGTCGGTGATCATGAACCGGACAATAGATTGAGTTCACTTCAGTGATCTACTATTAGGCGCAGGTATTTACATTACCCGTGGTGATTCAATTATGCAAAAATGGACAACAACACCTGAAGGTCATCGTTAAAAAATTAAAGAAATAAAATAAACGTGTACGTGCTTCACCTAATGATCACGAAATTTTACCCCATCTGGACTTGCTTTCTTTTTTATTTTTCATGGCTTCATTTTTAGATTTTTCAGCAAGCTCCTTCACTTTTTGTTCAGAGATAAGGTCTGCATATTCAAAAAACTTAGCCAGTCCATCAGAAACGTTCACTTCAACAGGATCTTTAGTCACTATCTTTCCCTTAAAAAATGTTTTAGATAAAAAATATTAGTCCATGCAGCAATATATAAGTTAAACATAAAATGCGTAGCACTACATCTTTTTCATTTCACCGACTCTGCTTGAATAAATCGAACCTTTGCTCTGTGGCAGGATCAGATCACACATCATTCTGACAACAGAGGCAATCAGAAGCTTTGCTGCGAAATTCAGGCTAATGTTGTTTATGGGGCTTTTTACTGGTTGATACTGGTTTTGTCATGAGTCACCTCCGGTTGATAGTTTACTCGCTTAGTCACGTGTCCACTATTCGTGGCGCGGGTAGGTTCACTCAGTAACGTTGCCACTTTGTGGACAGACTCAATGTTATGTCTCACGGCTAACCTTTTGGCCTCAATGAATGCTGTTGATGTGGGTTATTATGAATTTAACATATTGATTTTTATGTATTTACTATTTTTGTCTATTCAAAGTTGATAAGGTTATTTGTTTTTAATGCGGGTAATGCATAAAAGTGAGGTAACGCAGAAAACAGACTTTATCGATGTGATTTTGAGAAGGATATTATTATGCCGGAAGCGG
Source organism: Pantoea sp. RCC30.1 (assembly GCF_058148845.1). Lineage (NCBI taxonomy): Bacteria > Pseudomonadati > Pseudomonadota > Gammaproteobacteria > Enterobacterales > Erwiniaceae > Pantoea > Pantoea sp. RCC30.1. The sequence continues at coordinate 88,984 of NZ_JBXUHX010000016.1, read as the reverse complement.
GTGAATTGTATCTCATGCCGAAAAAAGAAAATAACTGGCATTTAAATAATGTCGTCGATGAATTGCGTCGCGTTCGTCAGGCGTGGCGCGATGAACATTCAAAAAATAATTATCGTAATAAACGTAGTTTACCTTCCCGGGCAAGTGTTAATTCAGTCGCCGATACGTTGATAAAAGTGCTTTATCCGATGCGGTTAGGTGACGTCGAATTGCGCAAAGAGGGCGAAAATTATTACGTCGGCCATTTGTTAGGCACCGCGCTTGACAGGCTCACCGAAGAAGCGCTTCTGGAACTCTATTATCAGTCGGATGAGCAGGACGGGGAGGGCGCGAGTCAGGCGCTGTCACAAGAGGCGGTCAGACGGGTTCAGCAGTTTGCCAACCGTTTGCCGGACATACGTCAGCGTCTCGACAGTGATATCCTCGCGGCTTATCAGGGCGATCCCTCCGCGCGCAGCATGGATGAAGTGCTGCTCTGCTATCCTGGAATTCATGCCGTGATCCACTATCGTCTGGCCCATGAGTTGCATCAGCTCGATCTACCTCTGCTGGCGCGAATTATGTCCGAGAAGGCACACAGCCAGACCGGGATAGATATTCATCCCGGGGCACAGATTGATGATGGGTTCTTTATTGATCACGGGACCGGCGTGGTGATTGGCGAAACGACCATCGTCGGTAAACGGGTGCGTATTTATCAGGCAGTCACCCTGGGGGCCAAACGATTTATTGCCGGCGAAGATGGGCAGCTGCAAAAAAACTACCTTCGCCATCCGATAATAGAAGATGACGTGGTTATTTATGCCGGCGCGACAATATTAGGGAGAATTACCATCGGCGCGCGTTCCAGCATTGGCGGGAATATATGGCTGACCCGCGATGTTCCTCCGGACAGTAATGTACAACAGGCTCGAGCTCAGCAAAAACATTTCAGCGACGGTGAAGGGATTTAATTATTCCAAAAATGAAATCGGATAGCTAGCACCAGAACAGATAATAATAAAAGCGTGATAATTATTATGAATTTGCTTGAAACGATCGGCGCTACACCCTTAATAACATTGCCCTCTTTTGCCGCAGAGTTGCCTGACGTAACGCTGCTGGCAAAAGCAGAGTATATGAACCCCAGCGGCTCAGTGAAAGACCGCGCGGCGAAAGCCATGGTGCTGGATGGGATTGCGCGGGGTTTATTAACGCCGGGTAAAACGATTATTGATGCTACCAGCGGCAATACCGGAATTGCCTACGCGATGATTGGCGCGGCGCTGGGATATCACGTCCGGCTATATCTGCCGCAGAATACCAGCCCGGAGCGTAAACGAATTATTCGTCATTATGGCGCCACGATTGTGGAAACCAATCCGCTTGAAGGTTCCGACGGCGCATATATTGAAGTTCAGGCACAAGTTGCTGCACATCCGGAACGCTATTTTTATCCCGACCAATATAACAACCCCGTTAATCCGGGTACGCATTTCGCGACCACCGGAAAAGAGATCTGGGACCAGAGCGGGCAACAAATCACCCATTTTGTCGCGGGTATGGGCACCTCCGGCAGTTTTGTCGGCACCGCGCGGCGGCTCAAATATGAGAATCCGCAGATTAAAACGCTCGCCGTGCAGCCCGCTTCACCGTTCCACGGGATTGAAGGGACGAAGCATATGGGCAGCAGCATTAAACCGGGCATTCTCGACGAAACCCTGTTCGACGACATTCTTTCTGTCACCACCGAAGAGGCCTACGCCATCACGCGGCGGCTGGCCATGCGCGATGGCATTTTTGTCGGCATTTCATCCGGCGCAAACGTTGCCGCCGCGGCCAGGCTGGCCCGCACGCTGCCGGCGGGATCTGTGGTGGTCACGCTGCTGTGTGATGTCGGCTCGCGTTACCTGACTGACTCTTTTTGGAATGAAACCGATGATTGAATTGACTCACAAAATCGCAAAGCAGATTGGCGCTGAAGGGGAAAAGGCCTATCCCAACGAATGCTGCGGCGCGCTCTTTGGCCATTTCTCCGCGCAGGGCGATGCCCGCGTAACGGCTATTTTCCCCATAGTCAATGCCCGTGAATCGGAGGAGCAATACCACCGTTTTATCATCACCGCCGACGACTCCCTGCGGGCGGAGCGCGCTGCGCTGGCTCAGGGAGTGGACGTGGTCGGCTATTACCATTCGCACCCCGATCATCCGGCTATTCCGTCGGAGTTTGACCGCGAACATGCGTTGCCGGTTTACGCCTACATCATCGTGGCGGTCGCGCAGCGGCAGGTGGGGGCGCTGACCAGCTGGCGGCTGACGCAGGACCGCCAGCGCTTTTTACAGGAGGACGTGCAAACCGTTCCATGACGTGAATAGCAGGCACAATGCTGCCTGAAATCAGAGCAAAACACGGAGAGATTATCACTATGGCATCGACATTACTGATTCCCACCGCACTACGCGCCTTCACCGACGGCCAGGGGAAAGTGACCCTGGAAGGCCACACAGTAGGTCAGCTGGTCGCGGCGCTGGCGGAGCGTTTCCCGGACATTCAGCGGCATTTGTATGATGACACGGGAGCGCTGCGCAGTTTCATCAATCTGTACGTGGGAGAGAACAATATTAAAACCACCGGTGGGCTGGAGACCCCGGTCAGCGAGGGCGCCGAGGTGCTGCTGGTCCCCGCCATTGCAGGCGGCGTCGGGAAGGCGGTATGAGCAGACCGAGCATTATTGCTGACGACCGTCTGACGGAGCTGACGCATGCGGAAATTGCCCGCTACAGCCGCCATCTGCTGCTGCCTGAAGTGGGGCTTGAGGGGCAGAAGCGTCTGAAAGCGTCCCGTGTGCTGCTTATTGGCACCGGAGGGCTGGGGGCGCCGGTGGCGCTTTATCTGGCCGCTGCCGGGGTCGGTACGCTGGGGATTGTCGACTTTGATTTTGTCGAAATCTCCAACCTGCAAAGGCAGATCATTCATAGCACCAAAGATATCAACCGGCCCAAAGTGGCCTCGGCGAAAGACAAGATTAAAGCGATCAATCCCGACCTTCAGGTGGTGACCTATAACACCACCCTGAGCAGTAAAAACGCGCTGGAGATTATTCGCGAATACGACCTCGTGGTTGACGGTACGGACAACTATCCCACCCGTTATCTAATCAACGATGCCTGCGTTTTGCTGGGTAAGCCGCTGGTCTACGGCTCCATCTTCCAGTTCGAAGGGCAGGCCAGCGTCTTTTATGCCGGGGAAGGGCCGTGTTACCGGTGTCTTTATCCCGAGCCTCCACCTCCGGGGCTGGTGCCCTCCTGTGCCGAAGGCGGCGTTGTCGGCGTGTTGCCGGGTATTATCGGCACCATCCAGGCGGCTGAAGCGATCAAGCTTATCGTCGGCGGCAGCGAGAGCCTGATTGGCCGCCTGCTGCTCTTCGATGTGTGGCAGATGAAGCAGCGCGAGCTGCGTCTGGCGAGAGATCCCGGCTGCCCGGTATGCGGTGAGCACCCGTCGATTCATGAGCTGATCGACTACGAAGAGTTTTGTGGACTGAAACCCGATGAGGCGGAGGTGTCGGTTGAAAGCGTCACGGCCCAGGAGCTGCACGCCTGGATAGAGGAGGGAAAACCCCTGCAGCTGATCGACATTCGTGAACCTCACGAAAGGGCGATTGCCAAATTTCCGCAGGCAAAAGTGATACCGCTAGGCCAGATAGTCAGGCGTATCGGTGAATTCGACCCGACGGTCGATGCGGTGTTTCTCTGCAAGATCGGGCAGCGCAGTATTTTCGCGATTCGGGCACTGCAGCACGCGGGTTATCAGGGGCGCGTGATGAATTTAAAAGATGGCCTAAACGCCTGGGCGCGGGATGTCGATACCCGTTTGCCGCAGTACTAAACTTCAGCTCCACTATTTCAAACACTAAGGAATCATCATGGCAGAACAAAAAGGCATTAATGCACTGGGGCGTGAAGCCGCGTATCAGTTAGCGAACGTAACCAAAACGGCTCCGCAGTTTGCGGCAATTACCCCGCGCTGGGTCAGCAGTTTCCTCGATTATAAAGGTCTGGAATCGGGGATTTATCGGGTGAACAAGGTCGTGGAAGGGGATACGCCGCTCGACGCATTGTGCAGCCAGGATCCTACCCGCGTTGAGATACCGCAGGGCTATATTGAGTATCAGACCACGCCGCGTGAATACCAGCTTGATTCCATTGCGACCATTATTAACGTGGATACCAAAATCGCCGATCTCTACAGCTCGCCGTACGACCAGGCGTCCGAGCAGATTGCGCTGGCAATTGAAAGCCTGCGCGAGCGCCAGGAGAGTCAGTTGATCAATAACGATGAATATGGATTGCTGAAAAATATCGATGACTCGCAGCGTATTCAGACCCGCAATGGCCGTCCGACCCCGGATGACCTGGATGAGCTGCTGTCAAAAGTCTGGAAGGAGCCGTCCTTCTTCCTGGCCCACCCACGTGCGATTGCCGCATTTCAGCGTGAAGCCACGCGACGCGGCGTGCCGCCGGTCACCGTGAATTTGCATGGGGGCACTTTTATCCTGTGGCGCGGTATTCCGCTGATCCCTTCTGATAAGCTGTTTGTTGATGGTTTGAAAAACCCGAAAGGCCAGGGCGGGAAAACCAATATCTTGCTGATTCGCTCCGGTGAAAGCAAACGCGGCGTGCTGGGGCTTTACCAGGAAGGGCTGCCAAACGAACAGTCTCGCGGATTGTCTGTGCGCTTCCGGGGGATCGACGATAACGGCGTGGCATCCTATTTACTCTCACTTTATTGCTCCGCTGCGATCCTGGCCGATGACGCCATTGCCGTGCTGGAAGACGTTGAAGTGGGTGAATATTATGACTACGAGTAATTTATTCACGCTTCCCCACGCGCCCGGCGGATGGCCGGGCGAGGCGGGTGATGCTCCCTGCGCGCGGGATTACGGTCTGCCCGACGCGCAGGATCTGAAAGGGCTGCAGGGCGACACGCCCGCCCGCCCGCGGGCCGCCGAGGCCGCCTACGCGCCGCGGGTGGTGCCGCTGGGGCAGGAGAGCAGGGGGGATATCGCGCCTCGTGGATTCGTGGCGCGACCTTCCGTTGGCGCAAAGCTGGCGCCGCCGGCGCGTGTCGGGCAGATCCCGGTTGAACGGATCCGCGCTGATTTTCCGATCCTTGCCGAACAAGTGGACGGTCATCCGCTGGTCTGGCTGGACAATGCCGCGACGACCCAGCGCCCGAAGCAGGTTATCGATCGCATCAGCCACTATTATTTGCACGAAAACTCGAACGTTCATCGGGCGGCGCATACCCTTGCCGCACTTTCCACCGATGCTTATGAAGCCGCGCGTGACAAAGTGGCGCGGTTTATCGGCGCGCGCGGCCCGGAGAATATCATCTTCGTGCGCGGCACTACGGAAGGGCTCAACCTGATTGCGCACAGCTACGTGAAGCCGCTGTTACGGCCGGGGGATGAAATTATCCTCACGTTGCTCGAGCATCACGCCAACATTGTGCCGTGGCAGCTCATTGCGCAGGAGACGGGAGCGGTGATCCGCGTCGCGCCGGTTGATGAGCACGGGCAGCTGATCGTTGAGGAATATGTCCGTTTGTTCAATGACAAGACCCGTTTTGTGTCCGCTACCCACGTTTCCAACGCGCTGGGTACCGTTACGCCGGTTCAGGAGCTGGTGCAAATCGCCCATCGTTTTGGCGTGCGCATCGCCATCGACGGCGCGCAGTCTATTTCGCATATCCCGACCAACGTCACGGTGCTGGATGCCGATTTCTTCGTCTTCTCCGGGCATAAAATTTTTGGACCGACCGGGATCGGCGTCGTATATGGCAAGCAGGAGGTGCTGGAAGAGGCGCGCCCGTATCAGGGCGGCGGGAATATGATTGCCGACGTAACTTTTGAACTGACTCGCTATCAACCCTCGCCGAATAAGTTTGAGGCGGGAACGGGCAATATTGCCGATGCCGTCGGGCTGGGTGCGGCTATCGATTATGTCACCTCGCTGGGGATAGAAAATATTGCGCAGTACGAGCACGCCTTGCTGGAGTATGGGATCGAGAAGCTGTCGGCTATTCCGGGCCTGACGCTGGTCGGTACCGCGGCGAACAAAACCAGCGTCTTATCTTTCGTGCTGGCGGGTCATGAAAATGAAGCCGTGGGGCGCTATCTGAGTCAGGTCGGCATTGCCGTGCGATCCGGACATCACTGCGCGCAACCTATCCTGCGTCATTTTGGTTATGAAAGCACCGTCAGGCCGTCGCTGGCTTTCTATAATACGCCGCAGGAAATTGATTTTCTCGCAGAGCATGTCGCCCGGTTTGCTTCGCGCTAGCGAGGTCCGGCCCGGTCAGCGGTGTCAACCACGTAACGGGTGGACAACCGCGACAATCTCTTAAGCCCGCCGGTTTTCCGCGCGGGCTTTTCTCATAAAGCATAATGCCTGGAGGCTGGATCTCATGTGCAGCAGTACGGCGGCAGGTACAGCCTGGGAGCAAAACATCCCACGTTATGGCAGGCTCCCGTATTCGCTACCGTGACAGGAATCGTTTTTAAGATTGCAGCATGGCCTTGTCGAGGCTCAGATCGGCAACCAGCCTCTTCATCCGCAGATTTTCCTCTCCCAGATGCCGCATAGGTTTGAGTTCAGAAGGGGAAATTCCGCCGTACTTCTTACGCCAGATATAAAACGTGGTGTCGGAGATGCTCAGCTTGCGGCAGTCGTCAGGCTCGGTGGCTCCATTCAGCCGACTTCAGGGCATAGACAATCTGCTTTTCGTTGAATCGCGATTTTTTCATCCGCACCCCCCCTCCGTTGTGGGGAGTGTTTATCATGCCGGAATTCTGTTTCTGAATGGAGCAGGATTTTGGGTCAGGGTCATGTGTTGGTCGTAAAGATTAAACTGACAAAATCGGGCAGGTTGAGGATCATATTGCTGTCGATAAAGAAACGTTCGAACTGCCTGATGGTACGTTCATTGTTGATAATTGCTGTCAGCACGGCATCGGTTTTCGCTTTGCGGACTTCGTCATCCACTAATATAGAGGCGGACATCCTTGCCACCCTTTCAGCGGTATCAGAATCCATGATGCTATAAAGCAATATGAATAATAGGTTTTATTGAACAGCAAATTTTGTTTCACTTATTGCGGTAAATAATTGCCGGGTGTAATCCTGCTGTGGCTGTACGATTAATGCCTCTGCTTCCCCGGTTTCGATAATCTCTCCCTCCTTCATAACGATGACACGATGACTCATATGGAGCACCACGCCTGGGTCATGTGAGATAAGCAAAATGGCCAGACCCAACTGATGTTGCAGAGTCCTCAGCAGGTCCAGAACCTGCGCCTGGGTCGTGACATCCAGTGCTGAAACCGGCTCATCGCAAATCACGATATCGGGATCGGATGCCAGTGCCTGGGCTATTGCCACTCGCTGCCGCTGTCCACCAGAGAGTGTCTGCGGGCGACGTGCCAGCAATTCAGGAGCCAGCCCTACCTGCTTTATCAGCAGCAGTATTTTGCTCTCTATTGCTTCCCGATTCAGACCTGTCACGAGCTTTAATGGCTGACGGATGATTTGCGCAATAGTGTATTGTGGGTTGAAAGAGCCAAGCGGGTCCTGTGTGATAGTCTGAATCCGTCCACGCAACGGACGACGTTGTTTTTCAGACAGGCTGCTCCAGGCCTGGTTATTAAGCCTGACCTCGCCGGATTGGGGAGACTGCAAAGCGAGTAAAATCTTGCCGAGAGTCGTTTTTCCACATCCTGACTCCCCGACCAGTCCTAATGTCTCTCCCCGGCGCAGCGAGAGGGAGACTTGCTTCAGAACCTCGTGTGTTGAACCATCACCACGGGGATAAGCCAGTGACAGGCGATCGGCACGAAGCACCACCTGTTCTGAAGCCGCCTTCATCCTGGGATCGGGCACGTTATCCAATGTTGAAAGCCAGCGGTTACGGGTGTGCGCGCCGGGAATGGCATCTAATAATTTCCGTGTATATGGGTGCTGCGGCATCGCTAACACCCGGGCTGCTTCGCCCTGTTCAACATCGACACCCTGTTGCATCACCAGTACGCGGTCGGCGATTTGTGAGACCACGGAGAGATCGTGGGTAATCAACAATATCGCGTGGCCGCGATCCGCCAGTTGACGAAATAACAGGAGAATACGCTGTTGTACCGTTACATCCAGGGCAGTGGTGGGTTCATCTGCAATCAGAATCTGTGGTCCCGCTGCCAGTGCGGAGGCTATCAGGGCGCGCTGCCTCAGGCCACCGGAAAGCTGATGGCTGTATTGCTGCATGCGATGATAGGGGTCAGGAATACCGGCGGAGGTGAGCAACCCGGCGACCTGATGATCAATATCCCGTCGTGCCACGCGGCGATGTAACAGTAGTGCTTCTGCCACCTCCTGCCCGATGGTGCGCAACGGATCGATTGATGTCAGCGCATCCTGTAAGACAAAGCCGATTTCTTTGCCGCGCAGTGCTTTCCACTGAGGATTTGCTGAGGCGCGCAGATCCTGTGCTTGGCCATCCACCGTTGTCAGTCGCAGTCGTTGTGCGTCAACCCTGGCTTTTTCACCTGCCAGCCCAACCAGTGTACGAGCGGTGACCGACTTACCTGAACCGGATTCACCGACCAGCGCCAGTATTTCACCCGCATACAGGTTAAATGAAAGCCCCTTAACCACCTCGATGTCCGCGAAGCTGACCGTGAGATGCGATACCTCCAGCAGTGGGTTAGCAGGACGGTTGTACTCCATGATGGTTATGCTCCTTTTGATGCAATTGATTGTAAGCGACGGCCAGCCAGTGTGAGCGTAATGACCGATAGCGCCACCACGCTTGCGGGCAGTAGGCTTATCCACGGCGCGATGTCGAGAAAGTCGCGGCCATCAGCCAGCAGCGCCCCCCATTCTGCAGTAGGCGGTACCACACCCAGACCGAGAAAGCTCAACGCAGATGCGCTCAGGACGGCCTGACCAATTCCGATGGTTAACACAATCAGCAATGGGCGCAGCGAGTTGGGAATAATATGCTGCATTATGATGATGAAAGGCGTTTCGCCGAGGGCGATAGCTTGTTGTACATAACCCGACAGCCGCACTTGCAGGATCTGTGACCGCAGCAGCCGTGCATAACCGGCGATGCCCGATAAACCTACTGCCAGCAGCGTATTGTACGGGCCGCGCCCCAGTACGGCGATCACCAGCAGTGCCAGCAATAGCTCCGGGAAGGCCAGCAGGATATCCAGCAGGCGCACTACCATAAATCGTATCGGACGGGGACCCAATGAGGCGAGGACACCAAGAAGTATCCCGCCACAGCCCGCAATCAGGGTGGCGCCAACACCAATACTCAGCGACAACGCTGAGCCGTATATCACTCGGGTGTAAACGTCACGTCCCAGCGCGTCGGTGCCGAACCAGTGGCTTAGCGAAGGTGGCAGCAGTATGGCTTCCATGTCCATATCATCCGGCAATCGGTGGGTAAACCAGTACGGTGCAATGGCAATCAAAACTAGCAATACAATGGCCATTGCCGGGAGCAGGTTTTTTAACGCCAGCAATGGGGATGTCGGGCGCGATCTGGGACGCTGACGATTAAGGATAAGGACCGGGTTGTTACTCATATCAGAATGGCCTGTTACGAAGACGAGGATCAATGAACAGATAAATCGCGTCCATCAGCAGGTTTATGACGATGAATAACAGCGCTGAAAGCATTACCAGCCCAAGGATAAGCGGCATATCACGGCTTGCAATGGCCTGAAGCGTGATTTTACCTAGCCCGGCGCGGCCGAAAACAGTTTCGGTCAGAATGGATCCACTGAGCAGGTTCGCCAGCATGGTACCAGTCAGTGTAGACGCGGCCAGCGATGCATGACGCAGTCCATGGCGCAGGCGTAGCAACGTCTCGCCCGCACCTCGGGTACGAACCGTCATGGCAAACGGCTGTTGGAGGGCCTCTTCCAGACCGTCACGCAGCACCTGACTGAGAATGGCGGTCAATGGCAGGCTCAGTGCGATAATCGGAAGCACCAGCGAAACCCAGCCGTCATTCCCCGTTACCGGAAACCAGTTCAGGCGGAAACTGAAGATGCTCAACAGAATAATTCCAATCCAGTAGACCGGTGTGCTAAGCAGACAAAGCTCCAACCCGGAGAACAGTGTACGCAGCGGCCGCCAACGCCCAGAGGTTGCCAGAGCATTGAGCGTAGCCATAAATACCGCCAGCAGCAGCGCGCATCCTGCCAGTGTCTGGGTTTGTATCAGCGCGGTGGTAATGACGGTGGTCACCGGTGCACGAAACTGGAAACTCTCACCGAAATGGCCCAGCAGCGCCTGGCCGCAATAATGCAAATACTGCGCCCAGAGAGGCTGGTCCAGCCCAAGTTCCGCCGTCATCGTTGCGCGCCAGGCATCATCAACAACGTTTTCACCGCCGCTCATGATAAGTATCGGATCGCCAGGTATCAGTTTGATGGCAATAAACGTCAGCGTGGCCGCTCCCCACAGTACGGCAATAATGGAGAACAGACGGTGCAGGACAATTTTCGCCATATCAGTTGCTCAACCAGGCATCATAAAAGTTAGGTTTAGCGTTGGTGGCCCAACTGACACCCTGAACTTTTTTACTGATCCCCAGTTGATACGCCGGAATGTACAGCGGAACGACATAAGCCTGGTCAATCACCTGGCGCTGGATAGTACTGTATATCTGTTTTCGCTGTGCATCAGGAGCACCAATTGCCAGCGTCAGTTTCTCATCCAGTGCATTAACGTGACTGTAGTTGGCACCTTTAGGTGGGATGTAGGCTGAGTGGAAAACGGTACGCAGAATATCCGGTTCGGCACGCACGTAGAAATTCGAGACGATATCGTAGTCGTTGCTGGCAGTACGCGCGCTGAAGATACCACTGTCAACCGGATCAAGCTGGAGGTTAAAACCGGCCTTCTTCACCTGGAATTGTATGGCCTGGAACAGGGTGACATCCGCGCTTTCGGTCGATGTCGGGTCATAGAGGAAATGCACCGTCAACGGCTGCTTTGGGTTGAGTGATTTTGCAGGCTGTGCTTCGGAAACGCGGGCGTTAGGGTCGTAATAAAGTGTTTGTGGCCCCAGCACGCTATCCGCCGGTTTCAGCGTACCAAAGAAGGCCACTTTTACCGCAGAAGTGGGATTGACCGCGTGAAGAAACGCCTGCCGGACGTTAACATCGCTGAACGGACCTCTAGACGTATTAAGGTACAGCACCCGTGGAATGCCCGGATTTTCTTTCGTCAGAATACTGACCTGCGGATTACGCTCAAGTGCACGGGCATTAGCGGGAGGAACGGCATCGATGGCCTGCACCTGCCCGCTGGTTAATGCGCCTAATCGCACAGAGGATTCTGGCAGATATTTAAAATTAATGGCGGAGAGCCATGCGGGGCCCTGATGATGCGCATAGCCCGGCCCCCATTGATAATCATCACGGCGTGCCAGCTGGCTGCCGTTACCCTTGACGAAGGATTTAAGGATAAAAGGCCCCGATCCTACGACGGTGTTGCTGGTATTTGGGGTGTTCTTCAGATATGTCGGTGATTGTATACCGAGGTAAGGGAGACTCAAACCCTGCAACAGGGGCGCAAACGGTGTTTTATAGTGGATCACCACGGTAAAATCATCCGGTGTGGTGATGCTGTCGATCGGGCCAAGCAGCGATTTCGCATAGCTTGACGTGGTTTTGGGATCCAGGATGCGATCCAGATTATATTTAACGGCCTGTGCGTCCAGCCGTGTTTTGTCGCTGAAAGTCACGTCCTTACGCAGGTGGAAGGTATATTGCGTATGAGTGTCGTTAATCTCCCAGTGCGTGGCAAGCCAGGGGGTAAAACGGTTATCCTCGGCTTGTCCTACCAGCGAGTCCACGACATTACGGGTGATCAATGCGGTCACTGAGTAACCGGTAATGGAAGGATCGATGATGGGGGTATCGCTACCTAAGGCGACGTTTAATATCCCGCCCGATACGGGCAATTCTGCTGCATGGGCCAATGTGACCAACGCCGTGAGTAATAATCCTGCTGTCGCTTTTTTTTTCATTATCCATTGCTCCGTGGTATTCAGGCTCTTAGGGAATGGCTCCACCCTACAAAGTTAAAGATTTTCAGAAAAGTAATAAAAAACGCTATTTATATCTAATTTGAGAATATTGAAGTAGGCATACGGCGCTGCACTTCCCGTATGCCCTGATTCAGACGCGCTCAAAAACCGTGGCAATCCCCTGGCCCAGACCGATACACATCGTGGCAAGGCCGAATTGCCTGTCACGATGTTCCAGCAGATTGATTAATGTGGTGGTAATGCGGGTCCCGGTGCATCCCAGAGGATGGCCGAGGGCGATAGCGCCACCGTGTTGATTAACTTTGTCGTCGATCTGGTCAAGCAGGTCCAGCCCCTTAATACAGGACAAAACCTGCGCGGCGAAGGCTTCATTAAGCTCGAATAGGTCGATATCTTTGGTGGATAGTCGGGCGCGTTTCAATGCTAATTCACTGGCCGGAACGGGGCCGTAGCCCATGGTTGAAGGTTGACTGCCCACCACCGCCATGGCACGTATACGGGCGCGGACAGGCAGACCATGCGCACGGGCATAAGACTCGCTGACCAGTAAGACTGCTGATGCGCCGTCTGCAAGTGACGACGACGTCCCTGCCGTTACCGTTCCCGTATGAGGATCAAAAACGGGTCGCAGATTTTTCAGACTGTTCAGGCTGGTTTCCGGGCGGATGACCTCATCTTTTTGATGGCGCACCAGGGCACCATGCGCATCATGGCCGTGGGTGGGCACGATTTCTGCGTCAAAAAGCCCGTTTAAACTTGCATGTGCGGCTCGTTGATGAGAACGCAGCGCAAATTCATCCTGCATTTCCCGGCTGATGTTATGCATTTTAGCCAGAAGCTCCGCCGTGAGCCCCATGTTGCCAGCCGCACGGGCAACGGTTTTACTCAGGGCGGGATGAAAATCAATGCCATGTGTCATCGGAACATGTCCCATATGTTCCACCCCCCCCGCGATACAAATAGTGGCGTCACCCACCATAATGGTGCGTGCGGCATCATGTAACGCCTGCATGGATGACCCACAAAGTCGGTTGACAGTGGTCGCAGGAACCGTGTGAGGTATTTCCGCCAGCAGTGCTGCATTACGGGCGATATTGAATCCTTGCTCCAGTGTTTGTTGCACGCATCCCCAGTAAATATCGTCAATGTCTGTTGACGACAGGCCGGGCTGTCTGGCCAGCAGTTGGCGCATGACGTGTGCTGAAAGTGCTTCTGCGCGGACATGGCGAAAAGCACCTTCGCGGGCGCGGCCCATCGGCGTTCTGATCGCATCTACAATAACGACATTTTCCATTTGATGTTCCTTATGCCAGTACGCTGCGTTGAGCATCGGCGGTGGGAAGAGGGTAAAATGGCTCACTCGGGTGAGCAGGGGAGAGCAGCAACGTTGGTAACTGATAGAGGCCACCCAGCGCGCTAAAGTGTTGGGCCGCACGATTAAAACTTGCTGTACCCCGGGTATCCACATAACGGCATGCACCACCGCGATAAACCGGGAACCCCAGCCCCAGAATCAGTGCGGTATCCGCTTCAGCAGCGGAGCCGATCACGCCTTCTTCCAGGCAGCGGATAACTTCATTGACCATCGGGATCATCATGCGATCTATAATGTCATCTTCACTCAGCGGCAAAGGTGGAGACTGGAGGGCGGCCAGCTCCGTCTCAAAGTCGTTGTCTGCCACACGCTGGGTGCGGCCCTTCTTGTCCTGCTGATAGCGATAAAATCCCTGCCCTGTTTTTTCTCCCAGCCGCTGATGTGCGTGAAGAAAATCAATAATTACCGTGGTTTCGCCGTTAAAACGCTCGGGCCAGGCGGTAGAAAGCTGTTTAAAAATGGCTTGCGCGGTATCAATCCCGATAACATCCAGCAACCATGCCGGACCCATTGGCCAGCCAAAGGCATCTTCCATTACCCGATCAATATGGCGGAAGCTGATGCCATCACGCACCAGCATCAGCAGGCCACTCAGGTAAGCGAAGAGCACCCTGTTGATAAAAAAACCCGGCCTGTCACTGACGATCACGGGGATCTTCCCCAGCGTCCTGGAATAGGCCACCACGGTTGCCAGCGTGGCATCCGAGGTATTTTCATTGCGAATAATTTCCACCAGCGGCATGCGCTGCGCCGGATTAAAGAAATGCAGGCCGCAAAACTGCGCAGGTCGTGTCAGTCCGCGCGCCAGTTCATTGACCCCAAACGTTGAGGTATTGGTGACCAGCACGGTGTCCGGGGCGATGTTTTGCTCTGCCGTGGCCAGCACGATGGCTTTCACCGCTTTATCCTCAACCACAGATTCAATCACTAGCCCGGCCAGTTCAAGTCCTTTATAGCCAGCTGTTACGCGTATGTCTGACAGCACGCGGGCCATGTGATTACCGTCAATCTGACCTTTCGCCAGAAGCTGGTTAAGCCATTTTTTAGGAGCATCCAGCGCAGCGAACTGAGATTGCGGGCTATTAGCGTGTATCAACGCGGGTATGCCATGCAAAGCAGAAAGATAAGCAATTCCTTTACCCATAATTCCGGAGCCCAGTACTACGACCTGATCAACTGTCTGAGCATGTACCGTGAGCGTTTCTGCCCGTCGGATGACCTGCTTTTTACTGAGGAACGCGCCAATAGAAGACTTCGCTTCGTCCGTGCGCGCCAGCCTGAGAAACTGCTGACATTCAGCGTTTGAGGCTTCACGATGGGCATGGGAGGCTGAAAACTCGACAGTACGGATAGCGGCAACCGCGGCCGCCTGATACTTATGTACCGAGTTTTTTACCCCAGCAGTTGCATGGAAGAAAGTCATAACAGACTCTGTGGCGCTCAGACGCAACGGGGCCTGTTTTTCACGCCGCGCAGCCCGCCAGTCCAGCTCACCTTGAGCAGCACTTGTCAGCATATGTTTCGCTGCACTCAGGAGTTGCGACTGAGCGATCCTGGCATCGATCAGGCCCAGTTTCAGAGCTCGGTCGGCATCAAAAGACTTACCGGTGGTGATCAGCTCCAGGGCATGATCGACCCCCATCAGACGGGGAAGTCGAACTGTGCCACCAAAGCCCGGAATGAGACCCAGGCTTACTTCCGGTAGGCCCAGCTTTGAAGTTGGTGTAGCGATGCGAAAATCGCAGGCCAGCGCCAGTTCACAGCCACCGCCCAGTGCAGCACCGTCGATCGCCGCAAGTGTGGGGAAGGGCAAATCATCAAGTAAGTCTAACGATTCATTGGCGCTGTTGATCCAGTTGTCGAGGCCATTGTCCTGTCGATATTGCAGGCTATGCAATTCATACAAATCGGCACCGAGATTAAAGTCATTTTTAGCTGAACGAATTAAAAGTCCCTTAATTTCGTTATACTTGCGCACTAGAGTTAATGCCGCAGAGAGTTCCTCAAAGAAGACGGAGCCCATGGTATTAACTCTGGCTGCGGTGCTGTTCAGAACCAGCTCTGCTAACCCATTGTCCAGCGAGTTAACAGTCATTTCACGGCCATGAAAAAGCATATTTACACCTCATTTTTTGGGTGAAAGAAAGCCAGCGACATAAATTTAATCGTCACAGTGGTTGTTGAACCGTTATTAGGCTGAATAATGATTAGCACAAAAGGGAAGAGGGTTTTAAATGCCAATTTTGATGTTCAATATACAAAAAAACGCTGAATATTAATTAAATTTTTCTTATGTCTTTCCGGGTTATGATATTAAAAAATGGCATTTAACTTTCTTTACATTCTGATGCAAGTTTATTCCAACTTTACTAAACGGGACAAACTACATGAATACCTGGAGTAACATTAAGAAAGCCGTTCAAATTAGTAACAGCTTCTGGCAGGTGACACAGGACGCAGGTTTATCGAACCTGGCAATCACCAATCTTGGCAACGGTCATCATCAGCAAGTCAACAGCGAGCACCGTTTTGTGAATATGTCCTCATATTCATATCTGGGGCTTGATTCACACCCTGAAATTCTCCGCCAGGCCATTGCCGCCTTGCAAACGAATGGTTCGCTCAACACCTCCACCTCGCGCATACGCATCCAATTTGAACTCCTGGGGCAAGCTGAGCAGGCACTGGCTGATCTTATCGGTGCCGATGTGATTACTGTCGCCTCTTGTGCCGCTGCTGCTCAGGGGATTTTGCCGCTGATTGCCTCCGGGGCGCTGACGGAGAATCAACCGCCGGTGCTGGTCTTCGATAAAAATGCGCATTTTTGTCTTAACATCATGAAACCGGTATGCGCTGATGAAACCGAAGTTATTACCATTGCTCATAATGATGTGGAACAGCTAGAAGCGATCTGCAAAAAATATCCGCGCGTTGCCTATGTGGCGGATGGGGTTTACAGCACTGGCGGTCAGGCCCCGATTAAAGAACTCCTGCAATTACAGGAAAAATATGGCCTGTTCCTGTTATTTGATGAGGCTCATGGCCTGTCTACTGTGGGTAAGCTTGGCAGGGGACTGGTGCTGGATACGCTCGGAGAAATTAATGATCGGACAGTGATTATTACGTCTCTAAACAAGGGGTTTGGTGCTTCGGGCGGTGCGGTGTTTATTGGTCGACGACCTTATAACGAACAGCGTACGCTTATTTCTCGCTTTGCCGGCCCATTCCTCTGGTCGCAACGTATCAATACTGCCGGACTCGGTGGGATCCTGGCGTCGGTCGCCCTTCATCACACCCAAGAGCTGACGCAATTACAGAATCAACTGCAGCAAAATATCGAATATTTTGATTCGCTGATTGCAAACGACAATCACGGTGACGGGCTGCCAATACGTTTTATTCAGATAGGTTCAGAGGAAGCGACCATATCGATCGCCAAAACGCTATTTGAACGTGGTTTTTATACCTCTCCCATTTTCTTCCCTGTCATTGCGCGCGGTAAAGCAGGTTTGCGCATCATGCTACGTTCAAACATCAGCCGCAGTGAGATTGCGCAGTTTGCCGGGCACGTTAATCAGTTGCGAGCGAACTATGAATGAATCTGAAAGTTACTCCGTTCCGGCCGTGAATACGCTCTCGCTAAGGATCATGTCGCTGGCCTGTCTGGTTGTGTTCATGACGCAGATGGCGACAACTATCTACCTCCCTTCACTCCCGGTGGTAATGCGGGAGCTTGGGATGACGCAGAGCGCGACCGAGCTGTCGATCTCAATTTTCGTCGTTGGCGCGGCGGTGCCAGTAATTTTTTGGGGGGCGGCGGCAGATCGCTATGGACGGCGCATCTCACTGACATTATCGCTGGTGTTATTTATCGGCACCAGCCTGCTGCTGGCGTGGTGTCGGGACGCTAACATGCTTCTGGTTTTACGTGCCTTGCAAGGGATCGGAGCAGGAGGGGCCGCGATTATCGGGCGCATTCTGGTTAAAGATAACTGGAGTGGTGCGGAACTGGCAAAACGACTTTCCGTATTGTCGGTAGCGTTTATCACCGCGCTGGGCGGGGGCCAGTTTATCGGCGGACTTATCAGTTATTACTCGCACTGGCAGATGGCCTTCCTGGTGCTGGCCGCGACCGGCTTTGTCGCGCTGCTCTTCTCACTGATGGTGCCGATGGCGCACGCCGAACCTGCCAGGGTTAGCAAGGGTATGATGCACGCCTACTTAACTATTCTGCGGCGCCCAGGTTTTTTCTGGCCAGCGTGCGTGGGAGGGTTAGGCTTTGCTACGACCGTGACGTTGCAGGAGGTCAGTCCGTTTGTCATGCAGCAGAGCTTTGGTCTTGAGGTGACCAGCTTTGGGTTATTTGGCCTGCTTATCGGCATCTCGTACCTGACAGGCGCGCTGACGGTAAATCGCATCGTGCACACTACGGGAGTGGTCACCCTGATGCGTCGTGGATCGTTGATGGTCGCTATCTCCGCGCTCGCGCTGTTTGTGCTGTGGTGGGCTGGGTTACTTAACCATACATTGGGGCTGGTTATTTTTATCATACTGTATTGTCTGATTATTTTCGGCCAGGCGGTGATGTTCCCAAGTAGCATGTCGGCTGCGGTGAACGATGGTAAGGATTTCGGTGCTTACGCGATGGCGCTGTGCGGGTTTATGCAGCAGGGGATGGCGGGAATTGCCTCCTCGTTTGCCGTGCTACTGGAGCATCACGGTACATGGACGCTGGCTATCTTGCTAACCGGGCTGGCGAGTTTTCTTATCGCTCAGTTCAAAGTCCGCACTTAATTCCTGAGAGAGGCACCATGGCGACAATTGCAGCACGTCATTACACCGATAATCCGACGTTTCGTGAAAACCAGCGGGCGTTTGCCCGGCTGCAGCAGCCACTGGATGAAGCACGGCAAGCGGCGCTCGCGGGGGGCGGTGAAGCCGCTCGCCAGAAACAGGCGGCGCGTGGCAAATTTTCTGCCCGTGAACGTATCGCCCTGCTGATTGATCTAGGCAGCGCATTTGTTGAAATTGGGCAGTTGGCTGCTCATCAGGTATATGAACATTCGGTGCCGTCGGCCGGGATCGTGACCGGTATTGGTATTGTTAAAAACCGCGCAGTGGCGATTTACGCTAATGATGCTTCGGTAAAAGGCGGCGCATATTACCCGCTGACATTGAAGAAGCATCTGCGCATGCAGCAGATCGCTCGTGAAATGGCACTACCGAGCATTTATCTGATGGATTCAGGGGGTGTTTATTTGCCGCTCCAAGAAGAGATTTTTCCTGATGAACATCATATCGGGCGCATTTTTCGCAATATTGCTGAAATGTCCGCTGCGGGTTTACCCCAGATCGCGGCGGTTTTGGGTTCTTGTACCGCAGGAGGGGCATATATACCGGCGATGTGCGACGAAACTGTGATCGTCAAAGACAATGGCACAATCTTCCTCGGCGGCCCACAGCTGGTGCGTGCGGCAACAGGGGTGATTGTTGATGCCCAGACCCTTGGCGGTGCCGATGTACATACGCTGGATAGCGGCGTGGCCGACCACTATGCAGAACATGACCGTCATGCGTTGCACATTGTACGCGACATCATTGCCCGAGGTGATGCCGGTAAGCTTGCTTCACCGCCGCTGGTGGCAGTTGAGCCGCTGTTCGATCCGCGCCAGATCCCTGGCATCATTAGCGCAAACCCGCGTGAACCTATCCCCGTTCGGGAGATTCTTGCCCGCCTGCTGGACGGCAGCGAGCTGACGGAATACAAGGCACGCTATGGGCGCACGCTCATTTGCGGAACGGGCCATATCGGCGGCTTTCCGGTTGGGGTGTTGCTTAATGACGGGGTGCTGTACTCAGAAAGCGCGCAGAAGGCAGCAAATTTTATCGAGCTGTGTGTACAGCGCAATATCCCATTGTTGTTCTTGCATAACATCAACGGTTTTATGGTAGGGACGGAGTATGAAGCCGGGGGCATTGCTAAACACGGAGCCAAAATGATGAATGCGGTTGCCTGCGCTCGCGTGCCTAAATTCTCTGTCCTGATTGGCGGCAGTTTTGGGGCTGGCAATCTGGCTATGTGCGGTCGCGCTCTTGGCCCGCAGCTCATGGCAATGTGGCCGAACGCTAAAATGTCTGTTGTCGGCAGTGAGCAGGCGGCAACGGTGATGGCGTTGATGCGAGAGGAGCAGTTAGAAAAAAAAGGGCAACCCTTCACCGCTGAAGATGCTGAACGGGTTAAACAACCCGTTCGCGATGCTTATGACCGGCAGGGACAGGCATTGTATGTTGCTGCACGTTTGTGGGTAGATGCCGTTATTCTTCCCGAACAAACCCGCGACTGGCTAGCGTTGGGACTTGCGCTTGCCCGCCAGGCACCGCAGCAGTCGACCCATTTTGGCGTTTTCAGGATGTGAACCATGTTTAATCGAATTCTTATCGCTAACCGTGGCGAGATCGCCCGACGTATTGCTCGCACGGCCAGAGAAATGGGTATTGAGTACGTGGCGGTTTACTCTGATGCTGATACCGAAGCCGATCACCTGTCAGGTGCAATACAGACCGTGAATATCGGGGGTCCGCTTGCCGTCGACAGCTATCTGAACATTGATGCGCTTGTGAGTGCTGCACGCCATTCGTGCTGTGATGCGGTTCATCCTGGCTACGGATTTTTATCAGAAAACCCGGAATTTGCCGAGGCGGTTTCCCGGGCAGGGCTGACGTTTATTGGACCTTCGGCAAATATCATCCGCGATATGGGCAATAAAATTCTGGCCCGACAGCAGATGGAAAAAGCGGGTGTGCCAGTACTCCCTGGATCGCAGGAAGCCTCTGAGTCCTTCAGCGTGCTGAATGCACTGGCTGGAGAAATAGGGTTCCCTGTGATCCTCAAGCCTGTCGCCGGTGGCGGGGGTAAAGGAATGCAGGTAGTGGAGCAGGCCGCTGATATGCGGGCGGCTGTTGCCGCGGCCGTACGTATTGCCAAAGCTAACTTTAACGACGGCCGTCTGATGATCGAGCGCTATATCCACTCGCCTCGTCATATCGAAGTGCAGATCATGGGTGATCAGCACGGGCAGGTGGTGCACTTGTATGAAAGAGAATGTTCACTGCAGCGGCGGCATCAAAAAATTATCGAAGAAGCCCCCGCGACGTCGATCTCTGCGGTGGTGCGTGAATTGATGTTAAACGCAGCCGTCAATGGGGCACAGCAGATAGGCTATTTTAATGCGGGAACATTTGAGTTTATCGTTACTCCTGACAACCGATTTTATTTCCTTGAAGTGAATACCCGCCTGCAGGTAGAGCATCCGGTGACGGAAATGATCACAGGACTGGATCTTGTTGAGTGGCAGATCAGAATTGCGGCGGGTGAACAACTGCCCTTGTCTCAGTCGCAGATAGTTAGTGAGGGGCATGCTTTTGAGAGCCGCATATATGCTGAGGACCCGGACGATGACTTTACTCCCTCGCCAGGATCGGCCTCAGTTACATGGCCGGAGTCAGCCCGGACCGACAGTGCTTTCGACCACCATGGCGAGGTGCCTGCGTTTTACGATCCGCTGATTGCTAAACTTATTGTCCATGCTGCAGATCGTCAGCAGTCCCGGCTTAAAATGGTGCAGGCACTGGCTCAGACGTGGGTGTTTGGGGTGACGACCAATAGCGGCTTTCTTCTGGAATTATTAAATCATCCCCAGGTGGCGGCCGGTAACCTGCATACCGGGTTAATTGACCAACTGCTTATGGGGCGCGAAGTCTCAGTCGCTCCACTTGCTGCCGTTGCCAGCGCAGCTGCACTGTTGGCAAAGCAGGAAAGTGCAGGGCGTAACTCTTCACCCTGGTATGGGCTACAGGGAAATAGTGATCGGCAGGCATTAGACCCGGCGGCACCCGCAGGAAAAATATACATCCGCTATCAGGGGAATGAAATAGCTGTCAATCTGCTGATGCTTGGTAATACCCGGGTGGTTACGGCTATTGGCCCAGAGATATTTTCTATCACTATCGCGCCGATGGATCACTACTGGGGTGGGCAGTGCGGTTATGTGAGCTGGCAGGGAAGAGAGAGAAAAGGGATCGTGGAAGTGATACTTGCGGGGAGGAGATACCGGGTCGATAGCCAGTTGCATTTGGAAGAGAATAACCGCTCTGCTGGCAAAGACGTAAAAGCTCCTATGCCGGGGACCATCGTGTTTATTGCGGTAGAACCAGGCACATTCGTTCAGGAAGGCGATACGCTTGCCATCATCGAGGCTATGAAAATGGAAAACCGAGTGGTTTCAGTCGCCGAGGGAGTGATTGCTGGAACGATGTGTGCCATTGGGGAAATAGTGAATAGCGGTCAGCTACTTTTCACCTTAGATGAGGCGAAAATGTAAACGTGGGCACGCCCTTAAGTGGCAGTGATTTGCCTATGAGTGACGAAGCAGTTTGCCCGGCAGAGCCCTTGAGCCGTTACCGCGTGCGGAAGCGCTTTTCCGTAACAGTGGTCAACCATCATTGAGAAAGGTCAAAACGCCTTTTTCCAACCCTCTACCGATGAAATCTGGCTGCCGGAACGGTACCTTTTTTTTGATGCCGCCAATTTCTAAACCACCGGCCTGCATGAGTTGGTTCACTGGAGTGGGGCAAAAAGTCGGCTGAACCGTGAAATAAGAGGGAAGTTTGGCAGTGAGGGGTATACGTTTGAAGAGCTGGGCTGAACCGGGAAGCGCGTTCCTGATGGCGGATCTGGGGATCGTTGGAGAGGTTCAGCATGAAAGCTATATCGCTTCCTGGCTGAAAGCACTGAAGAACGAGAAACGCTATATTTTCAAGGCTGCCAGCGCGGCATCGAAATCGCATGGTTATTTGATGGATAAAATCTGAGCCTGTCAGAGATTCACCAATCATACAAACAGCAAAAAGCCCGCTCAGGTTCCCCTGAGCGGGCTTCTCTCAATTTGGCTCTCTGACTGGGATCGCCTTTGCCAGTAACTGGCTAATAAATAAGCTAAACCTTAATAAGCTACATGTCAAGACCCCCAGAATGACCACCTTTTAGTGGCTTAAACGCGAGGTTTGAAGTGTGAAATATGAGGTTGAATCTTAAGAATAAAAGTATTCTACACGTTCTATTTTGAAGCATTTTTTACCTAAGACTTGCTCCAGTTGTCAAAAAAATAAACAATGTTACTGCTCTAAGCCATCATCCCAAGCTATAATGTTTGTTCATGATTTTTAGAGAGAATTTTTTGTCTATGCGGGCAGGTGATCATGATCTTAGGGTTTAAAGTGATTAAGTTAGGATGGCGATGCCTAGTATGATTATATGAACAGTATTTTTGAAAGAGAGCACGACAACATCCAAGTTCTTTCACTGTTTTCTGGCGGTGGTGGTATGGATTTTGGTATTGAATCTGCCGGAGGCTAAGTTGTTTTTGCAAATGATATTGTTGAAAACGCTTGTAAGACTTTGGAGAAGTATTTTCCTGAATCAGAAGTCAGGCTTGGCGATATATCAAATATCCAAAATTTCCCACATGTTGATGTTGTAGTTGGCGGCTACCCTTGCCAATCGTTTTCGATGGCTGGTAATAATATGGTTATTCATGCTGGCGAGCAGACGGGTTGCGTGGTTCTCTGACCATGTACGGTTGCTTTTATGCCAGCTCAGTGCAACAGACTTGAAGGTTTCTTCTGGCAACGCAGTGGCTCTTTCAGCGGAGCGCTGTTGTGCTGGGTTGATATTATGCGCCAGCAATTTACGGATACCATCACGTTGTTGACGAGCGTGAGCCAGAGAGACATCAGGGTAGGCGCCTAAGCCGAGGCGGGATTCTTTTCTATTAATACGGTATTTGAGATACCAGAGACGTGAACCACCTGGATTAACCAGCAGGTACAGACCGTGAGAATCAGAAACTTTAAAGGGTTTTGCGGATGGTTTTAAGTTGCGGATTTTTGAGTCGTTAAGAGACATTTGGGGGTCACTCCGTCATCGAACCAACTTGACCCCAAATCTGACCACCAAATTCTCCCGATGCGTAGGGAAAACTAAAAATACATCGGGAAGACTTTCCACGCTAACTTATTGAATCTAAATTACATAAGGATTCGCAGAGCGGCATGAAAACAAGAATTTGGCTCCTCTGACTGGACTCGAACCAGTGACATACGGATTAACAGTCCGCCGTTCTACCGACTGAACTACAGAGGAATCGTTTGAACGAGGCGAATATTAACGGCGTCGCTCTAAGGTGTCAACAGCAAAAAATACATTATCATTCAACTGGCTAGCTTTAACGCAAAGCGATCGTGATTTAAGCAGTTTGCGCCGTGTCAGCAGCAATTCGGGTCAGCGGATCCTGCTGGTAAAACTGGCGCAGATGCTGATACATGGCGGGAAAACGTTCGGCCAGCAGAACCGGGGCCGTAAAGAAATATTCAGAGAGCACAGCGAAGCACTCAGCCGGATCGCTGGCGGCGTAGGGATCGATAGTCGCAGCCTGTTCGCCCACCAGTTCGACCTCACTCTCAATCTCTGCCATCGCGGCACGTAAATCCTTTTCCCACTGCGCTACGTCACGCAGCGGCATCACCGGAACGCCACTGGTGTAACCACTGCCGCGTGCATCCAGCTTGTGTGCGACTTCATGAATGACCAGATTGAAGCCAGAGAGATCGAAGGAATCCTGAATATCGAGCCAGTTAAGTACTACCGGCCCCTGCGTCCAGCTCTGTCCGGCGTGAACCGCAGGCGCGCTGTGAACCAGCCCATCTTCATCCTGCCAGTGATCGTCTACTTCGAACGGCTCAGGATAGATCAGCACATCGTGAAAACCGTCCAGCCACTCCAGACCCAGCCTCAGGACAGGCAGAGAGAAGAGCAGGGCGATGCGCACGCTGCGTAGTTCATCCAGCTGAGCCCCTTCAAGGGGAACCAGTTTTTTCTGTTGCAGAAAGCGCTTCGCCAGTTCAACCAGCGCCTGTTGCTCGGCATCACTGAGCGGGCTGAATACCGGCTGTGCCAGCCCTTGCTGCCACGGCAGCGCAGCCAGCATGTTGTCATGCGTTTTCCAGGGCCATTTAAACATCGCAACTCCTGCACAGAACCGGACTATTTCGCTATCCTGACGCGGCAGACATAAAAATGCCAGCATCGAATGCTGGCATCAACTATCTGACTGCAGGGCTGAAGGCTCACTATTCAACCCGTTAGCGCGACCGGTGTCTGTGATTCAACCCGCAAAGCGCAGGGCTGAGGCATCAGTTGCGTTCGATGCGCTGAAATTCAATGACCCAGACCCACGGATTCACTTCCCAGCTGGTCGCGCCGTACTGTTTTTCCCAGGCTTTGCGATACGCCTCTTTGGGTGATTCAGAGTTGGCATTCATGGTGAAGAAGTTATTCAGGAAGTGCGAGTCGGTCTGTACGCCCTCAGCCCGAATGTCATCTTCACTGATGTCCTGAATCTTCTCTGCACGGACGCCGGTAATTTCGAGGTTGATGCGACTGGCCCAGCGCGGCATATGAATGGCGGTCTGCCAGCCAAACTCTTCGGCTTCCGGGGTGCTCAGCGCATGCTGACCCAGCTCGTTGCTGTCGGCTCGATACTGGCAATATTCCGGCAGGCGAAACGGCGTCGGGTCACGTTCATATTCGGCCAGAGCGCTCTCTGGCACCATTGGGCCACGCCAGGTTTCACGTACCCAGAGTATGTCACCCGGTTTGCCATAGGGGCATTGATAGCTGATGTCGGTCATCGACATCATTTTGTAGCCGTGCAGATGGTTAGCACTCACATCGAAAGCATGTACGCCCTCGTGATGATCCTGTCCCGGACCGAAAGCCTGAGTTTTCATAATGCGCCGGGTTTGCGTTTGCTGGCCAACCAACAGGGCACGAACACGCTGTTCGGAAAAAAGAATCGGCCGTTCTTTCATTGATTACCTCTTTTTATTAGTAGAACCCGGTTACTGCTGTATAAGTCCATTTGCTTCACATCTGAGAGTTAGCATAAAAGCTTTAAATCATTTTGCTTAATAATTTGTCGCCTGACAGTCACTTTGAAATTGTCACGTTCGGTGCCAAAAACAACCAAAATGCAAAAAGCGCACCAGGGCTTTTTACACATCGGGGTGAACACGACGAATAGCCCTGATACAGTACGTTATAACGATAAAAATAGGAACCTTTTCAGACTTTCTCACCTGTCATTGCGCACAGTTTTACAATTAATCGCGTGACAAAAAAAAGTTCACCAGGGGCTAAAAAGCCGGTTAAGGGCGGGCAATACATTACAGCTGTTAAACTAATTTTCTTAGCAGAAATTCACTGAGTAAAGGCTGAAAACCGCCAAAATTGCGGTTATTGTGTAACAGAGATGCTATACAGATGATCCAGATCTCATTTTTCTGCCCAAAAACGCTGGCAGCGCCGCTCTTTTCAACAGCACTGTAAGAAAAGTGTCATTAGCCAGTCGCTATGATGGCTTGCCGTTCGCGCACTGACGCGACGAATCTGCTGTCGATCACTACAGGGAGATAGATTATGTCACTCACACTCTGGCAATCTCGCTATGAAAGCTGGTTTCAGGCCAACTGGATTCACGACGACGGCGCGCACGATATCGCCCATTTACGGCGCGTCTGGATGAGCGCACAGCGCATCATGACCGGTACACCGGCTGACCCGCTGGTGGTGCTGACCGCCTGCTATTTTCACGATGTGGTTAATCTTCCGAAGAACCATCCGGAACGCCATCTCGCTTCGACTTATGCTGCAACGGAAACCCAGCGCATCCTGCAGCAGGACTTTCCCGATTTCCCTGCTGAGAAGATTGATGCCGTGATGCATGCCGTTAAAACTCACAGTTTCAGCGCGGGCATACCGCCTCAGACGCTGGAAGCCAGAATCGTACAGGATGCTGACCGGCTGGAGTCGCTGGGCGCAATTGGGCTGGCGCGTGTTTTCTACACCGCCGGTGCGCTGAATCGCCCGTTGTTCGACAGTCAGGACCCGCTGGGTAAAGATCGCGAGCTGAATGATGTTAAGTGGACGCTGGACCACTTCCAGAAGAAACTGCTGCGTCTGCCGGAAACTATGCACACCGAAACTGGCCGTATGCTGGCTGAGCATAACGCCGATTTTCTGGTGCGTTATATGGCTAAGCTCTATGCCGAACTGCAAGGCAATCTGGTGGGAATGGATGAGGGCGTACTGCGGGACTTCACCCCATTACAAACCGAATATTAAATTTTTATGACACTATATTAATCGAAACGGTCATCCGGTAGCGTGTAGCGATAACAAAAAGGAGCTGCCCGATGACCGAAACTGTTAATTTAACGATTAAAATTGATCCTGAACTGAAAGAAACGATTAAACAGCTGGCGCTGGAAAACCAGATTTCAATGAGCCAGGAAATTGTTCACCGTTTGCAGGCCAGTCTGGAAACGCATCCCCATCCGGCGATTGATAATCAGGACATCACTGAAGAGGGGACGGAGGGATCCGGTGCCACTGACGGGAAGGCCAATGGATTAAGCGCCTCTGAGTTGAAGCAGATTCGCCTGCTGCTGAAGAAGCAGACCAAGAAGAAGAAATAAAACAAAAACCCGTCGCAGGACGGGTTTTTTCATTTCAGAATAATGACGACTTTAGCTGGCGAATATGGGGCAGCAGCAGCTGGGCCACCGCGGCAAAGACCGGTACGACCACCGAGTTACCAAACTGCTTATAAGCCTGAGTATCCGAAACCGGAATACGGAACGGCTCACGGCCTGGCACATCGAAGCCCATCAACCGGGCGCACTCGCGTGGCGAGAGACGACGCGGCCGACGCGCCATATTATCCGCATCCTGAAACTCCGCTTCACCCAGGGCGCTATCCCAGCCGCGATCGATCAGAATCTCTGAGCCATCTTTGTAGTAACGCGCCGACAGCGTTCGTACACAGCAGTTGGGATTGCGCGGATCGTTGAGGCCAAAACCAAAGCCATTGCCTTTCGCTTTATGCTTTTTCGCATACTGGTAGAGGTAGCGCCATAGCACCGGCGACAGAATATATTTGTCGTCTGGCGCGGGCTCCAGCAGGCTTTGCAGGCTGGGTACCTGCGCCGGATAGAAACGACGGATATCGCGCAGGGTGAAATCCTGCTTTTTCAGATCGCGGCGAATACCCACCAGCACAATGCGTTCGCGATGCTGCGGCAGGAAGTGACGCGCATCGATCACTTTGGCATCCGGGCTACCGGCGCCGGCATCGGCCACGTCATAGCCCAGCTCATCCAGCGTCTCCATGATAATGGCGAAGGTGCGGCCCTTATCGTGGCTCTTGAGGTTTTTCACATTCTCCAGCACAAAGAAGGGCGGCTTCTTGGCGGCCAGAATACGCGCGACATCGAAAAACAGCGTGCCCTGCACCTGACACTCAAAACCGTGCGCGCGTCCCATCGCATTTTTCTTGCTGACCCCCGCCAGCGAAAAGGGCTGGCAGGGGAAACCGGCCAGCAATACCTGATGATCGGGGATCGCCGTATCAATCGCGCGGTATATCTCGTCATCGTCAGTCAGACCTTCCGGCTGGGTGACCTGACGGATGTCGGTATTGAAGTGATGCTCCAGCGGATCGCTGTAGTGATTGGCTTTATAAGTGCGAACCGCTTCTTTATTCCATTCGCTGGTAAAGACGCACTTACCGCCAATCGCCTCGAATCCCTTACGGATGCCACCAATCCCGGCAAAAAGATCGATAAAACGAAACTCAGGATTATCATAATGAGCCGGTCGGGTCGGCAGCAGACTCTGCAACAGCGACAGCTCCGCATCACACAGCGGTGGCAGGGCGCTTTTACCCTGACGAATCCGGTTCAGCAGCGCCGGCGTCCAGCAGGAAAATCCCGCCTGCTGCAGGCGGGCCATGAGATCACGAACCGAATAGATTGCCAGAACCTGTTGAAAGAGTTCAGACGCATCAGCAGATGTAAGTGCAGCAGAGAGTGGTTCAGCGAGGGCGGCGGGATGCATGCGTTTTTCCTTAACAGTAAGGCGCCTATGCTAACACTCCAGACGCTGTGAGGAAATTGCCGGGATGTGCCCTGTACCCGTCCCCCGGAAAGTTCTTTTTTTGCGGCGCACACTCCGAAGTCGTCCGGTAGCAGCTTTCGCTTTTCGTGACGCAGACTAAAGTTACTGAACCAGCAAAAAAGGAGAGGTTATGGCTGATGTTCACTCCAGCGAAACACGCAGCAAAAATATGCGTGCCATTCGCGCTCAGGATACGGCCATTGAGCAACGTATTGCGCTGTTGCTGAAAGACCGGGGGTTCAGCTTTCGTGTGCAGGATAAAAATCTGCCGGGACGGCCCGATTTCGTTCTGACAGAACAGCAGGCGATTATCTTTGTTCATGGCTGCTTCTGGCATCGTCACCACTGCTATCTGTTTAAAATGCCGGCGACGCGCACAGAGTTCTGGACCGGCAAAATCAACAGTAATGTTGAACGCGACCGGCGCTATGTACGCCAGCTGCAGGAAGGCGGCTGGAAAGTGCTGATCATCTGGGAGTGTGCCCTTCGCGGCAAGCTGCGCCTGGGCGATCAGGACCTGCTGGAACGGCTGGAGGAGTGGCTGCTGGCGATGTCGGAGAGTGCCGAGATCGACCATCAGGGCATCCATCATTACAACGCCGATTGCTAATCAGGGACATAATTGGTTAGATCTGCGCTTTCTCCGTGGCCAGGAGCCTTAATGAGCAGCATAAAACTGACGGTAAAACGCCTTTACCAGATTCGTGACGAACGGATGGTGAACACCAAAGCGACCGCGCGGGTTTACTGCGGCGACAGGCTTATCGCCACGGAGGAGATCACCGGCATGACCGAAAGCCCGGTCAGCAAATATTTGCATGCTGAAGGAGCAGCAGGCGAGACGGTGCGGGTGGAGTGGGATTGTGAGGGCATCGCCGAGATGACCGTTACGGAAATTGAGCGCTGCCCATGTTGTCAACATAACGAACCAGACTAAGGATAAGATTTTGGCAGGCACCAGTTTACTGACTTTACTTGATGATATTGCAACACTTCTGGACGATATTTCCGTCATGGGGAAAGTGGCGGCGAAAAAAACCGCTGGCGTACTGGGCGACGATTTGTCGCTGAATGCACAGCAGGTCACCGGCGTTAAGGCCAACCGTGAGCTGCCGGTAGTGTGGGGCGTTGCCAAGGGATCGTTTCTCAACAAACTGATCCTGGTGCCGCTGGCGCTGATTATCTCCGCGTTTGCGCCCTGGCTGATTACGCCGCTGCTGATGATCGGCGGTGCCTATCTCTGCTATGAAGGCGTGGAGAAGGTGATGCACACCCTGCAACAGGACAAGCACAGCAAATCGCCGGAAGCGCGTAAGCAGCGACTCGATTCGCTGGCAAATCAGAATGCCGCAGAGTTTGAGAAGAAGAAGATCAAAGGCGCGGTGCGCACCGACTTCATTCTCTCTGCCGAGATCGTCGCGATTACCTTAGGCATTGTGTCGGAAGCGCCGCTGCTCAATCAGGTGATTATCCTGGCGGGCATCGCGATTCTGGTCACCATTGGCGTATATGGCATCGTGGCCGCCATCGTAAAAATTGATGACCTTGGCTTCTGGCTGCGTGAGAAAACCTCACGCCTTGCGCAGGGGATCGGCAGCGTACTGCTGGCTGCCGCGCCCTGGCTGATGAAAATTCTTTCGGTCGTCGGCACCATCGCGATGTTCCTGGTCGGTGGCGGTATCGTGGTGCATGGCATCGCGCCTCTGCATCATCTCATTGAGGAAGTCAGTGGCGGCTTCAGCGGCTGGATCGCTATGCTGCTGAGCAATGGCGCCAACCTGGTGCTCGGTTTTATCATTGGGTCGATCGTGCTCTTAGTGGTCAACCTTATTGCCAGAGTGCGCGGAAAATCGGTATAAAGCGCACTGTGAATTACGGTCAGGAGAATGACGATGAACGACGACATGTTTGAATTTGATATCGACGCACAACTTGAGCAGGCTGAAGCGAAAGCAGAGAAAAAAGCCAGCGAAGTACCGGATGATCTCGGCGACGAAGCCGATTGCGAAGGCTGTAAAATCTGACGTCAGCGTCAAAACTTCATCAAAGCGGATAAGTTTTCTTATCCGCTTTTTTTATTTTCCGCATAACCCTCTGCTTAATTCTGAATTTGCCCTTTTTTTACGTGCCTTAACAGGCAGGAACCGTATTCGCCTGCTATAAAGACAATAATCACTCAGGTTAGTAACATCCATTTAAGGAGCGCAACATGGTTTTCGCAATCAGTGAAGAAGTGCAGCACAAGGAACAGGGACAGACGATGGTGGTGACCGGCTACGCGAGTGGCATGGTGGAGTGCCGCTGGTATGACGGCTATGCCGTGCGCAGCGAAGCGTTTCATAGCGATGAGCTGTGTGCACTGAATTCTGAGCAACTGGCGAGCTGATAACATCAGGCCTGTGGGTCCAGTGACCCGCCAGGCCCGCTTTCTGCTGCTTTATGGCCCGGCACGCTCCCTGTGCCGCCCTGTTTCAGACGTTACCGTCGTTATCCTCTTCCACAGCCTGATAGATGCGCTGCAATACGTCCGGGAAAGCGGACTGCACGCGACTCCAGCTCGGTATAAACGGCTTATCGTTTGGCCGCTCGATAAAGGCCTGTCCCGCTTCCAGAATCGACTGGGTAAACATTTCTACCGCTGCCTCTTCTACGTGCTGATCAAACTTCAGCCCGTTCATCGCCGCCTCATGGTTATAGGTCTCCATCATATCCAGCGCATTACGGTAATAGGTTGCCTTCAGAACACGGAACGAGTCGCTGGTCAGCGGCACACCCATGGTGGCGAGCTTACGCAGCAGTGACTGGACGATATCGCTACTCATGCGCTTCAGACCGCCGGTACCATCATCTTCCGCCAGTGGCTGGTGTTTGTGATCGTAATTGTCGGCGATCTCAACCTGGCATGACTGACGGGTCGTGTAGTTACGGTAAATCTCCGACAGCACACCAATTTCCAGACCCCAGTCGCCAGGAATTTTGATGCCGTTCAGCACATGCGTCCGCATGGCGAACTCCCCGGAGAGCGGATAGCGGAAGCTCGACAGGTAATCCAGATACTCTGAATGACCATAGACTTTCTGCAGCGAGCGCAGCAGCGGCCCGACCAGCAGACGGCCTACGCGGCCATTAAGCTTGCCATCCGCGACGCGTGCATAGAAGCCTTTACAGAACTCATACTGAAATGACGGATTAGCCAGTGGGTAGAGCAGACGCGCCAGCATCCCGCGCTCATAGGTCACGATATCGCAGTCATGCAGCGCCACACAGCTGGTGCGGTCCGACGCCAGCGTATAGCCAGTGCAGAACCAGACATTGCGTCCTTTGCCGGGATTGGTCGGCGACAGGCCCTCTTTATCCAGCTCTGCATCAATCGCCTTCAGACGCGGACCATCGTTCCACAGAATGCGATGCCGTTGCGGCAGGCGGGAGAAGAACTCGCGGGCAAACAGGAACTGGTCGCGGTCGGCACGATCCAGACCAATCACGATCTCATCCAGATAGGGCACTTTCGCCAGCTCATCGACGATTTTTGTCAGGGCCGGGCCTTCAAGTTCGGAAAACAGCGATGGCAGGATTAGCCCCATTTTGCGTTTGCGGGCAAAGCGTACCATCTCTTTTTCCAGCGACTCCACGCTACGGTGGGTGAGGTTGTGGAAGTTAGTGATTACGCCATTCTGATAAAAGTCACTCATCGCATCATCCTTTTAATGCCCGTGGGCAGCTTATTGAGGTTGAGTCAAAAAATAGTCCAGCCCTTCACGCCACCCTTCAGGGCCATGATGAGCGGTGTGATAGACCTGCTGCTGGTCGGTCCGGCTGAGTGTGACCGGTGTTTTACTGTAGCCCCTGATGACCACAGCATAGTCAACCGCATCCAGCATCGGGGCATCGTTAGGCCCGTCACCCAGTCCGATGGTCGTGCGCGCCTCTCCGGGTGAGTGATCCAGCAGCCAGCGCAGCGCTTCACCTTTGCCGCTGCCTGCGGGCATGACATGCCAGAAACGGCCGCCCTGCGTCAGCGCCAGGCCCTCTGCACGCAACGCGTCATGGAAACGGTCAAACGCTTCATCACTGTCGCGCCAGACAATGACTTCTGAAGCGTCGCGCTCACGCGATAGCGCCGATTCCGCCTCGCTCAGGCCGGTCATCGAAGAAACTTCCGGATCAGAGAAGTCATGAAAGCCGGTAAAACGGAAGTCGGCTTTCAAAGCAGCCAGCCGCTGACAGATGACGTCATAGGTCAGCGTATTGTCGGGCAGGCGGATCCGCTGTTGATCGTGCGTCTGCACCACGGCACCATTTTCAGCAATAAAGGGCGAACCGCTGATGCCGAGCCTTTTTTGCAGCGGAATAATCTCGGCTGCCGTTTTGCTGGAACAGATAACCAGCGGAACTTCGTACTGTTTCAGCAGGGTGAGCCACTCGGTGGCCGCATCCCAGCGATAGGTATGATGGTCAAGAAGTGAACCATCCAGATCGGTAATAACCATTAACGGCTGGTGGAGATCGGGCATTTACAGGCTCCTTTCATCACGTTCGCGGCTAAAGCAGCGATTTTTCAATATTATAGTTGAATATGGCTCACATTTTTTCCTGCCACACTGGCGCTAAATCCAGGATAATTCTTAAAGTCACCGGCATAAAAGAGGGGGGATGCATGAAGTGTGCGGAGCTAAGTTACTGGCAGGGGCGGTTTTTCCAGTAAAAGTTGCGTCATAATTACCCGGTATGTTGCAGAAACGTGCTTATCTGATGCTTGTTTAGGAATCGGGATAGCGTAATCTGCAGAGGTGTTAAGAATTCCCTGGTGTAACGAATTGAATTTTTTACCCGGCCATCCCGCCGGGTATTTTTTTGAAATCGATTTCATCGGCTGATTTCTCAGGCTCGGTAGTTAGAAATGTCGATTTCAAACGCCTCCGCCAGTTCGGTATAGGAGTGGTAAACCTGTCCTTCAACTTCCAGCCGTGGCGTCTGCCCCTGATCCATATACTCCTTTATCTCTCCTGACGTTCTGGCTTGAATCGCCGCCAGTAAACCCTCGACATCAACCTGCAAATCCGACGGCTGACCCTCGCTGTGCTGTTTTTCGTCTGTCATTTTCAGACTCCTGAGAGCAAACAGAATATTCAGTATAGAACGCGATGCAGAAAGGCGGGGGTGGGCAGATCGCAGGCAAAAAAAAGCCCGCGCTGCGCGGGCAAAATCCTTGTTACTTTTAGGTTGGCTGCACCTATGGGGGTGGTGCAGTAGAAGGAGTGTAAATGCCCGGCGCGTAAGAAGTCTTGCGGTGAAATGTTAAGAAATTGCAAAAGTCCGTCCTTACTCAGATTTACCTGACTTTGCGCCTTAACAGAGCAGATTCAGCTATAGTTGTTAATAAAGCTGATTTTTATCAATACCTAAAGGAATGGTTATGGACATTTTAAGAATTATTATCGCGATTCTGCTGCCACCGCTGGGCGTGTTTATGCAGGTCGGTTTTGGTGGCGCCTTCTGGCTGAACATCCTGCTGACGATTTGTGGTTATATTCCCGGTATCATTCACGCCGTCTGGGTCATTGCCCGCCGCTAACGCGCTGCATCGGCATGGTTCTTCGTTTAGACTGTACTCAGTAAATAATCAGGAGAACCGAAATGAAGGTAAATGACCGCGTCAGCGTCAAAACCGATGGCGGCCCACGTCGCATTGGCACCATTCTGGCGATGGAGCCGTTTAATGAAGGCACCATGTTCCTGGTGGCGCTGGAAGATTATCCGCTGGGCATCTGGTTTTTTAACGAGACTCACCAGCCAGATGGCATTTTTGTAGAGCCATACCACGACGCCTGAGCCTGACGCGCATTAAAAAAGCCGCCTTTCCGACTGCCGGAAAGGCGGCTTTTTGCTGTGGGTGATTAAGCGGCTGACATCAGCCGCTGAATATCAACCGGAATGTC
Organism: Pantoea sp. RCC30.1; assembly: GCF_058148845.1. Lineage (NCBI taxonomy): Bacteria > Pseudomonadati > Pseudomonadota > Gammaproteobacteria > Enterobacterales > Erwiniaceae > Pantoea > Pantoea sp. RCC30.1. The sequence goes on along the minus strand of NZ_JBXUHX010000016.1, from coordinate 54,494 downwards.
CTCAGAAGGTTTCCCAGTTATCAGTTCCGGTGGCCAGAGCCGGACGCGGAGCCTGAGCCGGTGTTTTTAACGGGGCTGAGGCACGTGGAGCCGCAGTAGCGGGGGAATCCTGCAGGCGGAATGCTGCTACCGCCTGCGTCAGTTTACCTGCCTGGTCTTCCAGAGAGGCCGCTGCGGCAGAAGCCTCTTCCACCAGTGAGGCGTTCTGCTGGGTAACGTTATCCATCTCGGTGACCGCCTGGCTCACCTGCTGAATACCGCGGCTCTGCTCGTCTGACGCCGCTGCAATCTCCGACATGATATCGGTGACGCGACGAACAGCTTCGACAATCTCACCCATAGTGCTGCCGGCTTCGCCAACCTGATGCGAACCGTCCTTGATTAACGTGACCGACTCAGCAATCAGGGATTCAATCTCTTTGGCCGCCTGCGCACTGCGCTGGGCCAGACTGCGCACTTCGCTGGCCACCACCGCAAAACCACGACCCTGTTCACCGGCACGTGCCGCTTCTACTGCTGCGTTCAGCGCCAGGATGTTGGTCTGGAATGCAATGCTGTTAATGACGTTGGTAATCTCAGCGATCTTCTTCGAGCTGCCGGAGATATTGGTCATGGTTTTCACCACGCTATTGACCAGATCGCCACCGCTGCGCGCTTTACCAGAAGCATCCGCTGCCAGCTGGCTGGCGTGATGGGCATTTTCGGCGTTCTGCTTCACCGTGGCGGTCAGCTCTTCCATGCTGGCAGCCGTCTGCTCCAGTGCTGCGGCCTGCTGCTCGGTGCGGGAAGAGAGATCGGTGTTACCGGCTGAGATTTCGCTGGAGCCCTGATAAATTGCCACAGCGCCTTCACGCACCGTTCCCACAGTGGTCACCAGCGACTGTTGCATTAGCTGCAGATTGTGGATCAGCGTACCAATCTCACTGCGACCAAAGGGCAGGGGAGCGGAGGTCAGATCACCCTGCGCAATGCGTTCGATACGCATCACCGACTGGCGCAGCGGATTAATCACCACGCGACGCAGGAAGACAAAGGTCAGCAGCACCAGCACCAGTGCGGCGCTGAACGCCACGGCCATAGAGATAAAGCCGATGCGTGACTGATGATCGGCTTCTGCAGTAATGGCATTGGCGCGGTCAGTACGGATCCTGATGGCCTTCAGTAACACCGCGTTATAGTCTTCATCCAGCTTGCGGGTTACGTCCGTCTCCTGCGCGATAATCCCCTCGAAGCTGCCCTGCTTACCGGCCTCGATCATCGGTATCAGGCCTTTAGTAATGTAATCGTTGAAACGAGCCTGCAGCGTGGCGTCCATTTCAGTGTCAGCAGGGGTCTTCACTTCACGTGCCTGATAAACAGCAAAGCCATCTTTTGCCTGCTGAATACGTTTTTCAGCCGCAGCCACGTTGGCGCGAAACTCGTCCATGTCACCAATACGCGCAGCAGCACCGGCCTGAATAATGGTCAGACGCGCAGTACGCAGGTGGTTTGAACTGTTAGAGAGGCCCATACGAACCTGAATCTCATCCGTGGCATCACCAAGGGAGTGATTACCTAAAATCAGAAAGTAACTGGCGACACCAATACAGAGTGCGAACAGCAGCAAAATGCCGCCGAAGATCAGGCTAAACAGCGGCACCAGGCGGAGATTCTGCCAGATGCCTGCGCTTTTCTGTCCATCATTATCTAATGCAGTGTTCATATCCTTGCTCTCTTGAGGCTGTTGTTATAAGGCATAACATCGGCAAAAGAGCGTAAAAGGTTAGCAGTAAGAGTGAGACGTGGATCGCAATTTTAAGCAAAAAAAAACCGGCCATAAAGGCCGGTTATTCAGGTTTTACGATCAGCGAATATTAACGTAAATACCCGAGGTCACATTATCGGTCAAACGCACCACATGATAAATAACCTGCTTATTATGGGTTTTGATTTTGCGTTTAATATTACCTTTGTGTGACGATACCGTTTTGGCCTTAATTTGCATTTTATCTGAGATCTGGATGGTATCATGACCTGACATCCACATCTTCAGCATGTTTGACTCAGTCTGGCTCAGGGTTAATGGATGAACATCCATGCCCGAAGAGATGCGTGTAGACTGGTTAAGCTTCTTCTGCAAATAGGTGCCGAGTAAAGAGTCCAGGGTCGATGTCTTCATCGCTTTTGACGTAATAATCAGGTTCTTACGAACGTAGAGATATTCTTCAAAATGGATATTGCTAATCGCCATGAATATAAAAAACAGCGTATCGGGATGCTGCGTAATAATGGTGCGGATACGTTCACTGGAGTCTGCCTCATGAATGAAGCAATCTTCATTAATAAAGACGACACCAGGGTTTAATTGTTCACATTTCTGCTGTAGTTGCTCAATATCGGAGACAGAAGAGATATTTTTCTTCTTAACTCCTTTTAAAGACATATAGTCTGATAATCCCAGGCGTGTGTAGTTGCAGGAATCCATAATAATAGTTGGCATAATAGCGACCCTCACCAATTTGTTATCCGTTTAAATCAACGATGAATACGCGTTGCGGTACGAGAGAGATTTCTTAAATACTTTTTTATTCTGCTCGTGCAGTTTGGCAACGGGCAAACGCCCGTAAAAGTCTTCATCCCTGACCCGTTCTGCAAAAAATTTGTGCTGCCATGACGTCACATATCCTCCGGCAATGGCGGGGATTGCCAGTGAGATGCCGGAGATTCAGTAAAGCTCATTTTTTTGAGAGCTGTGTCACTATCTCTGAAAACAGGACGTTTTCTGATAGGACAATTCTCAAAAACATTTGTTTTACGAAAGTGTGATGTCTCAGCGTGCGTTGACAATGCCGGAAAAAACATTTTTTAACAAGAAAAATCACTTAAAGATTTTTTTCTTGTAAATACAGTGTATTGCCGATTTTGCCTGCACATTCACAGTCTGACAGCTTCTGTGAACCACCCCACTAAAATACGCGAAGCCTGGTTTAATAAGAATTATTTTCAGACTCTCAGCACATTTATCAGAATTTCCTTAGTTGCATTCTGGAAAACATGGTTCTGAAAATGCATGGATAGTTTTGCAATTCTTAAGTGTTGTAATGCAAAGGTAGTTAGAAACTTAATGTTCAGGGGCGGGATAGTTCTGTCAGGAACAGGGCGAGTAAATCAAATATTTCACCGAACAAATGCTCACAGAACGGGGCTAGCAGAGGCATCAGCAAGCTGATGGTTAAAATTCCGACTGATAAGGTAATCGGGAAGCCAATCGCGAAGATTGATAACTGTGGTGAAACACGGTTTAACAAACCCAGTACCAGATTTACCATGAGTAACAAAACGATTAACGGCAGCGCTAACATCATGCCGTTAAGGAAAATTAATCCGCCCGCCTTCACCAGCGCCATAAACGCGTTGGCATTTATCGGCTCACCGCCAATCGGCAGCGTATGGAAACTGTCCACCAGCAGCGAAATCAGCCAAAGGTGTCCGTTAAAGGTCAGGAACAGCAGCATCGCCAGCATGTCGAGAAAACGGGCCAGAACCGGCATGTTAAGACGGCTGCCAGGATCGAAAAAGGTCGCGAACGAGATACCCATCTGCAACCCAATCACTTCACCGGCCAGGCGTACAGCAGCAAAAGCGAACTGCATGGTGAAGCCGAGCGCGATACCAATCAGCATCTGCTGAATCAGCAACAGAAAGCCGGGCGGTGAAAACAGGGTGACGTTAACAGCCGGTAACAACGGCATCACCAGCCAGGTGATCATCACCGCCAGACCGATTTTGACACGCTTGCTGATAGATCGTTCATTGAGGATCGGTGCGGTGGCGAATAACGCCATGATGCGCACCAGGGGCCAGAAGAACTGACTGACCCACTGAACCAGCTGACTGCTATCGAGAGTAATCATCAGCCGATGATGTAAGGCAGGTTGGTAAAGACGGTACGGATATAGTCCAGCAGCAGATTCAGCATCCACGGGCCAGCAATGATACCGGTGGTCGCTACTGCCAGGATCTTAGGAATAAAGGATAAGGTCTGTTCGTTGACCTGGGTCGCCGCCTGGATAAGGCTGATCAGCAGACCGCTGACCAGGGCTGCCAGCAGCAGCGGGGCGGCCAGCATCAGGGCGACGCGCATCGCTTCCTGTCCCATTACCATTACTGATTCGGGTGTCATGTGTAGCTCCGGTAAGAAAAGGGGGATCAGGAGTAGAAGCTTTGCGCCAGTGAACCGACCAGCAGTTGCCAGCCATCGACCAGAACAAACAGCATCAGTTTAAACGGCAGCGCGATAGACGCTGGTGGGACCATCATCATCCCCAGCGCCATCAGCACACTGGCTACCACCAGGTCGATGATCAGGAACGGGATAAACACGGTAAAACCAATCTGGAATGCGGTCTTCAGCTCGCTGGTCACATAAGCAGGCAGCAGAATACGCATTGGCACCGCTTCAGGACCCGCAATCGGGGCGGTATTCGCCAGACGGGCAAACAGGGCTAAATCAGCTTCGCGGGTCTGACGCAGCATAAACTCGCGTAGCGGCTGAGCACCTTTATCAATTGCCACGTCCATGCTGATCTTGTCCTGACTGAACGGCAGATAGGCGTCCTGATAAATTTTGTCGAAGGTCGGCGCCATAATAAAGAAGGTCAGAAACAGCGACAGTCCCAGCAGCACCTGGTTAGGCGGCGCCGATGGCGTACCCAGGGCGTTACGCAGTAAACCGAACACAATGATGATACGGGTGAAGCTGGTCATCATCAGCAGCACGGCCGGAATAAAGGTCAGCGCAGTGATAAAGACCAGCGTCTGAACCGGCAGTGACCAGCTCTGACCGCCATTTGGCAGTGAGTGACTCACCAGGCCCGGCAACTGGGCATGGGCAACCGGTGCCAGTAACAGCAGTGGCAGTAAAGGAAGCAGTCGACGCATCATTGTGGTTTTCCGGGACGTTTAACCAGATTCTGTAACAGCTGACGAAAATCCTGTGGCGCACTGTTTACCGGCGTCACAGAGACCGGTTCACCCGGCGGCAGCGTATGCAGATGGGTAATCTGCTGTGCAGTGACGCCCAGCACCAGACGTGCATCAGGGGTATCGATAATCACCACCCGCTCACGCTGGCCCACGGATACGCTGGCTGTAAGTTTGAGCTCCTGGCTGCTGACCTTTTTCGGCGCGAAGCCAACACGGCGCGCCAGCCAGGCGCAGGCCAGAATCAATAAGATAATCACGGCTAACACGCTGCTGACCTGAGCCAGCATAGAGCCGGTCGAGATCGCCTGAGCGTGCGGTGCAGCCGGTTGCAGCGTTTGATTCTGGCTATTCATAATGTGACTCTTAGCGACTCAGACGACGCATACGTTCAGATGGGGTGATGATGTCAGTGATGCGAACGCCATATTTGTCGTTCACGACCACAACTTCACCCTGCGCAATCAGGTAGCCGTTGATCAGAATATCCAGCGGTTCACCTGCCAGGCCATCCAGTGACACTACGGAACCCTGCGCCAGACGCAGCAGCTCTTTAATGGTCATCTTGGTGCGACCCAGTTCCACGGTGAGTTTCACCGGGATATCCATAATCAGATCGATATCCTGCAGCGATCCAGCGACATTGCCGCTGTCGAATGATTTGAAGACTTCGTCGGTCTGCGGTGCACTGCTGCTGCCGACCTGCTCATTCATCGCTTCAGCCCACAGATCGTCCGCAGAGACATCGTCAGACGGTTTATTACTGTCAGTCATGGGGCTGTTCCTCGTTCAGCGAATTCAAAATCGGGTTAATCAGGTGTTCGACACGGAGCGCGTACTGACCATTCATCGTGCCATATTGGCTGGTTAATACTGGGACGCTATCGACATGCGCGATAATGCGTTCAGGTTTCTCAATCGGCAGCACATCACCGGGTTTCAGCTGCAGAATCCGTGACAGACGCAGTGAGGTTTCGGCAAAGTGAGCAATCAGTTCCAGCTCAGAGTGCTGCACCTGTTTGACCAGGTTGTCGCGCCAGTGGTTATCTTCCTGACGGGAGTTTTCGAGCGGTGGGTTCACCAGCAGCTCGCGCAGCGGTTCAATCATTGAAAACGGGATGCAGATATTAAATTCACCCACCAGGTTACCAATCTCCACCTGGAACGGCGTGTTAACCACGATATCGTTCGGTGAAGTGGTGATGTTGGTGAACTTTACCTGCATCTCTGAACGTACATACTCGACGTCCAGTGGATAAATAGCCTTCCAGGCGTCGCTGTAACCATCGAGCGCCAGCTTCAGCATGCGGCGAATAACGCGCTGCTCGGTATGGGTAAACTCACGGCCTTCGACTTTGGTCGGAAAGCGTCCGTCGCCACCAAACAGGTTGTCTACAGCGATAAACACCAGGCTCGGTGAGAACACCACCAGCGCGGTGCCGCGCAGCGGCTTCAGGTGGATCAGGTTCAGGTTGGTTGGCACCGGCAGATTGCGGGCAAACTCGTGATACGGCTGAATCTTGATCGCCCCGACGCTGATATCCGGGCTACGGCGCAACAGGTTAAACAGCGCCATACGGAAACTACGGGCAAAACGCTCGTTAATAATCTCCAGCGCCTGCAAACGCTCGCGAACCACACGGCGCTGGGTATTCGGATCGTAAGGACGAATATCGCCTTCCGGTCCGTTTTGTTTCTTTTCTTCTTCCGCGCTGCCGCTGTCGCCGTTTAAAAGGGCGTCAATTTCAGCCTGGGAAAGAATGCTATCGCCCATTGATTCACCTCAAAATGAAGGCAGTAAACAGCACGTCGTTTACAGCCTGCGGAGGTTGACCTTTTACCAGCGGGGGTGTCAGCGCCTGTTTGATTTGTTCAACAAGCGCCTGCTTTCCTTGCTCTGTCGCCAGCGCCGCAGCGCTTTGACGCGAGAGCAGCAGCAGCAAACGGCTGCGCACCTCAGGCAGATAGTCATTCATCCGACGTCGGGTATCCTCATCGGCCAGACGCAGGGTAAAGCCTACGTAGAGCACGCGGTCGGGATCGTTGTCGGGATTGACCAGGTTAACCGTAAATGTATCAAGTGCAAAAAAGACCGGAGCGGGAGGCGGTTCAACTTTCGCCACCTCAGGCTTATCGCCCTCATGTTTATTCATCATTCGCCAGACTGCATAGCCTGCCACGCTACAAGCGGCCAGCGTCAAAATAAGCAAAACTGGTATTAAGAGTTTACGTTTGCTGCCTTTTGCTTTCGCGTTATCAGACATGGTGCAGTTACTTCCTGTGAATTATAGGCAAGCCTCTCGGCTCACGAGACAGATTATCCGCGTCTTAAGTCAAACCAATGGGTAGATAAGACGCGGGTTTTACGCTTACCTTCAGCGTTTGCCGCTGTCAGGCGAAAGTATCGACGGCGCTATTGCCGCTAACACGAGCCTGAAGGGCGGCGGGAACGGCGATCGGCGTAATGTCGGTGTCACTGTCCTGGGTGAGGGAGAAGCGGCCATGCTGTCCATCGCGGCGCGCCTCCTGTTGCTGCTGGAATTGCTGGCCCTGCGCGGAACTGTCACTGCTCACCTGACTCTCGCCCAGGTTGATACCGCTCTCTGCCAGCGCGCTGCGCAGCTGCGGTATCGCGGCTTCCAGTGCCGCTCTGACGTGGCTATGGCCGGAAACCAGATTAATTTGTGCCTGGTCGTTATCCAGTTTCAGGCTGATCTGGATAGCGCCAAGGTCTGCCGGATGTAAACGCAACTCCGCGTTCTGCTGGCCGTTGCGAGTGAACATGACAATCTGCTGACTCAGCGCCTGTTGCCATTCGTCGCTGCCCAGTTGTGAGTTCAGCGTCGGCGTTGACGGGGTGCTGATGGTCGCGGAAGCGGTCACCGGAGCGGGCAGGCTGCTGGCGGTGGCGACGGGCATCGCGTTGATCGTGCTATCGCTGGTACTGGCTTTAATCGCACCCTGATCATCCTGCTTAACCATATTGCTCAGCGCCTGCTGGAAACTGCTATCAAGCGTCAGGCCATTGCTGGTTGCACTCTGCGCGGCGGTGTTGCTCTGGCTGGCGGCAGTTGTGACGGCAGGTTTGCTCTGTGCGTCGCTTCTGACTTCAGCCTTCTCATCGTCACCTTCTGCATGGCTCTGCTGTGCGCTGTTCAGCAGTTGCGTCAGCGAAGTCTGACTCTTCCGGCCGGTGTCGGTCTGGGCAATTAGCTCGCCCGCCTCACTGCTGACCGGGGTCGAAGGGGTCGCTGTCTGCGTCACCGCACCCGGTAACATGGCGAACAACGCCTGCACATTTTGCATGTCGGTGGCGCTTAAGGGTGCCACGTCCGGCTTGTCTTTATCATCGGCTGATTTTGACCCACCTTTAATATTTTCAGGTTTAAACAGGGCGGTCAGCGCAGCAGGATTATCCAGCGCCGCCATCAGTGCATTCAGGGGTGCCTTAGGGCGCGCTTCATCAGCCGTTTCTGCTTTAGCGTCAGTGGATTGCGCCACTTTCCCATGCTGTTTAGCCAGGCCGAGCAACTGGTTTCCCAGCGCAGTCAGAAAGTCCTTAGGCAGGGCATCTTCACCCACTGCAAGGTCAGTTGAGACTGATGGTTCCGCGTCGGTTTTAACCGATGCTTTCATGGCAATGTTTGGCAGCGTAATCATTCGCCTCTCCTCGATGCGGCCCGTTGGGCAAATTCATCCATCCGTTTCTGATCGAGACGGTTTTCCTGTCGTAATGCATTTTCCGCTGCGCGCGTTATCAGAGTCTGATAGGCGTTCAGCCGCTGCTGTTTGTCGCGCCAGTTAATCAGCGCCTGCTCCAGCCGCTGATTCCAGTTATTGAGCTGGTTGCGGTGCTGCTCAATCGCTTTTTCCAGCGTCTGAATAAACTGGTGATAGTTGGTCCAGCGGGTGCTGGCGATACCGGATGACATGTCATCGTTGAGCTTATTGCGATACTCGTCCTGATAATCAAGCAGCATCGTCAGCTGCTCGTTAGCGGCGTGCTGGCCGCGACGCATATCGCCTAAATAAATGGCGGCACGTTCGAGATCCTGCTCCGCTAAGTCGCGCAGCGTATCGATGGCATTTGCAGTTTTCATTGCCGTTACCTCGCGTTAATCATTGTGACTAGCCAAACAGCGCATGCAGATGCAGGCTGGCGTCGTCGTAATCGCTGCGCTCAAAGATGCCCTGTTGCAGGAAGGCTTCCATTTGCGGATAGAGCGTGATCGCTTTATCGAGCATCGGATCGCTGCCGGCGGCATAGGCCCCGACGCTGACCAGATCGCGGTTTCGCTGGAAGCTGGAGAGCAACTGCTTGAACTGGCGCACCTGTGCATAGTGGTTCTCATCGATCAGCGAGGTCATCGCACGGCTGATCGAGGCTTCAATATCAATGGCCGGATAGTGGCCCGCTTCGCCCAGACGACGCGACAGCACAATGTGGCCGTCGAGAATGGCGCGTGCGGAGTCCGCAATCGGGTCCTGCTGATCGTCGCCTTCGGTCAGTACTGTATAGAAGGCGGTGATTGAGCCGCCGCCGTCGATGCCATTACCGGCACGCTCAACCAGCGCAGGCAGTTTGGCGAACACGGAAGGCGGATAGCCTTTGGTCGCTGGCGGCTCACCAATCGCCAGGGCAATCTCACGCTGCGCCATGGCATAGCGGGTCAGGGAATCCATAATCAGCAACACATGCTTGCCGCGGTCGCGAAAATCTTCCGCGATGCGCGTGGCGTAAGCGGCACCCTGCATACGCAGCAGCGGTGACACATCGGCCGGCGCGGCGATGACCACCGAACGGGCGCGGCCTTCAGCACCGAGAATGTTCTCGATAAAATCTTTTACTTCACGGCCACGTTCGCCAATCAGACCGACCACGATCACGTCGGCTTTGGTGTAGCGCGCCATCATGCCGAGCAGCACGCTTTTACCCACGCCCGAACCGGCGAACAGGCCCATACGCTGCCCGCGACCGACCGTCAGCAGGGCGTTGATCGCCCGCACGCCGGTATCCAGCACGTCGGTAATCGGCGTACGCTGCAGCGGGTTAAATGGCGGGGTGTTTAGCGGTGCGCGATAGCCGGTATCCGGCGACGGCAGGCCGTCCAGCGGTCGGCCGCTGCCATCGAGTACGCGGCCCAGCAGTTCCGGCCCCAGCATCATCTGTTTACCCGCCTGCGGGTTCTCACCGTTCTGGCGCGCATAAACCCGCGCACCCGGTAAAATGCCGTCCACTTCTTCCAGTGGCATCATCAGCAGTTTCTGACCATTGAATCCCACCACTTCGCTTTCGATTTCGCTAATGGTTTTGCCATCATTGCGTTCGATCACGCAGGTCGCACCCAGCGGCAGCTGTAAGCCGGTCGCTTCCAGCACCAGGCCGGTGGCGCGGGTCAGGCGGCCATAACGGCGCACCGGTTGCACCTGGGCGATGCGTTTCTCAAAGGCGTCGAGCGAGCCAAGCCAGCGATTCAGACGGGTGGTCATTAAATTTCTCCAGGTGCAGCAAGACGGCAGAGTTCCTGCCAGCGCGTCGCGACGCTGGCATCCAGGTCGCCATCTTCTGCGCTGAGTTTGCAGCCGCCAGGATGCAGGGTGCTGTCAGCGATCAGACGCCAGCCATGCAGATCCAGTGTCGGACCCAGGGTCTGCTCAATGCGTTGTAAATCATCCGGGTGAACACGCAGCTGCGGTTTGCCGCTGAACATCGGTTCCTGCTGCAGTAAACCCTGAATCTGGCGCAGCAGGGCGGTGCCATCTACCGTGGTCGCCTGACCAATCACCGAGCGAGCCGCTTCCAGCGCCAGCTGCATCAGACGGGCAGCGATGACGCTGTCCAGGGATTCCAGCGTGTTCTGGAACTCCGTTACCAGCTGCTGCATCCGCGCCTGAAGTGGCGCCTGCTGCTGCTGGGCGTCGGCCAGACCCTGCTGAAAACCGGCGTCGTAGCCTGCTTTCTGTCCTTCGGTCACACCCTGCTGATAGCCTTCGTTGTAACCCTGGCTCTGCGCCTCTTTGCGCATCTGCTGCTGCAGACGTTCGAGCTGCTGTTGCTGCTCATCAACGCCATCCTGTGCTTCGTAAATTTCTGGCTGCAGCTCAGGTTCAGGCTCATCAAAACGGCCTAAATCGCTGGGCTGCCATAGCTGCCAGGGGCGGGCAGAAAATGCATCAGACATAAGTTTCCTCGCCACCACCAATCACCATCTCGCCAGATTCGGCCAGGCGGCGTACCACCAGCAGGATCGCTTTCTGTTCGTTTTCCACTGCGGACATACGGACCGGGCCCCGGTTGGACAGGTCGTCGCGCAGGATATCGGCTGCACGGGCTGACATGTTCTTGAGGAACTTCTCGCGCAGTGGCTGTTCGGCACCTTTCAGTGCGACCAGCAGCTGCTCGGACTCCACTTCCTGCAACAGACGCTGGATGCTGCGGTCGTCCACGGCCACCAGGTTTTCGAACAGGAACATCTCGTCGATAATTTTCTGTGCCAGTTCGCCATCGAAGTCGCGTACCGCTTCGATAACGGCCTCTTCCTGCTGCGTTTTCATCAGGTTGATGATCTCGGCTGCCGTTCTCACGCCGCCCATCTTCGCGCGCTTGAGGTTGGTGCCATCCAGCAGGCCGTTCAGTACTTCGGTCAGTTCGGCCAGCGCGGCTGGCTGCACACCACCGAAGGTCGCGATACGCAGCATCACATCGTGACGCAGACGTTCGTCGAACAGCGCCACGATATCGGCGGCCTGGGCACGCTTGAGGTGCACCAGGATGGTCGCGATGATCTGTGGATGCTCGTCGCGAATAAGGTCGGCGGCGGCCTGCGGTTCCATAAAGTTGAGCGTTTCCATACCGCTGGTGGTTTCGCGCGTTTCGAGAATGTCCTCCAGCAGGCTGGAGGCGCGCTCTTCGCCCAGTGCACGTGTCAGCACTGAACGCAGGTATTCGTTCGAGTTCAGGCTCAGCGCCGCGAACTGCTCGGCATCCGCTTCGAACTCGCGCAGTACTTCGGTCAGCTGTTTATGGGACACCTGACGCATGTTGGCCATCGAGGCGCTCAGATGCTGCACTTCACGCTGGTTCAGGTGTTTGAAAACTTCCGCGGCGCGCTCTTCGCCAATGGTCATCATGAGGATGGCGCTTTTTTCGGTTCCGGTCAGACTCATAGCTCTTTACTCATCCATTCGCGAATTACCAGCGCTACAACGCGCGGATCGTTTTCTGACATGTCGCGGATGCGTTGACTCATCACTTCTGCGCTCATGCGGTTGTTAGACTTACGTTCCTGATCCAGCTCGTCTTTGCTGAGCTGCACATTAAAGGCTTCTTCTTCCGGCTGTTCAGTCGCACGAGCGGCAATGGCTTCAGCAGCGGCTTTCTCTGCGGCCTGCTTGCGAACCAGGTGCGGACGAACCAGTTTGCGGTAGAGGATGAAGGCTACCAGGGCAATCAACAGCCATTTACCGGCGTTCATCAACTGATCAAAGAAGGACTGCTGTTGCCAGAAGGGCAGGTCGGCGGTCACTGGCTCAGTCGTGTTGAACTGCGAGTTCACTACGTTGATGCTATCGCCACGATTCTGGGAGTAGCCCATCGCTTCGCGGGTCAGGTCTTCAATCTGCTTCAGCTGCTGTTCGTTCAGCGCAACGGCTTTGCCTTTATCATCTGCACGGAAGTTCACCACCACCGCAACCGACAGGCGCTGTACGTCACCGACGTTAACCTTGGTATGACGGATGGTGCGATCCAGCTCGTAGTTCACCGTGTCATCACGACGTGAGTTGGTTGGACCTGAGCTGGCCGGTGCGGTGCTGGTGGTCTGGTTAGCATTATTCGCTGCGTTGTTCTGACCATTCGCGGCCTGACCGTTGGCTGCATTGTTATTAGGTGTTGTTACCGGCGCGGTGTTGGCTGGCGCAGGCTGGTTAGAGAGTGCGCCTGGCACGCCGCCCGGATAAGGGCTGCCTGACTGATCGCTGGTGCTGGTCTGACGCGAACGAATCGCTGAGTTCGTCGGGTTCGCGTTAGGCTGATATTTCTCGTCGGTCTGCTCGCTGGTGTCGAAGTTAATCTGCGCGGTAACCTGCGCATGCACATTGCCCTGGCCGAGAATCGGATTCAGGATGGCTTCAATACGTTGCTGGTAACGCGCTTCAACTTCAGAAGAGTACTTAAGCTGCGCATCATTCAGATCGCGACCGGCAGAATCAGAACGGGTCAGCAGGCGGCCGGTCTGATCGACCACCGTCACGTTGCCCGGCGGTAAACCGGCGACGCTGCTTGAAACCATGTGGGCGATGGCCTGAATCTGACCTTCGTCCAGCGTACGGCCTGGCTGCAGCGTTAAGGTGACAGAGGCGGATGGCGCTTTCTGCTCACGTACAAATAAGGTGGGTTTAGGCATCGCCAGATGAACGCGGGCGCTTTTAACCGGGCCGAGCGATTCGATGGTGCGGGCCAGTTCGCCTTCCAGCGCGCGCTGGTAGTTAACCTGCTCGCTGAACTGGCTGATACCGAACTTCTCTTTATCCAGCAACTCGAAGCCAACCGAGCCGCCTTTCGGCAGACCCTGCTGAGCCAGACGCAGACGCAGCTCATGCACGTTTGCTTCAGGCACCATTAATGCGCCGCCGTTTTCGGCGAAGCGATAAGGGATGTTCATCGCCGTCAGCTGCGTGACGATGGCACCGCCATCCTCATCAGTGAGGTTGTTATAAAGGACGCTATAAGATGGCTGTTTCGCCCAGAGCACCATCGCGATCACGATTGCTATGACGGCAGCAGCGGCGATGACTAAAGGAATACGCGGATTTGCGCGCAGGCGAGCAAACAGGTCACCGAAGCCTTTCTTTTCTTGTTCTGTTGTGGCGGCTGTACTCGCATTCATGACCGTTTCCTGCCTGACGTAATTGACCGGGTAAGTTGAGATGGCAAAACAGACTCCCTGACCTGCGTAGATAAAATTTCCACTTCAATGCCAGGCATTATTAGGTGATAACCAAAATTCGATGGCTGGATAAGGTAGGGTTTTTGATGTCATTTAGCGGCTTTGTCTCATTGACAACGTGCTAACTTTTGCTCACATCAAAAATATCACCCTCTTTATAAGGTATCGTTCATGTCCATTCAGGCAATTGATGGCGTTCTGCAGCAGCTACAGGCGACCTCACTGCAGGCCAGTAACCGCAGCAGTGAATCCCCTAATCAGATCGATTTCGGCGCGACCATGAAAGCAGCGCTGGATAAGATCAGCGAGACGCAGACTACCGCACGCACCCAGGCGCAGGACTTCGAGATGGGGAAACCCGGTATCGCCCTGAATGATGTGATGGTCGATCTGCAGAAATCTTCAATCTCAATGCAGATGGGGATTCAGGTCAGGAACAAGCTGGTGTCGGCGTATAGCGAAATTATGAATATGCAGGTTTAGTGAGCGTATCACGCTGATCAACGTGCATCTGCGTCGTTGCGGATTAAGGTGTGGAATGCCAGCATAAAAGCCGATTCCTTCGCTGAGTCTATGACCCTGTACTGCTTATGATGCAGGCGTCATTGACTATACTGCTCTTTATTACGAGCCGTGCAGCAGGGCACTCACTCTTCGGCGCAGTCGGCTCATCACCCATCAGCAGGACGCCACCTTATGCTTAAAAAACTCATCCTCATAACGTCGTTAATCAGCTTGTCTGTCCCGGCCATTGCCGCCACGCAGTGCGGGCCGTTCTATCTCAAAACCGATAAAAGCGGCTGGTATTCAGTGAATGGGGAGCGGGCAAAAACGCAGAAAGTAACGTTTGCTAAAGAGAAGGGCGATTACGACAACGCCACGGTAAAACTGCTGGTAAAAAACAGCAAAGCGCCGGGGATGGTGGAAATGGAGCAGACGACACGGGATGGCAAAGGATTATTAAGAGCTGAAATCGTCCGCACCAGTCAGAGTCAGATCCGTATCCGGGGTGACTATGATTGCGAACCGGCAAAGTAAGTTAAGTTACCCCTGCAAACTCCAGATATTCGCAGCCCTGAAGTGGGTCGGATAACTGCCTCTTAATAAGCAATAATGCAGGTTGTCACGCCTGCGCTTGCGCGTCGTCTGCCTGTTAACTAAATTTCATTCACCTGAGCATCTGATTTTGATGCCATGCATTTTGGCGATGCAGTTAATGAGATGTTTTGCACGCCGAGATCATTGCTGAAACAGACGCGCTGATATCCGATGCCTTTGGGTCATAGTAAAACGTTGCGCTGGTCTGATGATGACTGAACTTTACCATCTCAACCCAGGCCACGGTTTCATTATCCTGCACCAGGTTAAACCGCTTCCCGCCATTTGGCAGCGGATCATCCTGCTCCAGATAGAGTCTCCTATCCTGTGCCGCTTTGGTCAGGCAGGATTCAACCTGATAAGGATGACCGTCGAGATAAGCGGTTTTCGTTTCCGGGTGCAATCCAACCCGTCCCATATCTACGCATCCGCCCAGCAGAATCAGACTCAGGGCAATCATTATTTTTTTCATCAGCTAAACCATCATGGTTATTTTGTCAACCCATAATATCCGGTTATCGGCTGTTCCGCTCTTTTTCAATCAAAAAATTGCGCTTAATATTGCTAGCATTGCTGAGTAAATGTAACATCCGGCCTTATAAATAAAGAAACGAATATCCCTGAGAATCAATATTATTTTATTACGCTACTATATTGTTAGCCAGCTCACTATAAACACGGAAAGTTTAACGCAGTAAATTACATCATCCATCAGGCTTACCTTAAACCGCCTTTCAACCAGGCGGTCTAATCACTGTTACGCTTTATATACAGAGGTCTCCTGATGAATATTTTTCTACTTAAGTGCCTCTGATTATTATGATTTATGACTGTTTCTTATACTATGACGAAGATATCCTGCTTGAGATGCGTCTTAACACACTTGAGCACGTGGTTGACCGGTTTGTGATTGTGGAATCGCGCTATACCTTCACCGGTAAACGGCGATGCAACCTTAATTTTGATATTGAGAAGTTCGATCGTTTCCGCGATAAAATTATTTATGTCGTCAACGATATTGCGCCTGTGTTTTATCAACAGGCTTTTAAATCGAATAGCTCTCTGGTTAAAGCGGGCGAGACAGATCCCTGGGAAAATGAATCGACTGCACGCAATCAGATTATGCAAGGACTGGTCGGCGCACAGGATGATGATATTATTATTGTGTCAGACGTCGATGAAATTCCCCGACCCGAGGCGATTAAAGCATTCAGCCATCGTCATCTTTGCACGACGTTGCATCAGCAATATTTTAATTTTAAATTCAATGTCCGCGTATTAAACAACGACGGTACACCGCGCTGTGCCACACTGGCAAAAATGGTGACCTTTAAAACCCTACGTACCTTTTTCATGGGACAACCAGAATTGCTGCGCAACGTTAAGCGCCGGGGGACCCCGATACGCGAAAGCTGGTGGCGCCGTAAATGGCTCCATGCCCGGACAAAGGTGATTAAAGAGGGTGGATGGCATTTTTCCTGGGTGATGAGCGATAAGCGCATCAGTGAAAAAATGGCGTCAATCTCCCATACCGAACATAACTGTCCAGAATTCAACAATCCGGATCATATCCGGCGCTGCGTTGAGAACAATATTGATATCTGGAATCGATCGCGAAGGATGGAGATAGTGCCGGTTACTGCTGAGCACTTTCCCGACTGGCTGGTTGAACATCAGCATCAGCTGACAGAACTCATTAAATCATAACGCTGACCAGCGCGCCCGGCGGGCGCGCCTCTCGCACATCAGCTTGCTTTGTAAGGATCTTTCTTATCATCCTGGCTGTCATCATTTTTGCGCGGCACTTCACCATGATCTTTCGGGGCATCAGTGGCGGGATGATCATCTTCCTCATAAGCATTACCGGCATGTGGCGCGGCTTCGGGCAGACTTTTGCTGACATCACCTTCTTTCTTACGTTCTTCATTCGTATTGTGCTTAAACATATTTCACTCCTTTTGTCCCAGTCTCTTAAGTCTAGACCAGCCCTGAAATCCCGCATTCGCATCAGATTGAAAACAAAAAAAAGCCCGCCAGAGGCGGGCTAATCGGAGTTTCTCTCATACTGAACACGTCATTTTTCGATGTTCGGGTGTGTACAGCAGAATCATGCTAACGGGGAATCGATGAGGCTGAAATGGACAAACCTGTCGTCTCGCTTGCGGCAGGTCACATTTCTGTCGATAAAATGCTCGATAAATAAATTCGATTGAAATGATTAACAAAAGGCATATAGTGACCTGCGTTACCAGGAGATAGAAATTATGTTACGAGACTATTTAAAGATTGAAGCTGAAGATCAGTTAATCGAAAAAGGTTCGGTGAGCCTGAAAAATCGTGGTCAGGAAGAAGTGACCGAATGGATTATTGTTAACCGTCAGGGTGTCAAAAAAGGCGGCGTGACGCTTTTCGATAAACTCAGTACCCGCCGCTCATGGCCGGTTAATTACCGCATTATGCAGACCGATCTGCAAGGCAAGGTGATCGTGGATCAACTCACCGACGCCCTGTAATTAAGCGTCCAGACCACCGTTGTACGATGAAAAGTTAACCCGCGTCTGCGGGTTTTTTTATGGCTGGCGATAGCGGCGTAGTTCCACCAGCGTACCCAGTAGTTTCAGGCTATCCCGTCTGGAATGCAGGTCGGGGAAGTTGATATTTACCGGTGCCAGTTCAAATTGCAAAACACCATCTTCACTGCCGCGCTGACGCCAGGTGCGAAGCAGGGCGACCTGTAGCTGCAATGCCAGCACGCAGTCGCCCGGTTGAGGTGACAGGCTGGGATCAATGATCACCACATCATCCTTCAGAATCGCGGGTGTCATCGCCTGTTCTTCTACCCGGAAAGCAAAGCTCTTTTGCGAAAGTGCCATGTCGTTGTGCATCAGCAGTTCATGCCGCACAGAACTGGCGTCATTCAGCCATTGCGCGACGTCGCGCTGTGCCAGCAGTGGGATCTGATGCAGGCCACCATAAGCGCTTTCATTAAAAACAGGTCCATCCCCATCTATCAGAAAAGCCGGGGCGCAGCCCAGTGCTTCGGCGAGCCGTAGCAGGTTCTCACCGCGCGGCAGCGTCTCCTCTTTTTCCCATTGCGAAATCGCCACATGGGAAACTTTTACCTGTTGTGCCAATTGCTTCTGCGTTAATTGCAGTGATTTACGTCGGAGTCGGATGCGGTCACCCAGCGTTTCGTTTTTCATCAGCTTGACTTTTTAGTTGATAATGACTTAAGTATACTTAAGCGTGGTATTTAAGCAATCTTAAATTTCAGGCGGAGGACGTGGCTTTTCAGCACGCAGTGGTTCCAGAGACCTTACCGGACAAAGGGGTGTGGCATGGAAAGTAGTCTTATTACCAGTATGGGTGCGTTAGTTCTGGGTGGGGGCGCAGCAGCACTGTTCTGGAAACCGTTATTGGCGGGTATCGCGTCAATCGTAACCAGTAACAGGGCGGGTGGGGAAATTATAACCAGTTACAAAGAGCAGGTGGTGTTGCTCAAAGAGAGCAACGTGCTGATAAGGGAGGAGAACGATGAATTACGCGAACGACACGACAGGAATCTGCGCCGTATCTCGACACTCGAAACCGATCTTCGGTTAATCAAGAACGCGGTAGGGATTTTACTGGCCATGACCGAAACCGATCACAACGATAAATTTCGTAATGAGATAGATCGGCTTATCTCAACTCTGGAGGATCACAGCAATGGCAACGATTAATAGCACCAAGGCTCCGATGTCATACCGACGCAAAGTTATCCTCGGCTGCATTCTGCTGAGCTGTTCGATGATTTGCATCCTGATGACAATTATTTTTCTCTACGTCAGTAACACTGCAAACCGGCGGATTGAGGAGATTCGGGCGGATTATCGCTTAATTGCCGCGCGGCGTGATGACAGAGTGGAGTTGCTGACCGATCAGGTCACGGCAATACAGCATAAGCTCGATGCGATACCGGATCGTGTAGCCGACAAAACGATCACCAAAGTCAAAGAAGTGGTGATTGTGAGTGAGGCGCCAGCAGCGAAACCGGCTAAAAAACCATAACTTCCGATTATTCCTAGTGCGGCTTCGCTATTATCGACTAGTTTTAAATCTCCGGGCGACATTTGTATCTGAATGCCCGCCCGCTGATTGGCCGGTTGATGAACCGCTAAGCCTAATCATTTTGGATAACTGACCAGAAGGAAATTTAGCATGAGCGATTCAACAGAAACCAAGACCAAAACTGACTATCTGCGCGACGTGACCTCTCAGTTAAAAGAGATGCGCCACTATGCGCAGACTAACACCGAAACCCTCTCCAGCCATTGGTTAGCGTTTGATGCCGGTGAATATAAAGACAAGACTAACGCCGACAGAATTGATGCATTGCTTAACAAGCAGGGCAAACTGCTGGAAGATCTGGATGCCGCTATTCAGGACATTGAGATCGAAATTAATCACAGCGAGCAGGAGAGCTAAGTTATCTCCCGCTAACTGATTGCGGTGGCCGTTAAGGGATTAATCGGCCACCAGCCACATTTCCGCTTCGTCGAACATCTCTTCAACAATCCGCGCAACTGTCGCTTTGTCGTTCTTACTCAGATCTGTATCTATCGCGTTACGTTCCATCGGCTTGACCTTAACTTCAATGTCAGGAAACACCCGATGCACCCGCTTTTCCAGCTCCTCACGAATCATCTCGCGAGCGCCCGGTAAACCGGCAACGTTGCGCTTGTCATAAATCAACTCAACAAACATGATGGCAATCCATTCAGGGCAAAATCGCTGACATATAATACTGTAAATAAAAACAGTGGCAAGGTGGCGTATCCAATTTTGCGTAAATTTTTATCTCGCATAAACCGCGATCTTCGACTAGCAAAATGCGCACGCATCGCGACATAATGACGACTTACTTTTCAGGAGGTCCGCGATGCGACAACTGGTAATTGATATTCTGCTAAAACTGGCAAAGATGGACGTCGATGCGAAAGAATTGACGGCGCAGTTAGAAGCGCAGTCCCTGCTGGTTGCAGCGCTGCTGGTGCAGGCGAAACAGGACAACTCGCTGACTATTTCAGAAACGGTGCAGGATGCCATTGTTACCGCTTCGCAATCTTCGACCGAGTTTCTCCAGTCTGATGTTGATCTGCTGCTAACGCATATTAATCGTCTGCTGGCGGTTGCAAGTTATGTTGAAGTAAAAGGTAAAGCGACGGAAGGTGAGGGGTAGGGGCGGATAAAAAATTCGCCTCTGGAGGTGGAATTGAGACAACACCTGCAGAGGCAGTGCATCAGCACTATTCGTTAAAGGACATCCACGACCTTAGTCGCACGCCGAAGTTATACACTTTCCCCCGGTTAGTACAACCTTATCTGCAGTGCCTGAACTGGTTGGAGGTGTTTGCAATATACAACTTCAACGCGGCGCGGATTAAAGCTCGTTTTTGATGCAAAACTCTTCCCAGCTCATTCCCAGCGACTCAGCATGAGATTTGAGATAAGTCTCGATAGCCTCAGCCGCCACCGCTTTATCCGGCTCAGCGAGCTGAATTGAGAAGATCATCCCATCCAGATTTTTCTGTCGCAAAAAGGCCGCATAGATGCGTTCGGCATGCCATTCGCGAAGCTGTCGCAGTGACAGGTTCGCAGCACGGGCATCGCTCTCGGTTAATTCATCCAGTGCAGACTGAAAGTCGGGATGCGCGGTGAAAAACATCTCGCGTGCCTGGGCATAGTAGGCTTCTGGCGTTTTCATATTCATATTCCTGAAAGTCTGTTGCAGCGCGCCAGTGTAGCGGGTTGTTTATCGCTTGTCAGGCGGGGTAAAGCCAATGGATGAACCCAATCCGTCATCCATTTGCCGATTAAAACACGTACGTTTGGTCTCGCTGCCGGTTAAATTCTGCTGCAATCAGGGTTTACGTGGAGCCTGAATACCCAGATATCTTGCGTAACGCGGTGGAAAAATTATAACGTAGCCGCCATTGATGTGATCTTAGGGATTAAACATGAAAAAGTGGATGCTGATTGCTACGATGGCACTAAGTGGATGTGTGCAAATCAACGATTATGAAAACGCGGTACAGACACCGGCGCCCGCTGATCTGCAGGGAACCTGGCAAACTGTCGGCCCACAGAGCAGCCTGATCAACGACAAGGCGATAGCCAGCGTGATCATTAATGCCGATGGCAGCACCCTGGATTGCCGTCAGTGGATGCGGGTGATCGCCAAGCCGGGCAAACTGACTCGCCTGAGCGGCGATTATGTCAATGTGACACGTCAGCTGCGGGTGATGCCGCTGGTGGTGGAGAATGGCGAACTGAGTTACGACCGGATGACCCTGCGTAAAGTCGCGCGCCCGACCATCGAGTGTCAGCAGGCGCTGGAAGAAGTGGCGAAGCAGCCGAAAGCGGCCGTGATTCAGAACATCGAACCGCAACTGCTGCGCACACCGATTACTGAAAATAACGCGAAGTCGTAACAGCCGACTCCTAATAAAACCGCCCCGGCAGGCAAGAGCGTAAAGTGCGCTCTGCCCGGCCGGGGCGGTTTTCGTTTTTATTGCGTCACTTATTCTGCCACTAACTTATTCTGCAAGGACCCAGACGCTGACGCTGCCACCATTACAGACAAACACTGCGGTGCCGTGCTCGTCGGCTGTAATCGTCTCTTCACGATTACCCAGGTGATCGCGCCAGACCTTACCGGCCAAACCGTCACCCATCGGCACGCTTTTCTCCCCCGCATCGCCGTTCGACATAATCACTACACAGCCCGGCTGCGTTTCGGTACCGCTGCGGCTGAACGCCACGCAGTTGGGGTGATCGAAATAGTCGGTCTGTACGCCCCAGCCATATTGCTGGCGCGCACGGATTAAGCCTTCCAGTTCAGGGATCACCGGCATCTCAATTTTGTACTTTTCGCCGTCGCCGCCTTCATCTTCATAAGTCGCCCCGAACAGATCGGGATAGAAAATGGTAGGCACACCCTGTTCACGTAACAGAATTAGCGCATAGGCCAGCGGTTTAAACCAGGCTTCAACCGGCGCTTCCAGCGACTGCAGCGGCTGGGTGTCGTGATTGGCCACGATAGTCACGGCATGCCACGGATCAGCTACCACCAGCGAGTTGGCAAAAATCTGGCTCATATCGTAGGCGCTGCCCGCGGTTGAGGCCTGATGGAAGTTCATATGCAGCGGTGCATCGAACAGCATGGTTTTGCCTTCCACCTGATGCACATACTCCTGCAGCTTCTCGGTTTCAAACGACCAGTACTCCGCGACGATAAACATCGGCTCCTCAGCGACGTCCTGAATATGCTCGATCCACTCTTTGTAGAACCAGGCCGGAATATGTTTTACCGCATCCAGACGAAAGCCGGTGCAGGGCACCTGTTCCATCACCCAGCGCGCCCAGTATTTCAGCTCTTCCCGGACTGCGTTGTTGCGGAAATCGATGTTTGCACCCATCAGATAGTCGAAGTTACCCAGCTCGTTATCGACCTGATCGTTCCAGCCTTCGGCGGTGTAGTCATTGATGATTTTAAAAACGCCGTTTTCGTCCGGATTTTCAATGTGGTCGACGCCGCTAAAGCATTT
The DNA here is from genome assembly GCF_058148845.1 of Pantoea sp. RCC30.1. NCBI lineage: Bacteria > Pseudomonadati > Pseudomonadota > Gammaproteobacteria > Enterobacterales > Erwiniaceae > Pantoea > Pantoea sp. RCC30.1. The sequence goes on along the minus strand of NZ_JBXUHX010000016.1, from coordinate 31,897 downwards.
GTGATCCCAGGTAAATTTTGAATATTCCCCGGCGCGGGCCGGAAAGGTGAATTTTGTCCAGGCCTCGCACTCAACGACTTCTTCGTAAATTTCGTCGCGGTTATCCGGGTTGACCCGGTTTACGCTGATCGCTTCTTTTTCGTCAGCACCCATTTTATGGTTCAGCACCACATCCAGCAGCACCCCAACGTTGTGGCTGCGCAGGGCTTCGGTGGCTGCCAGTAACTGCTGTTTGTCGCCATATTTAGTCGCAACACCGCCTTTCTGATCAAATTCCCCAAGGTCGAACAGATCGTAACTGTCGTAACCGACAGAATAGCCACCAGAACCCCCTTTGTAGCACGGTGGCAACCACGCCATGGTGATACCGATTTCGCTGAGCCAGGCCGCGCGATCGGCGACTTCCGGCCACAGTTTGCTGCCATCCGGGTAATACCAATGGAAAAACTGTAATAACGTTGGGTTTTGCATGTACCACACTCCAGGGGATGATGAGAATCAAGTATGGAGTAAGCGGCAAAAAAGAGACGCCGCGCAGAGAAATAAATCTGGCGGCGTGGCAGAGCAGGGGATCAGGAGAGGGTTTCGCGCGGCACCATGACTAAGCCGCCCTGACTGCTATAGGCGGACATCACCGACTTCTGTCGGTTGTTCTGACCCACCAGCGAGGCCAGCTCATCCATCCGCGCCTGCAGGAGACGTTTCACTTCGCATTCGTTATCAAGAATACGGCGCAGCACCGGGCGTAACTGCTCCTGCGTCTGCGATGATGGCGACACAGCATCTGTCGATTCGGATAAGTTCTGCACCGCACTGACATACTCCATCTCCCTGCTGATCAATTCATCCCATTCGCCTTGTTCTGCATGACGCAGCATTCCGTGGCTGAGATCGAGTAACTGGTGGTAAACGGTAATCAGATGCGGTGCAGTGGTCATTAAACGGCGTCCTGAATCAGGTGAGATTGAACTACTTCTTTCCACGCGTCCGCGATATTGCGCAGCAGGCCTTCGACCTCTTCGACCGCTGCAACATCATTGTGCAGGTTGGCATGCAGCAGGCGACGGGTCATGTAGTTGTAAAGATCCAGCAGATTATCTGCCAGTTCATCACCACTGTTTTCAAGCAGACCCTCTTTCAGGCCTGCTTCGATAATATTGATCGCTTTGGAGATGGAGCTGCCTTTGCCTTCAATATTGCCATCCTGCATAAACAAGCGGGCGCGGATTAACGCGCTCAGTGCACCGTCGAACAGCATCATCACCAGCTGCTGCTGGGTGGCGCTCATGACGGCGCTTTCGACGCCAATTTTTGCATAGGCTTTGGTGCCTGTAGCGCTGTACATGGTCACTCCTATGATTTGTTAGAACTTGAGGTATCGAACTGCTGCGTCAGATACGTACTGGTCGAGTTGAGTTTACTTATGGCCAGATCAAGCTGGGTAAACTGTGTTTTATAACGTGCGATATCCGCATCAATACGATCGCTGGTGGTGTTATAGAGGGTGGTTAAATTATTCAGTGTCTTGCTGACGCCATCGGTAGCGGCCTGAACAATCCCTTTGGTCGATAACCAGCCCGTGATATTGGTCGCGATTTTGGTGGTAATACCGGTGGTTTTACCGTCGCCCACGATCATCTCTTTCACGCCTGCGGCATCTTTATCCAGCGCGGCGTTAACCTTAGTGGAATCAATTTTCAATGAGCCCGTCTGGGGATCGGTGGTAATACCAATCTGGCCAAGCGATTTGTAGGAAGAGGAGCTTTGCGCGTTGGTGAGCATGCTTTTCAGCTGCGTCTCAATCGTGCGCAATGTGCTGTCACCGATAAGGGCACCATTGCTGGAGTCCTGCGAATCGGTATTAGTATCTACCTTAGTGTACTTGGTCAGCGTATTGAACTGATCCAGCAACGAGTTATAGGCATCCACCCAGCCGCTGATCGCGCTGGACGCTTTTGAGGTGTCTTTGGTAATCGTCAGCGTCTGAGCGCCCGTTGTCTGCGCGGTCAGATTTAAGGTAATCCCTTCCAGCGCATCACTGATCTGGTTGCTGCTGTTCTCAATCGCAACGTTGTTGACCGTGAGTTGGGCATTCTGCGCTTTAACGCTTTCAGTCATCACATTGCTGCTGGCGGAGGCGTCAAAGCCCACAACGCCCTGCAGCGTGCTGTCGCCGGTGACGGCGATCGTGGCTACCGCATTGTCGCTGCCGGTTTTATTGGCGCTCATGGAGAGGCGGAAGCTGCCGTCTGACACCTTAATAATGGTGGCGGTGACACCGGCATTGGCGCCGTTGATGGCGTCGCGCATACCGGTCAGCGAGGTTTGATCGCTGGAGAGGGTCACGCTTTTGCTTGAACCATCTTTTAAGGTAATCGCGATGCTGCGGCTGGCCACTGAACTGTCGCCCAGTGCGGCGGTGTTGCTGCTCTGCACGGAGGAGGTCAGGACCTGCGCCTGGGCCAGCTGCGTCACGTTAATGGCATATTTGCCGGCCACCGTGGTGCCAGAAGTGGTCGCACTGAACGCCGTTGAGCTGCTGGCCGCGGTGGTCGAGGTAAACAGGTCAGCACTGTTCAGCTTGGTGTTAGCCGTCTGGAAAGTCGTCAGTGAGCTTTTCAGGGTGGCATAGGCACTCAGCTTGGCTGTATAAGCCGATTGCTGCTTTGAAATCGGTGTCAGTGAGGCTTTTTCAGCGGTGGTCAAACTGTCAAGCATGGTACTGAGTGGCAGGCCGGAACCCACACCAAGGTTACTTATACTAGCCATGTTAATTCCTTTATAAGGTCGACAGAGAAATTGATACCTGGGTTATCGGCCTTGAATAAGGAAAGTTTAAGGTTATTTGCCTTAGGGTAATGAGGTAAATAAGCACTATAGAGAAGGGTAATTCAGCGGCTAGAAAATTAATGAATTAAGTCTAAAGAAGTTCGGGCGGGTGGCGATAACTTAAAACGTGACAGGTTGAAGCAGAAAAATTCGCCTGGTACTAAAAAAATTCTAAAGGTTGTTAAACGGCAGACGATAACAACTTTGACGGCGCTGAAGCCGGCGGGTTGAAGCCCACACCTTAACCGAAAGACTTGATTAACAGGAAAATTCATCATGGCCCAAGTCATTAATACCAACAGCCTCTCGCTGATCACTCAGAACAACATCAACAAGAACCAGTCAGCTCTGTCTACTTCAATGGAGCGTCTGTCTTCTGGTTTACGTATCAACAGCGCGAAAGATGACGCTGCTGGTCAGGCAATTGCCAACCGTTTCACCTCTAACATCAAGGGCCTGACTCAGGCTGCTCGTAACGCCAACGACGGTATCTCTGCTGCGCAGACTACTGAAGGCGCGCTGTCAGAAATCAACAACAACTTACAGCGTGTTCGTGAGCTGACTGTACAGTCTCAGAACGGCACCAACTCTGATTCTGACCTCGGTTCAATCCAGGACGAAATCAAATCACGTCTGAGCGAAATCGACCGCGTATCTGGTCAGACTCAGTTCAACGGCGTGAACGTGCTGGCTAAAGACGGCGCAATGAAAATTCAGGTTGGCGCAAACGACGGCGAAACCATCAACATCGACCTGAAGAAGATTGACTCTTCTACTCTGGGCCTGTCAGGTTTCGGCGTCTCTAAAAACGCACTGAAAACCAGCGATGCAATCTCTCAGGTTGGCGCAAGCGGTTCACTGAAAAACGTTGACCTGGCAGCTGTTGCAACTGCTCTGAAAGTAGATGCAAGCTCACTGTCACTGAAAAACGTACAGACTTCAGCTGGCGCAGCCACTGCAACTTACGTTGTCTCTTCTGGCAGCGATAACTACGCAGTTTCTGTTGATGATGCGACTGGTAAAGTTGCACTGAACACCACTGACGTTTCTTATACCGACACGGCGAACGGCGTAACTGCTGGTACCATGACCGGTCAGTTCGTTAAAGTTGGCGGCGATGCAACTGGCGCAGCACAGGGTTATGTGACTGTTCAGGGCAAAGACTACAACACCGCAGCGGGTGCCATTGTTGATGGCGCAGCAGCAGGTACTACTGGCGTAGCAAGTGCTATCGGTGATATCGCTTCTGCAACCAACACCAACGTGCACACGGGTTCAGCAACGTCTAACCCACTGGCACTGCTGGACAAAGCTATCGCATCTGTTGATAACTTCCGTTCTAGCCTGGGTGCAGTACAGAACCGTCTGAACTCAGCGGTAACTAACCTGAACAACACCACGACTAACCTGTCTGCAGCACAGTCTCGTATTCAGGATGCTGACTACGCAACTGAAGTTTCCAACATGTCTAAAGCACAGATCGTGCAGCAGGCTGGTAACTCAGTATTGTCTAAAGCGAACCAGGTTCCACAGCAGGTTCTGTCTCTGCTGCAGGGCTAATCGCCTTCGAATCCCCATTCAAAACCCCGCCTCGGCGGGGTTTTTTTTATGCGTACGATTAGCCTGTTTTTTAATCTTTTCTCTGCCAATCAATTTCCTCTCTTTAATTTATCCTGACACTCACCCTCATGGTTTTTAACACCCTGGTTGAGCAGGTAGATAATGAAAAATATTACTGTTGTGGAACCGCTGTTTGTCACTGCCTTTAAATGTATTGGCAGTGAGTGTCGCGATCACTGCTGCAAAGGCTGGGATATCAATCTGGATAAGCCCACGGTCAAGCGCTATTTAAAATCCTCTCAGATTGAAATCAAAACCCTGGCGACCGACAACATCGTCATTACCGGAAAAAGCTTCGCCAACTGGGGCACCATGAAGCTGAATTCATCCGGCAACTGTGCTTTTATGGGTGAAGACCTCCTGTGTAAAGTGCACGCCAGTCTGGGCGCTGAGGCATTGAGTAAGACCTGCTCTACCTATCCCCGTTCAGCCAGGACGTTTAAATATGAGCGACAAAAGACGCTGGTGCTCTCCTGCCCGGAAGCCACCCGGAAGTTATTAGCCTCACCCGATGCCATGCTCTTCGAACAGACCATTCAGACTCAGCCAGAAGCCAATAAAGCCAAAGATCTTGATCAGCACAAGAAGCTGCTCAATCTGATGTGTCTCAATATTGTTAAAATGAGCGGTGAGAAGCTGGATGAAGCGCTGTACGCACTGGCTACCTTTTTGCTGGCTGCTGAAAGGGTGAGTCCTGAGGAGAATTGGCTGGAAAAAATGGAGCGTCATTTTTCTGACGTGCTTGATAATCTGGCACAGGGCGAAATCAGGCGGCAGCTTGACCAGATTAAGCCTGACTATAATCTGCAATGGTCTTTACTGTTGAGATTACAGACCTGGTTCGGCGCAAAGACATACAAGCGTGGCTTTCCCACCCTGGATCACTATCTGAATAAGCTAATTTATATTTTGTCCGAAGGGGCTAAAACCGATGACGTCAGTCAGCCGATGATCCGGCTGGACAACGTCTGGCAGAAGCAGGTTATGCCCTGGCTCGCTGAGCGCCCGTGGATAATGAACAACTATATTCAGTACCGCATTTATGATGAATTTTTCCCTAATGACGAGAGTCGCAGTCCGTTACTGAGCCTGTATCTTCTGACAGCAGAATGGTTCCAGCTTAAGTCATTGATAGCCGCCAGTGTTGAATTGGTCGGAACGATTGATGAAGAGGATATTATCAATATCATCTACAGCTACCACTCAATAACAAAACACAGTGCACAGTCGGTGAGTGCGTTTCTGGCAGAGATTAACAAGGTTAAGGTCAATGACGATCTGTCGCTGATCTATCTGCTTAAGTAAATTAAGGCTCCGCTTCTGCGGAGCTTTTTATTTATCATGCTCCCAAAAGAGACTGGGTTTTTATCGCAGGTCAGGGTTTAACGCTCGTTTAACGCATTCCGGGTTATGCCATGGGCAGTATGCTGGTCGTTTCAGGCATATCACCTATCCGGAATATAAATCCAGCATGAAAACTTTCATCATCAATCTCGCCTCATCAACGGATCGTCGCGCCATTATTGCGGCGCAGTGCGATGCCGCCGGTCTCGGTTATGAATTTATTCAAGCCGTGAATGGTAGCCTGTTAACGGATACGGAGATTGCGCAGCACATCCGCACCGTTAATTATGCGTTCAAGCCGGGCGAAATAGGGTGTGCGTTAAGTCACATCGCTATTTATCGCAAAATGGCAGATGAAAACATTACTCAGGCATTGATTCTGGAAGATGACGCACTATTAACCCCGATGTTTTCAGCGGTATTATCCAGTCCAGTCATTCAGTTGCCCGAAAATAATCCGACGTTAGTATTGCTCTCACGTGTTAATAAATATGTGAACAAAGTGATTGCGACGGTATCGGAAACTGCCAGCCTTTATCCTGTCTACTGCGCCACTACCGCGCACGCTTATGTCATCAATCTGGCAGCGGCGAAAAGGCTGCTCAGTCTGCTCTATCCGGTCTGGATGGTTGCCGATAAATGGTGCTTGTTCGAAGAGTACGGAGCCTTCCGGCTGCTGGCTGTGCATCCAGCCCCGGTGTTGCTACATGAAACGTCTCAGCAGACCACGATTCAGCAGATAGAAGATGTTGAGCGTCACAACCGTAAGAAACGCCAGATCTGGTCAGAAATCATGGCGAAGCGGCCACTCAAAGCGAAGTTGCGTCACCGTTATCGCCGAGCCGTCGTTCCGCTGTTTCATCAAATCGTCGAGGTCAACGCCAGTGCACACCGTTCAATGTAGTGCAGACCGCACAGCGTTGCAGTAACCGGGGCAGGGTAAGGTGGATATGAGCCTGTACCATGTCGTCTTCCCGACTCCTGAGTTCTCACCCCGGTTACAGTTCCCCCCCAGCCTGCCGATAACTCTCTACAGAACAACATCATTAATGATTTTAACTTTGTGGAGTGTCTATGCGCTTCAATTATGACCTGTTACCGGGCGAGCGGCTGACCTTCGACGAGATCGCCCGGCGTTACGCTTTGCAATACCCTGATGATAAAGAGCTGACGGCGCGCGCCTTGCTGAGTCCGTCAACCGGCCTGCGCACGCTGAAAATCCGTGCCGTTTTTGCGCAGGAAGAGAGCAACAGTCCGCTGGAGGACCTGCTGTTCATCTCCCATGACAACGAGCGTAAAAATTATCTGCGTCGCTTTGAGCACTACCTTAAGCAGAATCTCTCTTTCCTCTATTTCCGTCGCAGTGAGAACGAGAAGCGCGAAAACCTGTGGAAGGTGATGGGCAGCAGCCAGGTTTTCGCGATGATCGATCCGCAATCCGCCACGGCGCAGAACCTGCTCAACAGTCGCGGCTACAAACTGGTGCTGATGCATCAGGATGATGATGACGCTTACTGGCAGCTCTTCACTCCTCAGGCGGATCCCTGCTTTGCGCAGTCGCAGCGCATTCAATTCATCGTGGTGCTGAGTACGCCGCAGCACAAAGTCCCTGCGGCGGTCATGCCGGGTACTGAAGTCGGACGTCGCGTCAAAGCACGGGTGCTGCAGCGCGCCAGCCAGGCGGAATTCAGCGCCGGTGTTAAAGCCCGCTACGGTGCCTGCGTGATGACCGGAACCGAGCTGACCGAACGCCACGGCTGGCCGTGGGTGGAAGCCTGCCATATCGACACGCTGGAAGGCGATGACGGTGTGCTGGCCGATAACAGCGTCGATAACGGCCTGTTTTTACGCAGTGATTTGCAACGATTATTTATTAACCGACTGATTAGCATTAATGGTGAGTCGGGAGAGATCCAGGTGCATCCTGGCGAGGAGGCGCGACAGCATATTGCGCCCTGGTATCAGGAGCTGGATGGTCGGATCTGCAGCCTGTGGGCGGCTGTGCCACCCGCTACGCGGCAACGACTGCGCGCCCGTCGTTAATTCTCACCGATGAGTGCAGAAGGATCTGCACTCTGACTTAACAAAAATGAAATAGCCTCGTTTTACCCCGCCTATTCAGTCAATCGAAAACGCTACAGAATTGCATAATCATGCCGATAACTTCATTAACGCAGGATAGTCAACGTGAACGATTTCTATACCGCCGAAGGCGTGATGGACAAGCATTCGCTCTGGCAGCGCTACGTGCCGCTGGTGCGTCATGAAGCGCTGCGTCTGCAGGTTCGCCTGCCAGCCAGCGTGGAGCTTGATGACCTGCTGCAGGCGGGTGGAATAGGGCTGTTAAATGCCGTAGAGCGCTATGACGCGCTCCAGGGTACAGCTTTTACCACCTACGCCGTGCAGCGTATTCGTGGCGCCATGCTCGACGAGCTTCGTAGTCGGGACTGGGCACCTCGCAGCGTGCGTCGTAACGCACGTGAGGTGGCCGGAGCAATGCACAGGGTGGAACAGTCGCTGGGACGCTCTGCCTCCGAGCAGGAAGTGGCGCAGCAGCTGAATGTTTCCATGGAGGAGTACCGGCAGATCCTGCTGGACACCAACAACAGTCAACTTTTCTCCTACGACGAGTATCGGGAAGAGCACGGCGACAGCGCGGAGCTGGTGACGGAAGGCCATGAAGAGGCTAATCCACTTCACCAGTTGCTTGAAGGGAGTCTGCGTGAGCGCGTTATTGAAGCGATCGAAGCGTTACCCGATCGTGAAAAGATGGTGCTGACACTGTACTACCAGGAAGAACTGAACCTGAAAGAGATTGGCGCGGTGCTTGATGTGGGTGAATCCCGTGTCAGCCAGCTGCACAGTCAGGCGATCAAACGCCTGCGGGCCCGACTTGCGGGAGCGCGCTAGCAGTATCAGTTCCTGGCGATTCAAAATTATAAGAAACCGGGGACTCAGTAATGGGAGCCAAGACCAAGGCCAGACCGTTAAGTCGTTATCTTAAAGACTATAAACACAGCCAGAGCAATTGTTCACACTGTGGCAAGGTATTAGATCGAATGGCGCTCGTTTTTCGTGGCCAGATCATCAATAAAGAGGCCATCGCTCGGATGGACCAGATGATTGATGAGCCGCTGTGGCTGAAGCTTCAGCCCGAACTGACTGCGCTTTGTCGTTTTTGCAGTGATATTTTTTGCAATACCCATCCTAATTACTTCGACATTATGGCGTTCAAACAGTACCTGTTTGAGCAGACAGAGATGAGCCCCAGCACGATTCGTGAATATGTGGTGCGTCTTCGTCGACTGGATGAGATGCTGAAAGCCAAAAATTTCCCGGCCGACAGGCTCAAAGGAAATAGCTGGCATCAGTGTCTGGAAAGCGATCTGCCTGATGCCGGTAATAACAATTACCGCATCGCGCTCCGCAAGTACGATCAGTTCTTAGGCTGGCAGCAGGCGTAAACCTGATCTGCACCGATTGCTCCCCCGCGTGCCTGCGGCACGTTCTCCCCTGGCCCGCCAGCCGGGTCCAGGGAAGGGGGAGCACGGCGCTTCTTTCTCCTCGCATTTTTCTCAGTGCCTGTGTCTTACCGCATCTGCGGACACCTGAATCAGGGTGATCCTTTGCGCATCTTCTGCAACACTATAAAGATAATTCCAGTGCCCGAATGGAGGCAGCATTGTCTTTACATCTGTTACACCAATTCCCTCGTCTTGAACTGCTGGGCGCACCCACGCCGTTAGAACATCTGCCACGGCTCTCCGACTATCTGGGTCGCGATATCTTCATCAAACGCGATGATTTCACCCCCGTGGCGATGGGCGGTAATAAGCTGCGCAAGCTCGAATTCCTGGCGGCCGATGCGCTGCGCGAAGGCGCCGATGTGCTGCTGACCGCGGGCGCGATTCAGTCTAACCATGTGCGTCAGACGGCGGCCGTCGCGGCCCGTCTTGGCCTGAAGTGCGTGGCGCTGCTGGAAAACCCGATTGGTACCCACGCTGAAAACTACCTGAGCAACGGCAACCGTTTGATACTGGATTTGATGGACGCGGAAGTGATCATGGTAGATGCGCTGCACAATCCTGCAGAGCAGCTGGCTGAAGAAGCCACGCGTCTGGAAGCTCAGGGCTTCCGCCCTTACATCGTACCGGTCGGCGGCTCAAATGCGCTGGGTGCGCTAGGCTATGTGGAGTGCGCGCAGGAGATCGCTCATCAGAGTGAAGGCGTGGTCGATTTTGCCGCCGTGGTCGTCGCCTCGGGCAGTGCCGGCACCCATGCCGGACTGGCGGTGGGTCTGGAGCACCTGCTGCCGGAAACCGAGCTGGTGGGCGTCACCGTTTCACGTCAGATCGAAGCGCAGTTGCCGCTGGTTGAGCGGCTGCGTCAGTCGCTGGCAGAGAAGCTGGAGGTGCAGGCTAAGGCACCGATCACCCTGTGGGATGACTATTTCGCGCCGCGCTACGGCGAGCCGAATGACGAAGGCATGGCTGCGGTGAAACTGCTGGCGCAGCTGGAAGGGATCCTTCTCGACCCGGTTTATACCGGCAAGGCGATGGCCGGACTCCTGGATGGCATCAGCCAGAATCGTTTCCGTCGTGAAGGTCCGTTGCTGTTTATTCATACGGGCGGCGCGCCGGCGTTATTTGCTTATCATCCTTCGGTCTGAGACAAGCGAATAAAAGAGTTTATACTCCGTGCGTTATCATTTTGGACTGGCAGCGATAAGCGGTGCTGCCCTTATAAGAACACACACACAATACTGTCAATAATGGGGTGAATATGTCCTTTTCTCGTGCAGGTCGTCAGATGGTGATGGGCGTCATGGCTGTGGCGCTGATTGCAGGCGTCAACGTTAAAACCTTTGCAGCGGAAAATCTGCTGAACAAAATTAAAGAGCGCGGCACGCTGCTGGTGGGTCTGGAAGGAACTTATCCGCCATTCAGCTTCCAGGATGAGAAGGGCAAGCTGACCGGCTTTGAAGTGGAATTCGCAGAACAGCTGGCGCAGCATATGGGCGTCAAGGCGAGCCTGAAACCGACCAAATGGGACGGCATGCTGGCCTCACTTGATGCGAAACGCATCGATGTGGTGATCAACCAGGTGACTATTTCTGATGAGCGTAAGAAGAAGTATGACTTCTCCACGCCATACACGGTCTCCGGCATTCAGGCACTGACCATGAAAGCCAACGCGAATACCATCACCAAACCGGCTGATCTGGCTGGCAAGAAAGTGGGCGTGGGTCTGGGCACTAACTACGAGCAGTGGCTGCGTGAGAATGTGAAAGGCGTGGACATCCGTACTTATGATGATGACCCGACGAAATATCAGGATCTGCGTTCTGGCCGTCTGAATGCCATCCTGGTTGACCGTCTGGCTGCACTGGATCTGGTGAAGAAAACCGGCGATACCATGGCGGTTGCTGGTGATGCCTTCTCTCGTCAGGAATCGGGCGTTGCGATTCGTAAAGGCAATGACGATCTGCTGAAAGCGGTCGACCAGGCTATTGCTGACATGCAGAAAGATGGCTCGCTGAGCAAGCTGTCTCAGAAATGGTTTGGCGCGGACGTGACGAAATAATGCAGGAAAGTCTTCAACTGGTGCTGGATTCAGCACCTTTTTTATTAAAAGGCGCGCTGTTTACGCTGCAGCTCAGCATCGGCGGGATGTTCTTCGGTCTGCTGCTGGGCTTTATTCTGGCGCTGATGCGTCTGTCGCGCTTCTGGCCGGTTCGCTGGCTGGCGCGGATCTATGTCTCGATTTTCCGTGGCACGCCGCTGATCGCGCAGCTATTTATGATCTACTACGGCCTGCCGCAGTTTGGCATTGAGCTGGACCCGATCCCGTCGGCAATGATTGGTCTTTCCCTGAATACCGCCGCCTATGCTTCAGAGTCTCTGCGCGGCGCGATTTCATCGATTGAGCGCGGTCAGTGGGAAGCGGCGGCAAGTATCGGTATGACGCGCTGGCAGACCCTGCGTCGGGTTATCCTGCCGCAGGCAGCACGCACCGCGCTGCCTCCGCTGGGGAACAGTTTTATCAGCCTGGTGAAAGATACCTCGCTGGCGGCGACCATTCAGGTGCCGGAGCTGTTCCGTCAGGCGCAGTTGATCACCTCGCGTACGCTGGAAGTCTTCACCATGTATCTGGCGGCCTCGCTGATCTACTGGGTGATGGCAACGGTGTTGTCTGCGTTGCAGAACCGGCTGGAACAGCATGTTAATCGTCAGGATTCGGAGTCGAAATGAGCGCCATCGAAGTCAGAAAGCTGGTGAAATCGTTTAACGGCCAGACGGTGCTGCACGACATCGACCTTGATGTGGCCGCCGGTGAAGTGGTGGCGATTATCGGTCCCAGCGGCTCGGGTAAAACGACGCTGCTGCGCAGTATCAACCTGCTGGAAGTGCCGGATAGCGGCACTATCCGTGTCGGGGAGATTACCGTGGATGCGGCGCTGGCCCAGAGCAAGCAGAAAGAGCAGGTGCGTCGTCTGCGTCAGCAGGTTGGGTTTGTTTTCCAGAACTTCAATCTGTTTCCGCACCGTTCGGTGATGGAGAACATTATTGAAGGGCCGGTTATTGTCAAAGGCGAAGCGAAAGCGGATGCGATAGCCCGCGCCCGCACGCTGCTGGAGAAGGTCGGACTGCACGGCAAGGAAGATAGCTATCCACGACGTCTGTCGGGTGGACAGCAGCAGCGTGTGGCAATTGCCCGTGCGCTGGCGATGCGGCCGGAAGTGATTCTGTTTGATGAACCGACCTCGGCGCTGGATCCGGAGCTGGTTGGCGAGGTGCTCAGCACTATCCGCGCGCTGGCCGAAGAGAAACGCACCATGGTCATCGTCACGCATGAGATGAGCTTTGCCCGTGACGTTGCTGACCGCGCCATTTTTATGGATCAGGGACGCATTGTGGAGCAGGGCGAGGCGAAAGCGTTGTTCAGCAATCCGCAGCAGCCACGAACCCGTCAATTCCTCGATAAATTTCTTAATCAGTAACCTCACTGCCTTCTCCGGAAGGCAGTTTTAATCGGTTTAATCCTCTTTTTTCAGCGGCAACACGCTTAATTTGCCGTGCGATATCACAGGTAATTATTCAGCCGTTAAACCTTTTGCTGCATCTGACAAATCTTTTCCTTTCATCGGATATTAAATGGCGTTGACTGCTGCCACTTCCTCTTATTTCTATTCTGTGGATTATCAAACGATATTATCCTTTGGTCTGGCTGAGGCGCAGATTATTCGCTTATTGCCCGCTTGATTAATAAGTGTAAGGAAACGTTCTGCTAAGTAAATAACTGTGGCAACAGGGCCAGTCAGCGGCTTTTAAGAGTTTCGCTACATTCATCACCGGTTCAATGGCGAATAATCGCTGGATAATCATAAAAGCAATACTGATTTCCTCGCTTTTACTTTCCAGCATTCTGACCTACACAGCAGGAGTCATTGAATGAGCCAGACTAAGTCAGACCAGATATTGTGGGTAGATACCCTGAAGGGCGCCTGCATATTGTTGGTGGTCCTGTACCACACGGTTTTACCCGGCTTTGAAGGGACGATGAAATACCTTACTGCCGGATGGATCCCCGCCGAAATATGGATACAGTTTAATACGGTCCTGTCGCCGTTGCGTATGCCCGCTTTTTTCTTTGTGTCGGGATTGCTGGCGACCAATGGCATTATTAACCGGCCCTGGAAACAGGTGTTTACCAGTCGCATCACCAATCTCTTTTATCTCTATATTCTGTGGGGCTTTATTCAGTGGTGGTCAATTATTGGCATCTCTACCGAAATTACCGGCCAGCGTATTTCACAGAATCTCAATGCCGCCTATGCCAGTTCGCTGCTGGAATTTCTTAAACTGACCTTTATGGCGATGAGCACCTCATGGTATCTCTATGGACTGGGGCTGTATTTCCTGTGTGCTAAAGTTTTTCGTCAATATAAGCTGGCCCTGGTGGCGGTGGCGATCCTGCTCAATTATCTGGCGGTCGAAAAAGTGATTCCGTTCTGGGGACCCCAGAGTCTGGCGCAATATTTCCTGTTCTTCCTGCTGGGTGCGTTCTGGAGTCAGACCATGCTGCGCCTCAGTGAATGGCGGCGGGAGAATCTGATGCCCTGGGCGCTACTTGCTGCGGTCGCCGGGATTCATGTGATATTCGGCCTGGATAAGAGTTTGTTCCTGTGTGTACTGGCGGTGTTATTCAGTATCGCCGCCTGCCGCTGGCTGAATCAGCATTTCAGCATGCGCTATCTCAACTGGGTTGGCCGCAATACGCTGCAGATTTACGTCATCCACCGTATTTTTATCGAGTTCTTTGGTATGTCCGCGATTCTGTTCGCGCAGCGGCATCATCTGTTTGAGCAGGCGTGGTTTTCGTTTCTCTGGGCGTGCTTCTATCCGGTGGCAATCGTGGGGATTTGCTCGCTCTGTTCAGTGGCAATATGGTCGCTGACCAATCGCGGAGTAGGGCAGTCGCTTTTTGTATTTCCGACATTAATGAAAAGGGCGCCTGGCAGCGCGAGCAGTGGGTAAGTTACGCTTAGCAGCGGGTATGCACTGAGTAAGTTTCGCCCGTCAGGATATGGGGAGTTTCAGGTTGCCCGTGCAGGCGGACGCGTCAAGGGGCGGACGCCCGCCCCTTAACAATCCCGGCGTCCGGCTGCCTCCGCGCTGCGGATGCCTCTGGCAAACCCCGCCTTTAATATCTTTGTTTTTCCTGAATGGTTTGTTGTCTGCTGGTATGAGAGCCAAAGACAATCTTTGAAACTCACCTCAGTAACGGTAAATTGTGAACTGAAATAACGACTACACGGAAAGAGGGATATTCAGGATGAGTAAGCGTTCGGAAATTATTGATGGTAGAGATGCAAGCACCGCTAAGTACGGAATAGCTTATACGGAAGTACTTGGCTGGGTGGACCTGGGGCATGCCCAGGGAACGGACATTCGAGACCTTTTGAGAGTGATGTCACAGGGTGAATTATAGGGAAAGGAATTTTATGATGTCAGGTATGTCCAGGGAATGACGTCACCGTTTAGGTTGTTCCGATCAGGTAAGGTTATGACCAGGAGTATCCGGAGAGGCCGCCCTTACTGGGAACATAAAAGCATTGCCCTGGCGATGATGATGACTATGGCTCGCAAGTTCGAGGCGTTTCAGGGGGTGTTTCCCAATAATATAGTCACTGACAGTGGGTTTAGTGGTGAGGACCTTGTGTCAGATCTGCTGGGTTTTTATCGCGTAGTGTCGGTTCAGAGCCCCTTTGATATGCTCCGCCCAGTGAGTAAAGAAGAGGCTCTGAAACGCTGGGACTACTACGGAAAAATCGGTAACTGGAAAAATGAGACGTTTCAGCCTCTGCTGTTCCCCGACCCGGAAAAGTTCCCGCACTTACGGCCGCGTAAAGGTTTGTTACCGCCGTTCATGCGCACGGTAATCCCCTATAACGATTTTCTGTCCGGGAACGTGATTCTGCCGTGGCATGATGGGACCTTTGTGATACTCGGTACCAGCAACGGCAGGATGGAATTATGAGGAAGGCTATCGTCGCCCTGATTGGTGTGATTGCCAGCGCTGGTATTGCGCTGGTTGTTGGCTGGCCTTATGTGAAGATGGAGTTTGCCAGCAGCGCATATTATACCGAGCAAGATAAACGGGCGTATGACTATTACACACCAGAGTTATTAAAAAAAATTCCAAGAGTATCAGGCGATTATAAATTCGAATTTGGGAGAATTACAGACACAGAAGCTAGCGTATTTACCGTGAAATTTTATGGTGTTGCTGAAAACCAAATTATTATTAACTACCTGAAATCAGAAGGATATGAACGCCAGGCTTCGTGTGATGTTGAAGCCGAGTGTTGGAAAAGCCGAGCGACCCATGATGAAGTTACGGTCGGTAATATTCACTCCCAAAAAGGGGTGTTTGTGCAGATATATCGACGGTTATATTCAAACCCATAAACCAGACGCGCATCACGCAGATGGACAACAGGCGGTGGGGAGTTTCAGGTTGCCCGGCTGCCTCCGCGCCCCGCCTGGCGGGGTGCCTTCGTCACGCCCTGCGGCCAGCGGACCGTCCGGACTCGCCATCCCTGGATCGCGCCGTCCTTTCGCAGACATCCTGTCGGCTCATCCTGAGCTCCGGTTGTTCCTCAGCGTTTCGGACGCCTCTCACAAACCCCCGCCTGCAAAAATTTTTTGTTTTCTTGATGCTGCGCTGTTTGTTGACTGAAGACCCATCCCGGGACGTAAAGCGATGAATTACTCAACACAAAAAGAAGAGATAACAGCGGGGGAGGGAGGCCGTCAGAGCCGCTGAGCGGATGAGGGATTTCAGGACGAGCGACAGGGATGGCGCGTCCCGGCGGTCCGTGAGAAATCCGGAAGAAGCGAAGGGACCGCGAAGCGGCGGTGAAGCAGGCCGGAGCCCTGGGTCAAGGGGGCGCGGCGACTGGCGCCCCCTTGTTGGTCGCCTGCAGAGGCGGTTCTGAAACTGCCCGACTCACCAGGCGAACGAAACCATCTCATAGCCCGTTCGCGCAGCGAACATTCCAGCTTCAGCACCGCAGCAGGCCCATTCGCATAGCGCACAACCCCTGCGAACGGCCCTTACCCTATAGTCATCAGACTCGCATTACCCCCCGCCGCCGCGGTATTCACACTCAGTGACCGCTCAATCAGCAGACGCTCCAGCAGCAGATTGGTCTCGCCGCGGGAAAAGCCCTGCACCGACACAATCGCGCCGTCACGCGCCGCAATCTGCTCGCAAAGGGTGCGCAGTTGATCGGCATCGCCGTGATAGATGACTGCATCAAACTCCGCCGTTAACGGGTCACGCGCCAGCGTGATGCGCGCTTTCACGGCGTCAGGCAGCGAAGCCTGCAGAGCGCGATGCAGCTCATCATCCGGCCACAGCGCTTTACTGCCCACGCTGGTGACTGCAGCCAGCTGGATTAATGCATCCTGCTCGTTGTCGGCCAGGCAGAGCACCTGATCCCGCGGCAACAGTGAGAAGGTGTTGCGCTCGCCCGTTGGGCCAGGCAGCAGACGGACCACGCCCGCCTGTGCCAGCTCGCCATAGTGCTGGCAGAGTTGTGCCAGTTCCGGTTTATCTTTTGCCCAGTTGCTGAGTGCCTGATGCGGCGCCAGCAGCGCCTGACGCAGCGTGCTGTCTGCCGGACGTTCGGCATCCTGACGATCAAAGGTCAGACGCAGCGCGCTATCCGGGCGATGGGCCAGCAGGCGGTAGAGATAGAGCGGACCACCCGCTTTCGGACCGGTACCGGATAAGCCTTCGCCACCAAACGGCTGGACGCCGACCACCGCGCCCACCATGTTACGGTTGACGTAGAGATTGCCGACCCGGGCGTTCGCCGTCACCTGCGCAATGGTCTCGTCGATGCGGGTATGCACGCCCAGCGTCAGGCCATAGCCCGAGGCATTGATCTGCTCAACCAGCTTCGGCAGATTGTTGCGGCTGAAGCGCACCACATGCAGCACCGGCCCAAAGATCTCTTTATCCAGATCGCTGACCTGATTCAGCTCGATCAGCGTCGGTTTAACAAAGGTGCCACTGTTCCACTCTTTGCTGTCCTGCGGGTTATCCTGCACCGCCTGATAAACCGTGAAGCCTTTATTGCGCATCGCCTGAATATGACGATCGATATTGGCTTTCGCCTCGGCATCAATCACCGGGCCGATATCGGTTGAGAAGCGCTCCGGATTGCCCATGCGGCACTCCGCCATTGCACCACGCAGCATCTTAAGCGTATGGTCGGCGACATCTTCCTGAATGCAGAGCAGACGCAGGGCAGAGCAGCGCTGCCCGGCACTGTCAAATGCAGAGGCGACGATATCGATCACCACCTGTTCAGTTAGCGCAGAAGAGTCGACGATCATCGCGTTCATCCCACCGGTCTCAGCAATCAGCGGCACCGGACGACCGTGCTGGTCAAGGCGACCGGCCAGATTACGCTGCAGCAGTGTCGCGACCGCAGTCGAGCCGGTAAACATCACGCCACGCACACGACTATCCCCGGTCAGCTGCGCGCCAACGGTTTCGCCCTGACCCGGCAGCAGTTGCAGCACGCCTGGCGGAACACCCGCATCCAGCAGAATCTGAACCGCCTGCGCGGCAATCAGCGGGGTCTGCTCAGCCGGTTTAGCCAGCACGCTGTTGCCTGCAGCCAGTGCAGCCGCAATCTGACCGGTAAAGATCGCCAGCGGGAAGTTCCACGGACTGATGCAGACCACCGGACCCAGCGGACGATGTGTTTCGTTGTCGAAATCGTCGCGCACCATACCGGCGTAGTAATAGAGGAAATCAACCGCTTCGCGCACTTCCGCGATGGCGTTGTTATAGGTCTTGCCCGCTTCACGCACCAGGGTGCCAAGCAGTTGCTGCATCTGGCCTTCCATAATCTGTGCGGCGCGTTCCAGAATCGCCGCACGCTCCTGCGGCGGTGTGGCAAACCAGATTGGCCCATTGTTCACCGCGGCATCCAGCGCCACAGAGACTTCCTGCTCAGTGGCTTCACGTACCTGACCCACGCGATCGGCAGGTGCCGCCGGGTTCAGAATATCGCGCAACTCGCCGGCACCCGCTTCACCGTCAATCATCGGCTCGGCCAGGCAGGGCTGTGCCGCGCTGCTCAGCAGGGCGCTGGAAAGTGAGGCAAGGCGATGTTCGTTTGCCATATCCAGACCCGCAGAGTTAACGCGGTTCTCGCCATACAGTTCGCGCGGCAGGGGGATCCTGGGATGCGGCAGGCCAATGGCACCTTCGCTGGCGCCCAGTTTCTCGACGGCAGTCACCGGATCGGCCACCAGCTCATCGATCGGCAGCGACGTATCGGCAATGCGGTTAACAAAGGAGGTGTTGGCCCCGTTCTCCAGCAGGCGGCGAACCAGATAGGCCAGCAGGGTTTCATGCGTGCCGACCGGCGCATAGATGCGGCACGGGCGATTTAGCTTGCCGTCTGCCACTTTGCCGACCACCTGCTCATACAGCGGTTCGCCCATGCCGTGCAGGCACTGGAACTCATACTGACCCGGATAGTAGTTATTGCCCGCCAGCTGATAAATCGCCGCCAGCGTGTGGGCGTTGTGGGTGGCGAACTGCGGATAGATCAGGCTTGGCACCGCCAGCAGTTTGCGGGCGCAGGCCAGGTAAGAGATATCGGTGTAAACCTTGCGGGTGTAAACCGGATAGCCCTCCAGTCCCTCCATCTGGGCGCGCTTGATTTCGCTGTCCCAGTACGCGCCTTTCACCAGACGAATCATCAGACGGCGGCGGCTGCGCTGCGCCAGATCGATCAACTCATCAATCACAAACGGACAGCGTTTCATGTAGGCCTGAATCACGAAGCCGATGCCGTTCCAGCCTTCCAGCTCTGGCTCGAAACAGAGTTTCTCCAGTAAATCCTGCGACAGTTCCAGCCGGTCCGCTTCTTCTGCGTCGATGTTGATGCCGATGTCATAGGAGCGGGCGAGCAGCGTCAGCGATTTCAGAATAGGGTAGAGCTCTTCCATCACGCGCTCATACTGCGCGCGGCTATACCGGGGATGAAGTGCGGAGAGCTTGATGGAGATACCCGGACCTTCATAGATGCCACGGCCATTTGACGCTTTACCGATGGCATGGATCGCCTGCTGATAAGAGAGCAGATAAGCTTTGGCATCGCCTGCGGTCAGCGCCGCTTCGCCCAGCATGTCATAGGAGTAGCGGAAGCCTTTCTCTTCCAGCTTGCGGGCATTCGCCAGTGCTTCGGCAATGGTTTCACCAGTAACGAACTGCTCACCCATCAGACGCATCGCCATATCTACGCCTTTGCGGATCAGTGGCTCGCCACCTTTCCCGATAATGCGGTTAAGCGAGCTTGAGAGGCTGGCTTCGTTGTGGGTCGAGACCAGACGGCCAGTAAACAGCAGGCCCCAGGTCGCCGCGTTGACAAACAGGGACGGGCTGCGTCCCAGATGTGACTGCCAGTTGCCGTTGCTGATCTTGTCACGGATTAACGCATCGCGCGTTGGTTTGTCGGGAATACGCAGCAGCGCTTCAGCCAGGCACATCAGCGCCACGCCTTCATGAGAGGAAAGGGAGAACTCCTGCAACAGGCTCTGCACCATACCAGCGCGCCCGGTTGCCCCTTTCTGGTGCCGCAGCTTATCGGCGAGCTGGTAAGCCAGTTGATGAGTTTTCTCTGCCAGCGCCGCGGGTAAGCGGGCCTGCTCCAGCATCATCGGCACCGCATCGGTCTCCGGACGACGCCAGGCGGCAGTCACCGCTGAACGGGTCACTGACTGAGGTAAAATTTGCTCTGCGAAGTCAAGGAACGGCTGGTGCGACTCCTCTGGCTGGGTGTCGTCAGACTCCGCTGCCGCCTGGGCAGAAAGCGGGATCTCCGGCACGGCATCGCCGCTTTCCAGCTGACTCAGGTAGTTAAAGATCGCCTGTTTAATCAGCCAGTGTGGCGTGCGATCAATACGCTGCGCAGCCAGTTTGATGCGCTCGCGTGTCGCGTCATCCAGTTTTACACCCATGGTGGTTGTAGCCATGACTCCAGAGCTCCTTGATAGTGGTTCGATACGGCGTTGGCTGCACTATCACTTAAGTTGCAACTTTGTGCAACCGTGTTAAATGTGAGCCAGTTAACACCCTTTTAATGTTGCCGATTGTTAAATTTCGCAATGCGGCACGGATATTGCTGCAAGATCCTCGCCAGGTTGGCAAGCCCGATAAAATGCGGGTTTCAGGCAGGTGTTACGCAGGTGCAACCAGATAACTGTGAGCGAGTGCAACCTATCAGCACGTTTTCACAAACGGTTAGTGAAATCACTGTAACGCCTGTGTTAAATCCATTGTGCGCACAACGCCTTTCCGGCAGGATACCGCGCCGCTGGGAAATGACTGACGCCCTGACGAAGAAAATCGACCCGTTCTGCCCCGTTCCGGCAGACGGGTAGCTGGCGATTTCTCTGGGATATCAAATAATAAGTGGAGAGACAGATGAGTGTAAGTACACCAATGCTGGTGACCTTTTTGGTTTATATTCTTGGGATGGTATTAATCGGTTTTGCAGCTTATCGCTCGACCAAAAACTTCGATGATTACATCCTCGGTGGCCGCAGTCTGGGTAGCGTGGTCACGGCACTCTCTGCTGGTGCATCCGATATGAGCGGCTGGTTGCTGATGGGCTTACCGGGTGCCATTTTCATCTCCGGTATCTCTGAAAGCTGGATTGCGATTGGCCTGACCATCGGTGCCTGGCTGAACTGGAAAATCGTAGCCGGTCGCCTGCGCGTTCAGACCGAGCATCACAACAATGCTTTGACGCTGCCGGACTTCTTTACCAGCCGCTTTGAAGACCACAGTAAAATTCTGCGGGTGATCTCCGCCATTGTGATCCTGGTATTCTTCACCATCTATTGCGCCTCGGGCGTGGTGGCCGGTGCGCGTCTGTTTGAAAGCACCTTTGGTATGAGTTACCAGACTGCCTTGTGGGCAGGTGCAGCGGCGACCATCCTCTATACGCTGGTGGGCGGTTTCCTGGCAGTGAGCTGGACCGATACCGTTCAGGCGAGCCTGATGATTTTTGCGCTGATCCTGACGCCGGTGTTCGTGATTATTGCTGTCGGTGGCTGGTCCGATTCGATGGCGGTGATCGAGGCGAAGAGCCTGGAAAACCTCAACATGCTCAAGGGCCTGAACTTCGTCGCGGTGATCTCGCTGCTCGGCTGGGGCCTGGGTTATTTCGGGCAGCCCCATATTCTGGCGCGCTTTATGGCGGCGGATTCGCATCGCTCAATCCGTACCGCACGTCGCATCGGGATGACCTGGATGGTGCTCTGTCTGGCGGGTGCCGTGGGCGTGGGCTTCTTTGGTATCGCCTACTTCCAGAACAACCCGACGCTGGCCACTGGCGTTAACGACAACGCTGAGCGTGTCTTTATCGAACTGGCACGTATCCTGTTCAACCCGTGGATTGCCGGCATTCTGCTGTCAGCGATTCTGGCGGCGGTGATGTCAACGCTGAGCTGTCAGTTGCTGGTCTGTTCCAGCGCCCTGACTGAAGATCTCTATAAAGGGTTGCTGCGTAAAAATGCCAGCCAGAAGGAGCTGGTGTGGGTAGGGCGTCTGATGGTGCTGCTGGTGGCGCTGATTGCGATCGCGCTGGCGTCTAACCCGGAAAACCGCGTGCTGGGCCTGGTAAGCTACGCCTGGGCGGGCTTTGGTGCTGCGTTCGGTCCGGTCGTCCTGTTTGGTGTCTGCTGGAAGCGCATGAATCGCAACGGTGCGCTGGCGGGTATGATTATCGGTGCACTGACCGTGCTGGTGTGGAAACAGTATGGCTGGCTGGGCCTCTATGAAATCATCCCTGGCTTCATCTTCGCCAGCATCGCGATTGTGGTCTTCAGCCTGATGGGACGTGAGCCATCAGCAGAAGCGCAGCAGCGTTTTGCAGCCGCTGAGGCTGAGTTCCAGACTAAATAAGCGAAGCGTTTACCGGCAAGGCCCGTCCCGCAAGGGGCGGGCCTTTTTGTTACAAAGATAAATCACCCAAAGATGAAATTATCTCCGCCAGTAACTTGTTTTTTTCTCAGCGATAATGATAATCGGTATCGTTTACACTTTACCTGTTTTTACTATTTATTGACGCTGCTTAACATTCAAGAGGTTGGCGATGTTTGTTCCTTTTCTCATCATGCTGCGCGAAGGGCTCGAAGCCGCGCTGATAGTCAGCCTGATAGCCAGCTATCTCAAGCGCACCCAGCGCACCCAATGGTTCCCGGCAATGTGGGCGGGCGTGTTTATCGCCGCTGCGCTCTGTCTGGGCCTGGGTCTGTTCATCAATGCCACCACCGGTGAGTTCCCGCAAAAAGAGCAGGAGCTGTTTGAAGGTATCGTGGCGCTGATTGCGGTGGTGATTCTTACCTCAATGGTGTTCTGGATGCGTAAAGTCGCCCGCAATATCCGGGTCGAGCTTGAGCAGGCGGTCGATCAGGCGTTGCAACGCTCCGGCCGTGGCGGTCTGGCACTGGTGCTGATGGTGTTTCTGGCCGTGGCACGTGAAGGGCTGGAGTCGGTGTTCTTCCTGCTGGCGGCCTTTACCCAGGATGTGGGTTATGCGCCGCCGATTGGCGCGGTGCTGGGTCTGGCAACCGCGGTGGTGCTGGGCATGCTGCTCTACTGGGGCGGTATCCGCCTGAACATGGCCCATTTCTTCCGCTGGACCAGCGTGTTCATTCTGTTTGTCGCAGCGGGCCTGGCAGCCGGTGCGATTCGCGCCTTTCACGAAGCGGGCTTATGGAATCGCTTTCAGGATGTGGCCTTCGATCTCAGCAATACCTTATCGACCCATTCGCTGTTCGGCACCCTGCTGGAAGGCATTCTGGGTTATCAGGAGACACCAAGCGTCAGTGAAGTGACCCTCTATTTCGTCTACCTGATCCCGGCGCTGATTTTGTTCTTTATGCCTGCGCGTCCTGCTGCATCGGCCACGGTTTAATCAGACATTTTTGGGCGCGTTCGCCGCGCCTGCAACTTAACAGGGAATATCGAGATGACAATGCGTTTCCGCCGCAAGGCACTGCTGCTTCCTCTGCTGGCCATCTCCGCTTCGGCGGCTGCGGCGGTTCCTCAGGTTACCGTAAGCGTCAACGACAAGCAGTGTGAGCCGATGAGCTTAACGGTCAAGGCTGGCAAGACCCAGTTCCTGATTAAAAACAACAGCCAGAAAGCGCTGGAGTGGGAAATCCTCAAAGGCGTACTGGTGGTAGAAGAGCGTGAGAACATCGCGCCAGGCTTCAGTCAGAAGCTGACCGCCAATCTGGAAGCGGGCGAATATGAGATGACCTGTGGCCTGCTGAGCAATCCAAAAGGCAAGCTGATTGTTGAGGCGGGCGAGGGCGCGGCGAAAAGCTCTCCTTCGGCACGTATGCAGCTGGAAGGTCCGATCACCGCATATAAAGCTTATGTGACAGAACAGGTGAACCAGCTGGTGAGCAATACCCAGGCGTTTACTGACGCCGTTAAAGCGGGTGATGTGGAAAAAGCCAAAGCGCTGTTTGCTCCTACGCGTCAGTACTACGAGCGCATTGAGCCAATTGCTGAGCTGTTCTCCGACCTCGACGGCAGCATTGATGCCCGTGAAGATGACTATGAGAAGAAAGCGGCCGATCCTAAGTTCACCGGTTTCCACCGTCTGGAGAAAGCCCTGTTTGCTGATAACAGCACCAAAGGCATGGCAGACTACGCTGAGAAGCTGAATAAAGATGTGAAAGATTTGCAGGTGCGCATCAGCGAGCTGGCCTTCCCGCCAGCCAAAGTGGTCGGCGGCGCAGCCGGTCTGATTGAAGAAGTGGCCTCAAGCAAAATCTCCGGTGAAGAAGATCGCTACAGCCGTACCGACCTGTGGGACTTCCAGGCCAATATCGATGGCGCGCAGAAAATTGTTGAGCTGCTGCGACCGATGGTGAGCAAGGCGAACCCGCAGTTGCTGGCTAAGGTTGACGCCAATTTCAAAAAAGTCGATGCGATCCTGAGCAAGTATCGCACCAAAACCGGTTTCGAATCCTATGAGAAACTGACCAGCGCCGACCGCAACGCGCTGAAAGGACCGATCACCGCGCTGGCGGAAGATCTTTCATTACTTCGTGGCACCCTGGGTCTGGATTAATCATGAGTCGTAAGGAAGATGACGCGCAGCCTGCGCGCCGTCGTTTACTGAAAGGCCTGGGTCTGCTGGGCGGCGCGGCGGCCATCGGCGGCGGTTGTCCGTTCCATGCCGCTGCTGCGGACAGCTTTTCGCCGGGTACGGTCACGCCGCAGGCGCGACAGCAGACGCAGCCATTTTACGGTCAGCACCAGGCGGGCATCACGACGCCTCAGCAGGCATCGATGATGCTGGTGGCGTTTGACCTGCTCAGTAGCGATAAAGCGGAGCTGAAGCGTCTGTTTCAGCTGCTGACCCAGCGTATCGCCTTTCTCACCACGGGCGGCCCGGCGCCTGCGGTTACTAATCCGCAGCTGCCGCCGATGGATTCCGGCATTCTTGGGGCAACTATCGCGCCTGATAATCTGACGATTACCGTGTCGGTCGGCAATTCGCTGTTTGATGAACGCTTTGGTTTAGCGCCGCACAAGCCGAAAAAATTGCAGCCGATGACGCGCTTCCCCAATGATTCGCTTGATGCCAGTCAATGTCATGGCGATTTGCTGTTGCAGATCTGTGCCAACACGCAGGATACGGTGATTCATGCTCTGCGCGACATCATCAAGCATACGCCTGACCTGCTGGGCGTACGCTGGCGACGTGAAGGCTTTATCTCCGACCATGCCGCACGCAGTCAGGGGCAGGAGACGCCGATCAATCTGCTGGGCTTTAAAGATGGCACCGCCAATCCGGATACCCATAATCCTGCGCTGATGAATCAACTGCTGTGGGTGACCGCCGACCAGGAAGAACCCGCCTGGGCACGCAACGGCAGTTATCAGGCCGTGCGGCTCATCCGATTTCATGTGGAAATGTGGGATCGCACCCCGCTGGGTGAGCAGCAGACCATCTTTGGACGCGAGAAGCTGAGCGGCGCGCCACTGGGAATGAAGCATGAACATGACGTTCCGGATTACGCGCGTGACCCTGACGGCGATGTAATTGCACTGGATGCGCATATCCGTCTTGCTAATCCCCGTACGCCAGAGACCGCCAGCAGCCTGATGCTGCGACGCGGCTACAGTTACTCCGCGGGTATCTCCGCATCCGGCCAGCTGGAGATGGGATTACTGTTCGTCTGCTATCAGCACGATCTGGAACGCGGCTTTCTCACGGTGCAGCGGCGCCTGAATGGCGAAGCGCTGGAAGAATATATCCGGCCTTTTGGCGGCGGTTACTTTTTTGTTTTGCCCGGTGTACCAGACGCCAGCCATTATTTAGGGCAGTCGTTGCTGGAGGCCTGATTAAAATTCAACCACTGTGGGTGTCCCTGTTCTGGTCGCCCACGTTTTACGGTTTTCGTGCTTTGCTGACTGAGGTTAAACTGAGTTTTAGCGGTTGTCTGGCATATATAAAATAAGCTAATGCACTGTAATAACTCGCTTTTACATTTTGCCTTAAAAGAAATGCATACACATGATTAGCAATTCTTTTGCCAGCAGTTAAAATTACTATTGCAAAGGCCCAACAAAATGGTGCACTTTATTCAACAGGCGTAATCGTATGTGTCGATGTATCACACTGGAGTTCGCGCATGGGTCGAGTCTTTAATGGAACGTCACTGTCACTGAATAAACTGCGCCTGACCGCGAGGGCAATTCTGCCTCGTTATTTCTTCCTTCCTTCAACCATCTCTTATGTCTTATCGCATCCTGTTTTATCCGGTGTTCAGCTACGCTATTGCGCTGCTGCATACCCACTATCCTGTCCTGTCATGGCTCAAAAGGAAGCCAACTGAAACCTCTAAAGCGTTCACGTTATCGCAACGGGCCACCGGCCTGACGCAGGAAATGAAACCAACTGAAAGGTGCCACTATGGGAAGACAGAAAGCAGTGATCAAAGCGCGTCGTGAAGCAAGAAGAGTGCTTCGTAGTGACTCAAGAAGTCATCGTCAGCGTGAAGAAGAGTCGGTCACTTCGCTGGTGCATATGAGTGGACTGGATGCCATTGGCATGGCGCGCGATACGCGTGACCGGTTGCCAATTGAAGCCCGTAATGAAGCTCAGGCGCACTATCTTAACGCCATAGAGAGAAAACAGCTGATCTTCGCAACCGGTGAAGCCGGGTGCGGTAAAACCTGGATCAGTGCCGCAAAAGCGGCTGAGGCCCTGATTAATAAGGATATCGACAGGATTATCGTTACGCGCCCGGTACTGCAGGCAGATGAGGATTTGGGATTCCTGCCTGGTGATATTTCTGAGAAATTCGCCCCTTATTTCCGCCCGGTTTATGACATTCTGGTTAAACGTCTTGGCACATCATTTATGCAATATTGTCTGCGTCCGGAAATTGCCAAAGTAGAGATTGCGCCCTTCGCCTATATGCGTGGCCGCACCTTTGAAAATGCGGTGGTGATTCTGGACGAGGCGCAGAACGTAACCGCCGCGCAGATGAAAATGTTCCTGACCCGACTGGGCGAAAACGTCACGGTCATTGTTAACGGCGATATTACCCAGTGCGATTTGCCCGCTGGGGTGCCTTCCGGTCTCGCGGACGCGCTGGCGCGTTTTGAAGAGGACGAGATGGTTGGCATTGTGCGCTTTGGCAAAGAGGATTGTGTGCGTTCTGCGCTGTGTCAGCGCACCCTGCACGCCTATAGCTAGCGTTTGATTGAGTAGAAGTGTAGCGCCCAAACCCGGCTCCGGCCGGGTTTTCTTTTTAGGTAATCGCTCAACATAATTCATTCTCATCTAATAAGTGATTTCACTCTCATTTCCCCATGAAACCGGTTGCATGAAATATCCCTCAGGATACCGTGAAACCGGCGGCATGGCCGGTTTCCAGAGGATCATGCAACCGGTTTCACTTTTTCAGACGCTGAAGTCACTGACAATGAAAGGGAAAAAATATGACTGGGATCAGGGATTACACTAAGTTAGCAAGTGATATTCTTCACGAGGTCGGTGGGGAAGAGAATGTGAGTAGTTTTACTCGCTGCGCCACGCGTTTAAGGCTGGTCCTGAATAAAACGCCCGCTGACGCAAAACGTAATGTGCAAAGTTTGTCGGGCGTAATTGCCGTGGTTGAAAGTGGCGGACAGTTTCAGGTCGTTATTGGTACTCATGTCGCTGATGTATTTAATGCGATGTCTGGTCTGGTGAAAGAGACTGGAACGACGAGCCAACCGAAAAAAACGCGCAAGCTGGATGCGGTCATTGCCACGATGTCGGCAGTATTTGCCCCCATTGTCTATATCCTTGCAGCGGCAGGTATCCTGCAGGGATTGCTGATCGTTGTGGGCCTGATTGATACTGACATCAAAACGACCGGCACATTTGCCGTACTCAACTTTATGTCCTGGACGCCGTTTGCCTTTTTGCCTGTCTTCATCGCCATGACAGCCGCACGGCATTTCAAATGTAACCCGTTTATAGCGGTACTGTGTTGTTGCGCATTAATCAGTCCGGACTGGACTTCCCTGGCAGCGCGCATTGCAGGGGGAGAAAGCATTCATTTTCTTTTCTTCCCGCTCTCTGAAACAGTTTATACCTCTTCCGTTTTACCTCCCTTGTTTCTGGTCTGGGCGCTCTCCTGGTTTGAACACCGCGTCGTCAAATGGGTGCCAGAGGTGGTCAGTCCACTTTTTACCCCGTTAATCTGCTTTGTGGTGATTGTGCCGCTGACCCTAATCGTGATTGGCCCGATGACTACCTGGGCGGCTTTGGCGGTAGCAAATGGCTATAACGCCTTGTTCCATGCCGCGCCCATGCTGGCCGCGGCGGTAATTGGCGGTATCTGGCAGATTATCGTTATCTTTGGGGTGCATTGGGGGATTACGCCCGTCATTATGGCGAACTTTGATACGCAGGGTCATGACTCCTTCCAGGCTTATCAGACTATCGCGGTTATCGGTCAGATGGCGGCAGTGTTAGGTGTCTTTCTGAAAACCCGCAATGCGCGGTTAAAAGCAACCTCGCTCTCTGCCGGCGTAACCGCTATTTTTGGCATCACTGAGCCGGCGATTTATGGCGTGACGTTGCGTTTTAAAAAACCCTTTATCTGTGGCTGTATTGGGGGAGCAATCGGTGCCGTTGTTGCCAGTCTGTTCGGTAGCCTTTACTACGCCTATGCTGCACTGCCGGGGCTGTTTACGCTGGTGAATGCCATCAGCCCTGATGCGCCGATGTCGTTTATTGGTGAGCTTGCAGGAGCGGGTACGACAATAGTGCTGACTATTCTGATGGTGCAGTTTGTGGGCTTCGACGATCCAGTCGATGAAGAAGAGTCAACGTCTCTGGCCTCCACCCCGCAGGCAACATTCAACGCCGCAGGTGGGCAAGCGATTGATATCCTCAGCCCGTTAAAAGGTGAAGTCCTTGCGCTGGAAAGGGTTGCCGATGAGGTCTTTGCCGGTAAGGTGATGGGTGACGGTATCGCCATTAAGCCGGAAGAGGGGAAAGTGGTGGCGCCCTGTGATGCGAGGGTGGAATCGCTGATCGCTTCCCATCATGCCATCGGGTTAGTGTGTAATAATGGCGCAGAGTTACTGATCCATGTTGGATTAAATACGGTCGGGTTGCAGGGGCAATATTTCCGGCCGTTAGTAAAAGAGGGGGATGCGGTAAAAGCAGGTACGCCCCTTCTTGAATTCGACAAAGACCGCATTGAACGTGAAGGCTATGACCTGACGACACCTGTCCTGGTGGTGAACAGCGAAGACTTTACTTTGACAAGATACCTGTCTCAGGGCCCCATCGGGATAGGGATGCCTCTGATGTCTATTACACAAAGCGATGCGGTCGGACATGCACCAGCTGAATGAGCCGTGCTTTAGCCGATAATGTAATCAGTATCACACTCCAGGGCAGGGTTAAGACCCGGCTCTTCCTGATCAGTTTGAGCCATACAATGATTGAGGTTCCCTTATGGTTACAATACTGGACATCGCAAGGGTGGCCGGTGTATCAAAAGCCACCGTATCGCGTGCGTTAAGCGGCAAAGTTTTTGTGCGGGAAGAGGTGAAAGCCAGAATTATGCAGGCTGTAGCTGATACGGGTTATCGGCCCAATCTGCTGGCACGCAATCTTTCTACTAACAAAACACATTCGATTGGGCTGGTTATTACTAACGGATTGTACAACGGCCCGTTCTTTTCAAGCCTTGTTTATCAGGCTGCAACGCTCAGCGAGAAACAAAATCGTCAGCTGGTTCTCGCGGACGGCAAACACAGTGCTCAGGATGAGCGCAATGCGATTAACTTACTTATCGAACTTCGCTGCGAAGCGATTATGCTCTACCCCAGGTATCTGTCAGTCAGTGAGCTGGATGATATCGTTGACAAAATTCAGACTCCGATAGTGGTCATAAATCGTGAGCTCATCAGAAACCGAAGCCACTGTGTGTTTACCGATCATCAGCGCAGTAGTGAAGAGATGGTGGCGCATCTGCTGGGACTGGGGCATACCCGAATTGCATTTATATCGGGATGCAGTGATTCACCGACAGGTGAGTGTCGTTTGCAGGGCTATCGCAATGCGCTACTGAAAGCAGGGATTAATTTGGATCCACAATTAGTGGTGCAGGGTAGCTGGAGCACGGAGAGCGGATACGAAGCGGCACTCCAGTTGTTAGCGCGCGATATTCCGTTCACCTGCGTGCTGGCAGCCAATGACGATATGGCCATTGGTGTGGCAAAAGCACTTCAGGACGCGGGCAAAACTGTACCTGGCGACATTTCACTCGCTGGGTTTGATGGCTCAGTGATTGGAAAGTATTACACACCTTCTTTAACGACAGTGTCTGTGCCTATCGATGAAATGATACAGGATGCGATTAAGATTTTATTGCATCCCGACGAGCGAGTCCTGTCTTCTCATCAGGGAACGCTGGTAAGCCGGGATTCGGTCACGGCACGCGTTGTAGCGGTGTGACCCTGGTGTAAGACGTAAAGACCATCTTTTCTCTGCATCTAAAAGGAAAGGGGCTGCGCCCGCGGTCTTGCCCGGCGGGGGGCTCACCGCTTTCTCTGTACAATATGCAAAAAAAAGCCTGAACTTTCGTTCAGGCTCATCTCAGAAGATGGCGGTGAGAGAGGGGTTCGAACCCTCGATACGTTGCCGTATACACACTTTCCAGGCGTGCTCCTTCAGCCACTCGGACACCTCACCAGATTTACTTCACTGACCGCGCTGGGTCAACGGGGCGGTACTATAGGGAGTCGGCTGAAAACGGTCAAGCACTATTTTCCTCTTTTGTTCTATTCGCTTAAGCTCTGAACGAATCGATTTACTGCGACATAAAACCGGAGATTTATGCCGCATATTTTGCCCCGTCAAAGGCTAAATCAGCGCTTTACCCGATTCGCGAAACTTTTACGCAGCTTCTGCAATTTCGGTGGAATGACCGCCATGCAGTAGCCGTTGCGCTGGCCTGCCCCTTCCCAGTAATCCTGATGATAAGCTTCAGCGGGATACCACTCTTTTAGTGGCTCAATGGTGGTCACCACCGGCACATCATGGTCAGCCTGAGCACGTGCAATGGCGGCGCGTGCTTCCGCTTCCTGCTCTGCATTGGCCGGGAAAATGGCGGAACGATACTGGGTGCCAATATCATTACCCTGACGGTTAAGCTGGGTCGGATCATGCGTAACAAAGCTGATATCCAGCAGATCGCCGTAGGTCACTTTTTCCGGGTCGAAGCCAATGCGGATTGCTTCCGCGTGACCGGTTGCACCGCTGCAGACCTGCTCATAAGTCGGATTAGGGCGGGCACCGCCGGTATAACCGCTTTCAACCGACTCAACGCCGATCACATCCTTAAATACCGCTTCGGTACACCAGAAACAGCCGCCAGCGATAACTGCGTATTCGATTGCCATAATAATTTACTCCTGTCAGGTCGAAAGAGGTGAATGGGGGCGCGGCAGACCGCTTTCAACTAGATCAGCATCTCCGGTTTAAAATCTCCGCTCTTATCCAGCATTTTGTCGCTCATCACGCTGAAGCGGCCTTCGCCAGTGTAGTGCAGGGTAGCGGGATATTCCGGCTGCTCGGCGACATGAGCTTTCACGATCTCAAAAATAAACAGGTTGTAGTTGGCGACCATTGAATCGTCATAGAGCTGACACTCGAAGCTGGCAAAGCATTCGGCAATCATCGGCGCGCCCACGACCTGCGCCGGTTCCAGTGTCAGGCCAAACGCTTCAAACTTATCCAGCTGGTCGCCGTGGCTGTTGCCGATCGCGACAACCTCATCAATTAGTGAAGCGGAGGGGATATTCAGCACGCACTGACCGCTGTTGCGGATCAACTCGTGGCTGTGATTCATTCCGGAAATCATGCAGCCGACCAGGGACGGCGAGAACTCCAGCACCGTGTGCCAGCCGAGCGTCATGATGTCGTGCTGATCCTGATACTGGGAACTGAGCAGCAGCACCGGCC
>NZ_JBXUHX010000015.1:70718-118982 GCF_058148845.1 Pantoea sp. RCC30.1 | reverse complement strand
GCAAGCAGTGATGCCGCACAGCCACAGCAGCCGGCTACTGAACCAGCTGCTCCGGCCGCTCCGGTAACGCCAGCAGCCCCTGCAGCAGCGACGAACACCAGCTCGTAACTGTCGCCCTGCTCATGAAGCCAGCGCCTGTCGCTGGCTTTTTATTGCCTGGATTAAGGCAAATTAGCGAACATTCCCTCCATCCTTCCCCGCGTGACCATCATTAATCTGTCATATAAAGCGCGTATCACACTGCGTTAACCCGATGCAAATCAGCATCCGGCATCAGCCACGTGAGGTATACCATGAGCGAAAACAGTCTCTCCTCCTCATCAGCCCAGGGACGCCCCGATTTCAACGGCAAAGGCAGTCGCTTCAGTAAGCCGCTGTTTTTCATTCTCCTGGTCGCCGGTCTGGCCTTCGCCGGACTTAACCTGGTCAATGATGTTGAACAGACCAACACCCCGGTCACCAGCTATCTGCCATTCTTTCTGCTGGGACTGGCGCTGCTG
Source organism: Pantoea sp. RCC30.1 (assembly GCF_058148845.1). Taxonomy (NCBI): domain Bacteria; kingdom Pseudomonadati; phylum Pseudomonadota; class Gammaproteobacteria; order Enterobacterales; family Erwiniaceae; genus Pantoea; species Pantoea sp. RCC30.1. The sequence continues at coordinate 118,482 of NZ_JBXUHX010000015.1, read as the reverse complement.
ATCGCGCTCGGCTTTGAGTTCGTCAATGGTTTCCACGATACCGCTAACGCCGTCGCTACTGTGATCTACACCCATTCGCTGACGCCTGGCGTGGCAGTAGTCTGGTCCGGTTTCTGTAACTTTATGGGCGTGCTGCTCTCCAGCGGCGTAGTGGCGTTTGGCATTATCTCGCTGCTGCCGGTTGAGCTGATCCTGCAGGCCAGCAGCGGTAATGGCTTCGCGATGGTCTATGCGTTGCTCTTCTCCGCTATCATCTGGAATCTCGGCACCTGGTATTTCGGCCTGCCGTCGTCATCGTCGCATACCTTGATTGGTTCAATTATCGGCGTCGGTGTTGCCAACGCGATGCTGCATGGGCGCAGCGGACTGAGCGGCGTAGACTGGGATCAGGCGCTGAAGGTGGGCTATGCCCTGCTGCTGTCGCCGGTGGTAGGTTTTGTCTGCGCCGGGCTGCTGCTGTGGGTGATGAAGATCTTTATCCGCAATCGCCAGCTTTATCAGGCTCCCAGGAGTGACCAGCCGCCACCGGTCTGGATCCGTGGCATGCTGATCCTGACCTGCACCGGCGTCTCATTTGCTCACGGCTCCAACGATGGGCAGAAAGGGATGGGGCTGATTATGCTGATCCTGGTCGGCACCATGCCGATCGCCTACGCCCTGAACCGATCGCTGCCCGCCGACCAGATCCCACGCGTTGCCGCGCTGACGGAAGTGACCGCGCATCAACTGCTGCAGCTGCAACCTGCTTCGGCGAACCCTCCGGCTGCCCGCGACGTGCTGACCGGCTTTGTTGGCAACCATAAAATGAATGCCGATGTCTTACCGGCGCTGGCGACTATGCTCAACGAGGTGGGCGATGAGATTCGCCGTTACGGCTCGATGGATAACATCCCCGCCCAGGCGGTGACCAACACCCGCAACCAGATGTATCTGGCCTCGGAGTCGATCAAGCATCTGCAGACCGCGAAGGTCACACTGCCGCAGGAGACCGAACGCAATCTGAAAGCAGTGAAAACGGAACTCGACAGCGCCACGCGCTTTATTCCGATGTGGGTGAAAGTGGTGGTGGCGATTGCGCTGGGGCTTGGCACCATGGTCGGCTGGCGCAGGATTGTGGTGACGGTGGGAGAACGGATCGGGAAAACCCATCTGAGCTATGCGCAGGGTGCCAGCGCCGAGCTGGTGGCGATGATGACCATTGGTGCGGCCGATGGCTTTGGCCTGCCGGTATCGACCACCCATGTGCTGTCGTCCGGTGTGGCGGGCACGATGGCGGCCAACCGATCTGGCCTGCAGTTTTCGACCCTGCGTAATCTGGCCGTCGCCTGGATATTAACGCTGCCGGTCTCTATTCTGCTCTCCGCCCTGCTCTACTGGCTGTTCACCCACTTCTGATAAGCGGGCTCACCGCCTCTCAGGAGGTGAGCCGCTGCTGCCCATAGAGTCGCAGCGTGATCAGCAGCGCGCCCAGCACCATCATCGCGGCAGCCAGATAGACTGACTGCATCCCCCAGTGTCCGATAAACAGCCCCGCCACCGGGCCGGTTAAGCCCAGCCCCAGATCGAGAAAGGCGGAATAGGTGCCCAGCGCCGAGCCCTGATCCTGGCGCTCAACCCGCTTAACCGCCTCAACACCCAGCGCCGGAAAGACCAGCGAAAAGCCGCTGCCGGTCAGGAACGCGCCCACGCCCACCAGCCACGCGCTGTCGGCCTGCCAGATAATCAGCAGTCCCAGACACTCCAGCAGGAAAGAGAACAGCGACACGCGCAATCCGCCAAAGCGGGTAATAAAGCGACCAAATCCCAGCCGCACCAGAACAAATCCGAGGCTGAAGAGTGTCAGCGCATAGGCCGCGCCCTGCCAGTCACGGCTGGCAAAATAGAGGGTGATAAAGGTCGCAATAACGCCAAAGCCGATAGTGCCGAAGCCCAGCGCCAGGCCATAAAGCCAGACGCGGGAGAAGACGCGGTGAAACGGAATGCGCTCGCCCACGCTGACAGTGACTGCCGGTTTGCGGCGGGCCATCAGATAGCCCGCCACGCCCATCAGCGCAATCAGTCCGGCAAATCCGCTCATGCCCAATTCACTGTTGAGCAGCACGCCCAGCGGCGCACCGACGGCCATCGCCAGATAGGTGGCGACACCGTTCCAGGAGATCACCCGCGCGGTCTGCAACGGCCCGACGATATTCATGCCCCACAGCGTGGATCCGGTACTGCTGAAGCTCTCACCCACCCCGAGAAACAGCCGCCCGATAGCCAGCAGCGCCAGACTCAGCCACGGCCAGCTGCTCATCATTGCGGCCACGATGGTCAGCACCCCGCTCATGCCGCAGCAGAGCAGTCCCAGCATCACTACCCGTTTCGGCCCCAGACGATCGGCCAGACGACCCGACTGCGGACGGCTGAGCAGCGTCGCAAAATATTGAATGCTGATGATCAGCCCGGCAATAAAGGAGCTGAAGCCAAGATGATTCTTGACGAAACCCGGCAGTACGGCCAGCGGCAGACCGACGGAGAGATAGCAGAAGAAGGTGAAGATGATAACCGAGAGGATTCGTTTGTTGAGCTGGCTGTTGCTCAATACAGCGGTGTCAGACATAGCAGGCTAGTGGTATGGGAAATTTTGCCCACTATACCGTCAGGTCGCTAAGGGGTCGCCTGATTTTTTATCACAAACCATGAACAATCGCGTGACGATCAATCGCCTGCGCGATGTCACCCGAGTTTTTTAACGCGCGGATTTCACTGAACAAGCCATCGGCTTCGCCATACGCTTTGCGCAGATAACCGAGCCACTGTTTGATACGCGCCACGTGATAGAGGCCGGTATCGCCCTGCTTTTCCAGCCGGCTATATTTCTGCAGTAACCGCACCACATCGGGCCACGCCATTGGCGGCTCGTTATATTTCACGACCCGGCTCAGGTTGGGGACGTTCAGTGCGCCACGGCCAATCATTACCGCATCGCAGCCGGTGACCGCCATACAGTTTTGCGCGCTCTGCCAGTCCCAGATTTCGCCGTTGGCAATCACCGGAATGCGCAGCCGCTGACGAATCTCGCCAATCGCCTGCCAGTTAATCGCCTCTGCACGGTAGCCCTCTTCTTTGGTTCGCCCGTGCACCGTCAGTTCGCTGGCACCGGCCTGCTGAACCGCATCGGCAATCTCCAGACTGCGGGCGCTGGAGTCCCAGCCGAGCCGCACTTTCACCGTCACCGGCAAATCCGCAGGTACGGCTTCACGCATCGCTTTCGCACCGCGATAAATCAGATCGGGATCTTTAAGAAGAGTTGCGCCGCCTCCGCTGCCGTTGACCAGTTTAGAGGGACAACCACAGTTGAGATCAACACCCCAGGAGCCCAGTTCCACCGCGCGTGCGGCGTTCTCAGCTAACCATTCGGGATGCTGCCCCAGCAGTTGCATACGCACCCGCGTGCCCGAAGGCGTGCGGCTGGCGTGATGCAGTTCGGGGCAGAGACGGTAGAAGGATTTTACCGGCAGCAGTTGATCGACCACACGCAAAAACTCAGTGATGCAAAGATCGTAGTCATTCACTTCCGATAACAGCTGGCGCACCAGTGAATCCAGCACGCCCTCCATCGGAGCCAGTAAAACCCTCATACTCAGACGTTTCCGGTGCGCTTCGCTGCTGCCGGACGACGCGGACGGGCTGCGGGCTTATCACCCTGAGGTGCGGCCTGGCTCTGACGACGCGCCTGAGGACGCTTTTCGCCGGATGAAGATGAGCGTGATGCGCCTGCACCCTGTCCGCCCTGGCTGCGACCACGGCCGCCGCCGCCACCACCTGCACCGCCGCGAGACTGCTGCTGACGACCGTTGATGATCGGCTCCGCTTTGATGCTCGGATCGGGTTCATAACCCTCAACGGCCAGACGCGGAATTTCACGCTTCAGCAGACGTTCGATATCGCGCAGCAGTTTATGCTCATCGACGCAAACCAGCGACAGTGCGACACCGGTCGCAGCTGCACGGCCAGTACGGCCAATACGGTGAACGTAATCTTCGGCGACGTTAGGCAGCTCGTAGTTTACGACGTGTGGCAGCTCTTCGATATCCAGGCCACGAGCCGCGATATCGGTCGCAACCAGCACGCGAATACCGCCTGATTTGAAGTCGGCCAGTGCGCGGGTACGTGCCCCCTGGCTTTTGTTGCCGTGGATCGCGGCGGCGGAGATGCCATCTTTGCCCAGCTGCTCGGCAAGGTGGTTCGCGCCGTGTTTAGTACGGGTGAACACCAGCACCTGCTGCCAGTTGCCTTCGCCAATCAGCTGCGACAACAATTCACGCTTGCGCTTCTTATCAACGAAAGCCACCTGCTGCGCGACCTGCTCGGAGGCGGTGTTGCGGCGAGCCACTTCAATCATTTCCGGGTTGGTCAGCAGTTTCTCAGCCAGACCTTTGATCTCATCAGAGAAGGTGGCAGAGAACAGCAGGTTCTGACGTTTAGCCGGCAGACGCGCCAGTACGCGACGGATGTCATGGATAAAGCCCATATCCAGCATACGGTCCGCTTCATCCAGCACCAGAATTTCGACCTGTGACAGGTCAACGGCATTCTGTTGCGCCAGATCCAGCAGGCGGCCAGGTGTTGCGACCAGGATATCAACGCCGCCACGCAGCTTGACCATCTGTGGATTGATGCTGACGCCGCCAAATACCACCATCGAACGCAGCGAGAGGTATTTGCTGTAGTCGCTGACGTTTTCGCCGACCTGCGCCGCGAGTTCACGGGTTGGGGTCAGGATCAGAGCGCGCACCGGGCGACGACCGCGAATTGGCGTAGCAGTGGCAGAGAGTTTCTGTAGCAGCGGTAAAGTAAAGCCGGCCGTTTTGCCGGTACCGGTCTGGGCACTCGCCAGCAGATCGCGGCCAGCCAGCACAACAGGAATCGCCTGGCGCTGGATAGGTGTGGGTTCGCTGTAGCCTTGTTCGGCAACAGCGCGCAAAATATCGGCACTCAGGCCGAGAGAGTCAAAAGACATTAAGTGTTTTACTCCGGTCCGCTCTGGCCGTGAATCACGGTGTAGTTTTCAGAGGGATAGTGACGCCAGTTGGGGCTGACGCGTGAAAAGGGCACAAACTACGATGCGTAAGCGGGCGAGTGTATCAGCTTTAAAGGAAGTGTGCGAGATAGCTCACATTTCGTGACACAACTTAACCGCCTGAAAACAGGAAGGCCACCTTCCGGTGGCCTTCAACTTAACTACGTTTGTTTTCGATTCGCCGCGGTGGCTCTTTTGCCAGCAGCGAGACCAGCGCCGGACCCAGCAACATCACTACGCCGAGACACGCCAGCAGCAGGTTATTGTGGTAAATCCGCGACACCAGGAACAGTGTCATCATGGCGGCGCCAAAGTAGTAAGTGGTGGTCGCTTCTTCAAGATAATCGCCGAGAGTGCGTAAACGGGGAATGCGCTGTGTTACCAGCATGGCAACAAAAACCAGTGCATACATCGCCACCAGCGTGCTGCAGACATCAACCAGAGCTTTGTGCTTCCAGCCCCAGATCAGCGCAGCGATCACCAGCAGATGCATAGCAATATGCATTAACGTCTGACCCGTGATGATTTGAATACGATTAGACCATTTCATTCAGTTCTCCTGGCAGACCCAACAGGTCGCCCAAGTGCTACCGGCACAAGCCGGAAACGATTTCCTCAATGTAAAACAATTTTCGGATAACGCCCTAATTATTGCCCTCTTTCACCACCCATTTGTGACAAAGACTACACTTTGCTTCTATTGATGATGAAAAGGAGTGCGTCGCGAGTATGCCACAAAACAAGCAAGGATTTTCAATAAAAGTCCTGACGATCAATACACACAAGGGTTTCGCCCCTTTTAATCGCCGCTTCATCCTGCCCGAATTACGCGACGCCGTTCGCGCAACGGAGGCGGATGTGGTCTTTCTGCAGGAGGTAATGGGCACGCATGCCATCCACTCCCTTAACCATGAGGAGTGGCCCGAGTCGCCTCATTATGAGTTTCTGGCCGACACCATATGGAACGATTTCGCCTATGGGCGCAATGCGGTCTATCCGGAGGGACATCACGGCAATGCGGTGCTGTCACGCTTCCCGATCACTGAGTATGAGAACCGGGATATCTCGGTGGCGGGCAGTGAAAATCGCGGCATGCTGCATTGTCAGATCGCCCTGCCTGAGCCGCACGGCACGCTGCATGTCATCTGTGTGCATCTGGGGCTGAAAGAGGCGCATCGTCACGCGCAGATGAAGAAAATCTGTGAAATGGTCAACTCGCTGCCGCCCGACGCGCCGGTGGTGGTGGCGGGCGACTTTAACGACTGGCAGGGACGCGCCAACGCCATCTTAAAACAGGGCGCAGGCCTGAAAGAGGTATTCAGCATGAAGACCGGACGCCCGGCACGCACTTTCCCGGCGCGCTTTCCAATGCTGCGACTCGATCGCATCTATGTGCGCAATGCCACCGTGAGTCATCCGTGGGCGCTGCCGCGTAAACCCTGGTCCCATCTTTCCGACCATGCCCCGCTGGCTGTGGAGATACACCTATGAATTTTAGCTGGCAGGAAGGCAACCGGCTGCTGTTGCTGGAAAATGGTGAAGCGTTCTTCCCGCGCGTCTTTGGCGCGATCCAGCGGGCAGAACGCACAGTATTAATCGAAACCTTTATTCTGTTTGAGGATGATGTTGGTAACGCCCTGCACCGCGAGCTACTGGCAGCCGCGCAGCGCGGCGTGCGGGTTGAAATCATGGTCGATGGCTACGGCTCGGCTGAGCTTTCCGACAAGTTTGTGAACAGCCTGACCAGCGCGGGCGTGCGCTTCATCTATTATGATCCGCGTCCGCTGGTGATGGGGATGCGCACTAACGTGTTCCGCCGTCTGCACCGCAAAACCGTGGTGGTGGATGATGTGGTCGCCTTTGTGGGCGGCATCAACTTCTCGGCTGAGCACAACACTGATTACGGCCCGGAGGCGAAGCAGGATTACGCGGTGCAGGTCAAAGGCCCGGTCGTGGCAGATATCGCCCTCTATCTGCAACAGGCGATTGGCAGCGAACAGCATACCCGTCGCTGGTGGGGATCGCGTTCTCATCGTCCGGCGGTGAATGCTAAACCCGGCGATGCCCAGGTGCTCTATGTCTATCGCGATAACGACGAGCATCGCGATGACATCGAAGTGCATTACCTGGAGATGCTGCGCGAGGCGAAGCGGGATGTGATCATTGCCAACGCCTACTTCTTCCCTGGCTACCGGCTGCTGCGTGAGATGCGTAATGCCGCGCAGCGTGGTGTCCGGGTGCGGCTGATCGTGCAGGGCGAGCCGGATATGCCGATTGTGAAAGTCGGCGCTGAGCTGCTTTATAACTATCTGGTCGATGGCGGCGTTGAGGTCTACGAATATATCCGTCGTCCGCTGCACGGCAAGATCGCCGTTAAAGACGATCACTGGGCTACCGTCGGCTCCAGCAACCTCGATCCGCTGAGCCTGTCGCTTAACCTGGAAGCCAACCTGATCATTCACGATCACCCTTTCAACCAGACGCTGCGCGACAATCTCGAAGCACTGCTGGCCAATGATTGCCAGCGCGTGCAGGAAGATCGCTTACCGCCGCGCAACTGGTGGCAACTGAGTAAAAGCGTGGTGGTATTCCACTTCCTGCGCCATTTCCCGGCTATCGCGGGCTGGCTTCCGGCGCACACGCCGCTGCTGGCCCAGGTGGATGCGCCAGTACAACCTGAAATGGAGACGCAGGATCGCGTTGAAACTGAAAACGAGGGAGCAAAATCCTGATGGCAAAAAAACATCCACGCTGGCAACTGGCAAAAAAAGTCCTCACCGTGCTGTTCTTCATCGCGGTGGTGGTTCTGCTGGTGGTTTATGCCCGCAAAGTGAACTGGGAAGATGTTTATGAGGTCATCGTTAACTACAACCGCTTCGTGGTGCTGACCGCCGCCGGACTGGTGGTGCTGAGTTACCTGGTCTATGGCTGCTATGACCTGATCGGCCGCGCCTACTGCGGCCATAAGCTGGCGAAGCGGCAGGTGATGCTGGTGTCATTTATCTGTTACGCCTTTAACCTGACGCTGAGCACCTGGGTAGGCGGTGTAGCAATGCGCTACCGGCTCTACTCACGTTTAGGTCTGGACAGTGGCACCATCACCCGCATCTTCTCCCTGAGCATCGCGACCAACTGGCTTGGCTATATTCTGCTGGCGGGTGTGGTGTTCAGTGCGGGCATGGTCTCAATCCCCAGCGGCTGGTTTATTGGTGAGACCACGCTGCGGCTGATCGGCGTGGTTCTGCTGGTGCTGGTCGCGATTTACCTCTGGGCCTGCGCCTTCTCAAAGCAGCGTCGCTGGACGATAAAAGGCCAGACGCTGCAACTGCCCTCGCTGCGCATGGCGCTGCTGCAGTTTGGGGTCTCCTGTGCCAACTGGATGGTGATGGGTGCGATTATCTGGCTGCTGCTGGGACGCGACGTTGGTTATCCGATGGTGCTGGGCGTGCTGCTGATCAGCAGTATCGCTGGGGTGATCATTCATATTCCGGCGGGCATTGGCGTACTGGAAGCGGTCTTCCTGGCGCTGCTCAGCGGTCAGCACGTCTCGCATGGCACTATTATCGCGGCGCTGCTGGCTTATCGCGTGCTCTACTTTATCCTGCCGCTGCTATTAGCGCTGGTGCTCTATCTGGGGCTGGAGAGCCGGGCGAAGCATCTGCGTCAGAAGAACGAGCAGAAGTTGCAGAAGTCGTAAATAAAAAAGGGGAGGCACAGACAATGCGCCTCCCCGCTATTTCCCTAAGATTTAACGGCGGTTGCCGAAAATCCGCAGCAGCATCAGGAACAGATTGATAAAGTCGAGATAGAGCGTCAGTGCGCCCATAATCGAGTAGCGACGCAGGTTTTCCGTGTCGCGGGCATCAATCTGCTCACCAATATTTTTCAGCTTCTGCGTGTCATAGGCCGTTAATCCCACAAACACCACCACCCCGATGTAGGTGATCGCCCACATCAGCGCCGGGCTTTTCAGCCAGAAGTTCACCAGCGACGCCAGCAGGATACCAATCAACGCCATAAACAGCAGACTGCCAAAACGACTCAGATCGCGTTTAGTGGTGTAGCCATAGAAGCTCATCGCACCGAACATCCCCGCCGTGATAAAGAAGGTACTGGCGATAGAGGAGTTGGTGTAAACCAGGAAGATACTCGCCATAGTCAGGCCGGTCAGCGCCGAATAGAGCATAAACAGCCCGGTTGCCACGGCCCCGCTCAGGCGATGCACCATGCCTGACAGGAAGAACACCAGCCCCAGCTGTACGATAATCAGCCCGAAGAAAGTGATGCGGTTGGCAAACACCATCTCCATCACCGCTGGCGTGCGCGCAGCGTACCAGGAGACAAACGCGGTCAGTAACAGACCGCAAGTCATCCAGCCATAGACCTGCGCCATATAGGCTTGTAAACCGCGAGATGCGGGTTGAACGATGGAATCATTGCGTGGATATCGGTCCATGATGCACCTCTTATTTGACGGATGAACAGATGCGCTCCCGACAGGGAGCCATGCCAGAGGCTAAGTGTGGCACAGGTCAGCTCAACTGCGCCACAACATGCCGCTTAACGCCGCGACAGACACTGCTGATATCGGCTGTCGACGCGCTGCGCAAACCACGCCGTGGTGAGATTTCGGGTAATTTTCGGGCTTTCCAGCTTGATACCCGGCAGCATTTCACGCGGAAGCTTTCGACCGGCCATTTTATCCGCCAGGGTAAAAACCTGTTTCCAGAGTTCGCTGTCGCTGAACGACGCTTTCTCCCCTTTCTCCAGATCGCGACGAATGTCGCTGTTGCTCATGTCGATTTGCTTCGACAGCGTGCGCACCGCCAGTTCGGTGCCGCCTGCTGCATCCGATCCATAAAGAATCAGATCGCCATCCAGTGCCAGCTTCATGCCAGTGGCGCGCGACACCGCCGCCTGGAAGGCCGCATTGCGGCTGGCGTACCAGCCCGCATTGTAATCGGCAAAGCGGTAGAGCGGCTGGCTGTAGTCAGCCGGATAGCCAAGCAGGTGCATGGTGCCGAAGTAGATCCCGCCGTGACGGGTAAAGACTTCGCGCCGGATGGTGCCATCAATCGGCCACGGGTAGCCTTTGGCGTGTGCTTCGGCAAACGCAATGCTGACCTGCATCGGCCCGCCGGTATGAATCGGGTTGAGATTGCCGAACAGCGTCTGGCCCATCGGCACCATGTCGATCAGGTCATCAAAGATGGCGCTGAGATCTTTTTCACTGCGCACCTTGTCCAGACGGGCCGCATAACTTTCCCCGGTAGGGGATTTGATCTGCAGCGCGGTGCGCACCAGGAAGGCCGGAACATGCACCTGCGCCGCACGGCGGTTGATCTCACCCCAGGCGATTTTCGGCAGGCCCGGCACGGCGGCCTCGGCGCTGAAATTGCTCTCCTGATCCGCCACGGCGATCACCGCGCAGAGGTTACTGGCGCTGGGATCGATCTGCTGGGTGCGGAAGGTGGTGTAGATGTCGTCGCTCCACGCCGCTTTATTGCTGACGTGCGACGGCAGTAGCCGCTGGATCTGCGCTTTGACATCTTCAGGCTGCCTCACCGGCGCCTCAGGGGTTTTCTTGCTGCTACAACCTGCCAGTACCAGCGCGGCGACCAGAGTCAGACGTTGCAGAATCGGGGTGGATGACATGCCTGTCCTCAGAATGAACCAAAACCCTACTCTACCATTGCCAGAGTTTCACAGGCAGGAGAGAACTGAACTAAGGTTACCTTTTTTAACGTTAAAGGAACTTACGATGTTTAAACTCTGGCCTGTTGCGGCGTTCAGCCTGATGTTAACCGGTTGCGGCGCCAATAATACGCCTGCCCAGGTGCAGTCACCGGGCGCGCCCACCTCATCCTCACTTAAGGTGCTGGAGACGGGCGCCAGCGTGATGCAGTCACGTCCGCCTATCGATGCCATCAACACCTATCTCGATGGCTTCCATTTTTATAACGGCGATAAGAACGGTCAGATGGAGGCGCACCACTATGTCACCGTGCTGAACGACGATGTGATGCAGGCGGTGATTTACGACGGCAACACGCGCGACGCGCGACTGATGGGCGTGGAGTACATAATCAGCGAACGGCTGTTTAAGACCCTGCCACCCGAAGAGAAAAAACTGTGGCACAGCCACCAGTATGAGGTGAAATCGGGCACGCTGATTGCGCCTGGCTTACCGGCCGCCGCCGACCATGCCCTGATGACGCGCATCGCGAACACTTACGGGAAAACCTGGCACACCTGGCACACCGACCGCGATAAAACGCTGCCGATTGGCATTCCGGCGCTGATGATGGGCTTTACAGCGGATGGTCAGATGGATTCACGATTGCTGGCAGACCGCGATCGCCGTTTTGACGTCGACAGCAAAAAGATTCGTGCCGAACGGGCAGATATCGTGGCGCATCCGGCGGCACCAGGTGCTAATGCCTGGCAGCAGGGCCAGGTGATTCAGCTGAAGCGCACCCGCGGCGGCGGTGAGCACAGCCACGGCCAGACCGGCTTTGGCCCGGCGGAGCAGCTGAAGCAGCCTTAAGTATCGTGATGAGCGCGTTTGCAGGCAATCGCGTGTAGACATTCAGAGGAGATTCAGCGGGCGGAAACTCTCCGGCCCGCTGAGTTGAAAACGCCGTCTTAGTCCCAGCGCTGAGCAGCCTGGTGGTCGCTGTCGCGGGCATCCACCCAGCGATCGCCCTGCTCTGTCGCTTCGCGCTTCCAGAACGGCGCGCGGGTTTTCAGGTAATCCATGATGAATTCGGCGGCAGAAAAGGCGCTGCCACGATGGGCGCTGGTGACGCCCACCAGCACGATCTCATCGCCGGGAAACAGCTCACCGACGCGGTGAATCACCGTGACGCGCTGCAGCGGCCAGCGTTCACGCGCCGCATCAACAATCTCCTGCAGCGCTTTTTCGGTCATGCCGGGATAGTGCTCCAGCGTCAACGCCGCCACGTTATCACCCAGATTGTGGTTGCGGACTTTGCCGGTAAAGGTCACCACCGCACCATCTTCATCACAGGCCGCCAGCCAGCGATACGCTTCCGCCATATCAAAGGGCGCCGGGCCGACGCGAATCTGCGTTTCCATCTTAGCCTCCGGTCACGGGCGGGAAAAAGGCCACTTCATCACCGGCGTGCAGCGGGTGAGTCATCGGCACCAGCGTCTGATTTACTGCCGCCAGCAGTTTGCCTGACTCCAGCGCCAGCGCCCAGCGGGCATCGCGTTCTGCCAGCGCACTGCGCAGCGCGGCCACATCCGGATAATCAGCACCGACCTCAAGCGATGCGGTGCCGGTCAGCTCACGCACCTGGGCGAAAAACAGCACCTTAATCATGCGTGACCGCCTGGAAATCGCCGCTTTTGCCACCGCTCTTGCTGATTAAACGTAACTGATCGATGACGATATCTTTCTGCACCGCTTTGCACATGTCGTAGATGGTCAGCGCGGCAACCGAGGCGGCGGTCAGCGCTTCCATCTCGACGCCGGTCTTGCCGGTCAGGCGACAGAGTGTGGTGATGCGAACCCGGTTATGGTCCGGTTCCGCTTCCAGGTTCACTTCCACTTTGCTCAGCATCAGCGGATGACAGAGCGGAATCAGCTCCCAGGTGCGTTTCGCTGCCTGAATGCCGGCGATACGCGCCGTGGCGAAGACATCCCCTTTGTGGTGGCTGCCTTCCATAATCATCTGCAGCGTTTCAGGCTGCATCAGCACCAGCGCTTCTGCCCGCGCTTCGCGCACGGTTTCCGCCTTGGCAGAAACATCTACCATGTGCGCTTCGCCCGCGGCGTTAATGTGAGTGAGTTGAGACATACTTACCGTTTCTTCAGATGTGAGACAAAATTACAGGGCGCGGTGCGCGCATCAAGCTGGTCAGCGATAATACGCTCCCAGGCGGTGCGGCAGGCGCTGGTGGAACCCGGCACGGCCAGAATCAGCGTCCCGTTAGCCAGACCGGCAACGGCGCGTGACTGCAATGTTGAACCGCCAATCTCTTCATAGGAGATCATCCGGAACAGTTCGCCAAAGCCATCAATCTCGCGATCGAAAAGCGGCAGCAGCGCTTCCGGCGTGCTGTTTTTCAGGTTAAAGCCGGTGCCGCCATTAATGATCGCCACCTGTACATCTTCACTGGCGATCCAGCGCGACACGGTGGCGCGAATGCGATAGAGATTATCCGGCACGATGGCGTGATCGACCACTTCATGACCCGCTTCCGCTGCCGCCTCGCGCAGGAAGTCGCCGGAGGTATCGTTGCTGGCATCGCGACGATCTGAGACCGTCATCACCGCAATCTGCAATGCCTGAAATTCGCTGGCTGGTTTACCCATACTTCCTCCTGAAATTAGCCGCCAATGTAAGAGAGATTCTGTGTAATGCCGGTGTTGCCCTGATGCAGGAAGTGCGTCTGCTTTTTCTGCCCCAGGCTGCTGGCAATGCGCGCCTGCAGTTCGGCCTGTTGTTCATCGGACGCCAGCAGGTCGCGCAGCGGCACACCGCCGTCACCAAACAGGCACAGGTGCAGATTGCCGTGCGCCGAGACGCGCAGACGGTTGCAGCTGGCACAGAAATCTTTGGCATAAGGCATGATCAGGCCGATCTCGCCGACATAGTCGGGATGATAAAAGACCTGCGCCGGACCGTCGCTACGTCCGCTTTCGCGGCGCTGCCAGCCCTGGGCGATAAGCTGATCGCGGATCACCATGCCGGAAACGTGCTGATCGCGGAACAGTGTGCCGCCGTCGCCGGTCTCCATCAGTTCGATAAAGCGCAGTTGAATCGGTCTGGTGCGGATCCAGTCGAGGAAAGTGGCCAGATTACGGCTGTTGAGATCGCGCATCAGCACGCTGTTGACTTTGACCTGGCGAAAACCAGCATCCAGAGCCGCATCGATACCGCTCATCACCTGATGGAATTTATCCTGACCGGTGATCGCGTGAAACTGCCGGGCATCCAGGCTGTCAACGCTGACGTTGAGTGCTGTTAATCCCGCATCGCGCCACTGTTTCACGTCGCGCGCCAGCCGGTAGCCGTTGGTGGTGACTGCAATCTGGCGGATAGAGGCGTTTTCACGCACCGCCGCAATGATGTCGGTGAAATCACGGCGCAGCGACGGCTCACCGCCGGTCAGCCGCACTTTTTCGGTTCCGGCAGCGGCGAAGGCCCGCGTGACGCGGCGGATTTCATCCAGTGAGAGAAAGCTTTTGTTACGAATGCCCTGGGGCTTGTAGCCGTCGGGCAAACAGTAGGTACAACGGAAATTGCAGACATCCGTGACCGACAGGCGCAGGTAATAGAACTTACGCGCGTATGCATCAGTAAATTGTGACACCAGAACACCTTTCCAGATTGGGAGATGCAGTCATTTCTTCCTGCACCCTGGCAGCTCAATGGCTACGGCCTGAACCCCCTATCCGAAGACTTAGGCATTCAGGCTTGAGTGTACGCTGACCCGTTGATCAGCGCGGTAAGCATGATGGTAGCGTGTATTTCGCCACTCTTCCATTTGCTCTTTTCGCTATATATTCTTATACATATCGAACTTTCACCGCATTTTCGCGACAGGATACGTTAAAATGCGATCCAGATTTTGACGTAAGTCATCCGCGCGGGCTTAGCGTTTAGAGCCACGCCACGCGAACGGTTATTAAGGAGAAGTATGAATCGCACACTGGCCGATCTTGATCGCGTTGTGGCACTGGGAGGCGGACACGGTTTAGGCCGCGTTATGTCTGCCCTTTCCCCGCTGGGCTCGCGTCTCACCGGTATTGTCACCACTACCGACAACGGCGGATCAACCGGCCGTATACGCCGCTCAGAAGGCGGCATCGCCTGGGGCGACATGCGTAACTGCCTTAACCAGCTGATTGCAGAACCCAGCGTCGCCTCAGCGATGTTCGAGTACCGTTTTGCCGGTAACGGCGAACTGGCCGGACACAACCTCGGTAATCTGATGCTGCGGGCGCTGGACCATCTCAGCGTCCGTCCGCTGGAAGCGATCAACATCATCCGTAACCTGCTAAAAGTAGATGCCTTTTTAATTCCGATGTCAGAACAGCCGGTGGATCTGGTGGCGATGGATGCCGAAGGTAATATGGTTTACGGCGAAACCGCAATTGACGAGATGAAAGAGCCCCCGCAGGAGCTGATGCTGCATCCCAACGTGCAGCCCACGCGGGAAGCGCTGCAGGCGATTGGCGAAGCGGATCTGATCCTGATTGGGCCGGGCAGTTTTTACACCAGCCTGATGCCGATTCTGCTGATGGAAGAGATGGCGCAGGCACTGCGTCGCACGCCAGCCACTATGGTGTTTATCGGCAATCTGGGCCGCGAGCTGAGTCCCGCCGCCGCCCGTCTCTCGGTGGCTGACAAGCTTCAGATGATGGAGCGTTACATCGGCAAGCGGGTGATTGATGCCGTGGTGGTCGGCCCGTCAGTGGCAACAGAAGGAATTGAAAATCGTCTGATTATCCGTGAACCGCTGGAGGCCGCCGACATCAAATATCGTCACGACCGCCAGCTGTTACGGGTGGCGCTGGAACACGCCATTCAGGGCTTTGATGGCGCTACGAGGCCGCAATAAACAGCGTACGCAGCTCATGCAGCTGATCGCGCACATTGGCCGCCTGTTCGAACTCCAGGTTCTGCGCGTGCTGCTGCATCTGCCCTTCCAGCTCGTGGATTTTCTTCTGCAACGCCTGCGGCGTTAACAGCTGGAAATCGGCCAGCGCCTGAGCTTCGCCAGGACGTGCCGGTTTCGCTTTGCCGCGGGTTTTCACCACGTTTTTGCCCAGTTCCAGAATATCGGTGATCTTCTTATTCAGGCCCTGCGGCACAATGCCGTTCTGTTCGTTGTGCAGTTGCTGTTTCTCGCGGCGACGCTCGGTCTCTTCAATGGCGCGCGCCATCGACGGCGTGATTTTATCGCCATAGAGAATCGCCTTACCATTGATGTTACGCGCCGCACGACCGATGGTCTGAATCAGCGATCGTTCAGAACGCAGGAAGCCCTCTTTGTCCGCATCCAGAATCGCCACCAGCGACACTTCCGGCATATCCAGCCCCTCACGCAGGAGGTTGATGCCCACCAGCACATCAAACTCACCCAGACGTAAGTCGCGGATAATCTCCATACGCTCTACGGTGTCAATGTCGGAGTGCAGATAACGCACCTTCTCGCCGTGTTCAGAGAGATACTCGGTGAGATCTTCCGCCATGCGTTTGGTCAACACCGTCACCAGCACACGCTCATTGATCTCAACGCGCTTACGGATTTCCGACAGCAGATCGTCTACCTGAGTACCGACCGGACGCACTTCGATAATCGGATCAAGCAGGCCGGTAGGACGCACCACCTGATCGACCACTTCGTCGCCCGATTTCTCCAGCTCATATTTGCCCGGCGTCGCCGAAACATAGATGGTCTGTGGTGCCAGCGCCTCGAACTCTTCAAACTTCATCGGACGGTTGTCCAGCGCCGACGGCAGGCGGAAGCCATACTCCACCAGCGTCTCTTTACGTGCCCGGTCGCCTTTATACATGCCGCCAATCTGCGGAATGGTGACGTGCGATTCATCCACCACCAGCAGGCCATCAGCGGGCAGATAATCAAACAGCGTCGGCGGCGCTTCGCCCGGTCCGCGTGCGGAGAGGTAGCGCGAGTAGTTCTCGATGCCGGAGCAGTAGCCCAGCTCACTCATCATCTCCAGGTCAAACTGGGTACGCTGAGTAATTCGCTGCTCTTCCAGCAGCTTATTGTTCTCCAGCAGCACCCGGCGACGGTCCGCCAGCTCTACTTTAATATCTTCCATCGCCTGCAGAATGCGCTCACGCGGCGTCACGTAGTGCGTCTTGGGGTAGATGGTAAAGCGCGGCACCACCGAATCGATCTGGCCGGTCAGCGGGTCAAACAGCGACAGACGTTCAACCTCCTGGTCAAACAGCTCGACGCGCAGCGCAATATCGTCTGACTCCGCCGGGAAGATATCGATCACTTCGCCACGCACGCGGAAAGTGCCACGCTGGAACGCCTGGTCGTTGCGGGCGTACTGCAGCTCTGACAGGCGGCGCAGAATACTGCGCTGATCGATAATCATGCCGCGGGTCAGGTGCAGCATCATTTTCAAATAGAGATCGGGATCGCCCAGGCCATAGATCGCTGAAACCGACGCCACCACGATAACGTCGCGTCGCTCCAGCAACGCCTTGGTGGCCGACAGACGCATCTGTTCGATGTGTTCGTTCACCGACGCATCCTTTTCGATAAAGGTGTCGGAGCTCGGCACGTAGGCTTCAGGCTGATAGTAGTCGTAGTAAGAGACGAAAAACTCGACGGCGTTATCCGGGAAAAACTCTTTCATCTCGCCATAGAGCTGGGCGGCCAGCGTCTTGTTCGGAGCCAGCACCATCGTCGGGCGGTTGAGGTCGGCAATGACGTTGGCGACGGTAAAGGTTTTACCGGAGCCGGTTACGCCTAATAAGGTCTGATGGGCCAGTCCATCCTCCAGCCCCTCTTCCAGGCGACGAATCGCCTCAGGCTGGTCGCCCGATGGTTTAAAGGCGGAATTCAGTTTAAAAGCTTTGGTCATGAATGCAGTTCCTGCTGGAGAAGTCGGCGGGCAGGCACTTATTTTACTCTGCTGTGGTGATTTTGCCAGAAAATAATACTGGATATAAAAACAGTATTAATGCACTCTTATCGCCAGCATGGTGATACGTTCCACACCGGCGATGTGACCGCGATAGCGCAAAGACCGTTGCGCAATGTTATCCCCAGACCGGGATCTGATTTAACATTTGTCAATAGAGCGTCACAAAATTACAGTTCGGTTACCTGACAGATAAATCGCAGGCTTGTTTTTTGATAAGCAACTGATTTTATTGATTTAAGCCTGTAAGGCCAGATTCTCGTCATTATGTTACCAGGCCGCGTATTTCCTCGCTTCCAACTGGTTTTCATTACCTAATGCACAAGGTTATCCACAGGAATGGTGGATAAGTGATGGCAGCCCCGCCGCCATCAGCTGTGTATAATTTTTCCCTGCCTCTCCCTCACCATGAAAATAATTTTTTTTGCGTTATATTTCGCAGCGGCGGCTGACGGATTATTCTGCATTTTTAATCTGTCGCCTGGCTCAGTATGCAAATTCTGCGGCTCAGACTACGATTCTTATTCAGACATCCTGCCTCTTCACAGCACGTCTGCACCAGAAACAGCGCCCTGAGGCACTGCAAAAGTGCAGCGGCGTGACCACCGCAGGGAATTGATAAGTTTTTCTCACCTTTCATCCCTGAAACCACGCATTCCGGCAGGAATCAGGACCGTTTTTAGATCTGGCCTGGGAATTGCAGGACTTACTGGCGTCACCGCGCTTTACGCGCACTGTGCTGCAATGGCGAGGCTGCCATTGCTGATGACTTGTTTGCCAGACGACAGAGAGCGGATGCAATCAGGCTAATGATCGGGAAGGAGAGTGTCAGATGCTGAGTCTACGTTCGGTAAATCAATTTTATGGTCAAAACCATATTCTGTGGGATGTGGACCTGGATCTGTCGCCTGGTACCTGCACCGGCGTTCTGGGCCGTCCTGGCATGGGTAAAACCACGCTGGTAAACTGCATCATGGGCAGACTGCCGATTAACAGCGGCTCGATCTCCTGGAAAGAGGATGGCTCGCCGCCGGAAGATCTGCTGCTGCAACCGGCGGAACAGCGGGCGCAGATGGGAATTGGCTATGTGCCGCAGGGCCGCCATATTTTCACCCAGATGAGCGTGGAAGATAACCTGCTGATTGCGCTGCTGGCGGGTGCCAGCCAGCGCGATCGCCATCGCGCCATTCCCGAAATGGTGTTCGATCTGTTCCCGGCGCTCTACTCACTGCGCCAGCAGCGCAGCGGCGCTCTGCCGATCGATCAGCAGCAACAGCTGGCCCTGGCGCGCGCGCTGGTGCTGCAGCCCAAACTGCTGATTCTGGATGAACCGACCGATGGGATGTCGCCGTGGCTGGAAGAGGAGATGGGCAACCTGATCCGCCGTCTTAACCTCGACTACGGCCTGACCATCCTGCTGCTGGAGCAGCGCCTGTCGCTGATCCGTCGCGTGGCGGACTATTTCCTGCTGCTGCATCGCGGTCGCAATGTGGCGCAGGGCAGCATGGAGCAGCTGGATGACCACACCGTCGATAAATGGCTGACAGTGGCCTGAATCTTACTGGGGGAGAGTCAGGTATTGCCCACAGAACGCCTGCTGCGCCGCATCGGTGAGGTACGGAATCGTGCCCAGACAGGGCGCAGGCAGTCGGTTTTTCAGACTGGTGAGATACGCCTGATAGCGTTTGCCCGGCGGTTCGACGGTGTTGGCGATCCAGCCCACCAGCGGCAGGCCGCATGCCCGCACCGCATCGGCGGTGAGCATCGCGTGGTTGATGCAGCCGAGCTTTATCCCCACCACCAGAATCACGGGCAGCTTTTCGCTGACCACCCAGTCCGCATAGGTGTGTGTCTCTGACAGCGGGGTGTACCAGCCGCCCGCGCCCTCGACCAGAATCCAGTCCGCCAGCGGTTCCAGCGCCGCCAGGCCCGCCGAAAGTGCCAGATGCGTAATCGGCCTGCCCTCTTCAGCGCTGACAATGTGCGGCGAGGTCGGTTCCATAAACGCCAGCGGATTCACCTGCTGATAGGTTAGCGGCACGCTGCTGAAACGCTGCAACGCCAGCGCATCGCTGTTGCGAACCCCCTCTGGCGTCCTCTCACAGCCTGAAGCAACCGGCTTGTAGCCCGCACAGCGATAGCCCGCCGCGGCGGCTGCCTGCAACAGTGCGCCGCTGGCGACAGTTTTACCGACTTCGGTGTCGGTGCCGGTAATAAAAAACCGTTTCATGAAAGAGTGACTCCATAAATTAAATGGTAACTCAGGCGATAGCCGTGCCGATCGCGCGGCCAGTGCGCCTCTAACTGGTTAAGCCGTTGCCGGGTTAAACTCTGCCCGTCGCGGCCCTGATGCAGATGGGTCGCACCAATCCCCTTCAGGGATCGCATAGCGCTGAGCGCATCGGGAAAATGCAGGGTTACCCTCTCTGAGCTGCAGCGCAGTTGCTCTGCGTGGCAGGCCGCTGCAATCTGCGATTCGCTGAGAAAGCGATTGGCGTGAGGCAACGCATCCAGATGGGACCAGGCCTCATGAACTTCCTGCAGCGAACCGTCGCCCAGCGTGGAAAACAGCAGCGTGCCATCGGGCCGCAGCACTCGCCGGAACTGGCGCAGCGCGCCGGGTAGATCCTCACTCCACTGCACCGCCAGGTTGCTCCACACCAGGTCGATGGTGTTATCCGCCAGCGGTAGCGCGTCGATGTCGCCCGCCAGATAGTGCTGCGCCGTGTCGTTATCCCGCGCCTGTTGCAGCATCTGCGGAGAGAGATCGAGTGCCGTCACCTGTTTGCCGCGTTCACGCCACAGCCTGCTGTACCAGCCGGTGCCGCAACCTGCATCCAGCAGCTGCAGCCCGCTGTGAGCCGGTGCGCGTGCCAGTAGCGCATCGCCGCTACGCCGTTGCAGTGCAGCATGGGCATCGTAATAGCTGGCCGCCCGGCCAAAGGCGCGTGCAACCGCCTGTTTATCAACCCGCAGCGTCATGCAGCGCCTCCAGTAACACGTCAATGTCCTCAGAGCGATGTGCCGCCGTCAGGGTAATACGTAGCCGCGCCGTTCCCGGCGGTACGGTCGGTGGCCGGATCGCGCTGACCCAGCAGCCCGACTCAGCCAGCCGGGTTGAGAGCGCCATCGCATCACTATTTTCGCCCACCAACAGCGGCTGAATCGCACTGGTGGAGTTCATCAGCTGCCACGGCAGCGAGGCCGCGCCGCACCGGAAATGCTGAATGTTGTGCTGCAGCTGCTGGCGCAGCGCATCGCCCTGCTGGATCACCTGTAGCGCCGCCTGCAGCGCGACAGCCTGCGCAGCGGGCATGGCGGTTGAGTAGATCAGATGCCGGCTGAACTGCAGAAAATAGTCGGCGGTGTCTGCATCGCACAACAGCGCGGCACCGCTGACGCCAAAGGCTTTGCCAAAGGTGACTACCAACAGTTCCGGTTTAACGCCCTGCTGCCAGCTGCTGCCGCGCCCCTGCTCACCCACTACACCGATGCCATGCGCATCATCCACCAGTAGCCAGCCGTGCGCCTGCTGCGTCTGGTGCGCCAGCGCAGCCAGCGGCGCGCTGTCGCCATCCATGCTGAAAATACCTTCAGTTACGACCAGTGTCTCTCCCTCGCAGGGTGAAGCGAGCCTGAGCGCCAGGTTCTCCGGGTCGTTGTGACTGAAACGGCGCAGCTGCGCCGGGCTGTGGCTGGCGGCGTCGAGCAGTGAGGCATGGCTAAGTTTGTCGGCCAGGATGCGATCGTTTTTCTCGCCCAGCAAATGAATCACCGCCTGATTAGCCGCAAAGCCGGAAATAAAGAGCAGCGCACGGTCGTAGCCGAGCCAGTCGGCCAGCTGCGCTTCAAGATCGGCGTGCTGATGGTGATAACCGGTGACATGCCCTGAAGCGCCCGCCCCCGCCCCCGCCAGCGCCGCGCCCTGTTGCCAGCCCGCAATCACCGCCGGATGCCGGGTTAAGCCGAGATAATCATTGCTGGAGAAGTGGAGATAGCTGCGGCCGCCGCTCTGCAGCGTACGGGTGGATTGCTGATCGATGACCCGACGCTGCCGCCAGCCATCGACCGCACGGCGCTGCGCCAGCCCCTGCTGAAGTCGTTGCTGCCAGCTCATTACAGCGCCGCGTTGTAGAACTGTTCAGTGTCGGCATGGAACAGCTGCTCGCTGAGTTGTTCTTCCTGCTGCTGATCGCCGTGTTGGGTGTGGGTATGCTCCGGGTTCAGCCCCAGTTTGCGGAACAGCACGCGGTCTTTATCCTCTTCCGGATTCGGCGTGGTCAGCAGTTTGCAGCCGTAGAAAATCGAGTTCGCCCCGGCCATAAAGCACATGGCCTGGGTCTGCTCACTCATCTGCTCGCGACCCGCTGAAAGACGCACATGCGAGGTCGGCATCATGATGCGCGCCACAGCAATGGTGCGGATAAAATCGAACGGTTCGACGTCATCGTTATCCGCCAGCGGCGTACCTTTGACCTTCACCAGCATGTTGATCGGCACGCTCTCCGGCGGCGTCGGCAGGTTGGCTAACTGTACCAGCAGACCGGCGCGATCGTTCACCGTTTCGCCCAGGCCAACGATGCCGCCCGAACAGACCTTTATCCCGGCGTGACGCACTTTGCCCAGCGTATCCAGACGTTCCTGATAGCTGCGGGTGGTGATGATGGAGCCGTAGAATTCCGGTGAGGTGTCGAGGTTATGGTTGTAATAATCAAGGCCTGCGCCCGCCAGTCTCTGCGCCTGTTGATCGCTGAGGGTGCCCAGCGTCATGCAGGTTTCCATTCCCATCGCCTTCACGCCTTCGACCATCTTTTCCAGGTATGGCATATCGCGCTCGTGCGGGTTTTTCCAGGCGGCGCCCATGCAGAAACGGGTTGAACCGGCGGCTTTGGCCTGACGCGCTGAGATCAGCACCTCCTCCACTTCCATCAGACGCTCCGACTCCAGGCCGGTCTTGTAGCGCGCGCTCTGCGGGCAATATTTGCAATCTTCCGGACAGGCACCGGTTTTAATCGACAGCAGGGTACTGACCTGCACCTGGCGCGGGTCGAAGTGCTGACGATGCACCTGCTGCGCCTGAAACATCAGTTCGAGAAAAGGTTGATCAAACAGCGCTTGCGCCTGTGCAATTGTCCAGCGTTGAGCCATTACTTACTCCAGAAAAGGGTGTCATCCCGACGAAAAGCAGGGGTATACTTGTAAACTATATTTTTTTATTTTGGTTTACAACTCCGATGACTACCCCTGTTTTTTCCTCAGATGATGCCCGTTTTGACCGCCAGCATATCTGGCATCCCTATACCTCGATGCAGGATCCGCTGCCCTGTTACCCGGTGGTTGCCGCGCAGGGTTTTCAGCTGCAGATGGCCGATGGTCGTGAGCTGGTGGACGGGATGTCATCGTGGTGGGCGGCAATCCACGGCTATAACCATCCGCGCCTGAACCGGGCGATGACGGAGCAGGTGACGCAGATGTCGCACGTAATGTTTGGCGGGATTACCCATCCAGCGGCGGTGGCGCTCTGCCGTCAGCTGGTGGCGATGACGCCCGAGGCGCTGGAATGCGTCTTCCTGGCCGATTCCGGCTCGGTGGCGGTGGAAGTGTCGATGAAAATGGCGCTGCAGTACTGGCTGGGACGTGGTGAAACTCGCCAGCAGTTCCTGACACTGAAGCGCGGCTATCACGGCGATACCTTTGCGGCAATGTCGGTGTGCGATCCCGATAACTCGATGCACAGCTTGTGGCGCGGCTATCTGCCCGAGCATCATTTTGCAGCGGCTCCGGCCTGCGGCTTTGATGATGAATGGGACGAGCGCGATTTCGATGATTTCGCCCGGCTGATCGAAAAACATCACCGTCAGCTGGCGGCGGTGATTCTGGAGCCGATTGTGCAGGGTGCGGGCGGGATGCGCTTCTATCATCCGCGCTATCTGCAACAGGTGCGGGAAGCCTGCGACCGCTATGGCGTGCTGCTGATTGCGGATGAGATCGCCACCGGCTTTGGCCGTACCGGCAGACTCTTTGCCTGTGAACACGCGGGTATTATCCCGGATATACTCTGCGTCGGCAAAGCGCTGACGGGCGGCATGATGACGCTGGCGGCAACCCTGACCACCCGCGACGTCGCCGATACCATCAGCCGCAGCGCGGCGGGCTGTTTCATGCATGGCCCGACCTTCATGGGCAATCCACTGGCCTGCGCGGTCGCGGCAGAAAGCCTGACCATGCTGACGGAAGGTCACTGGCAGCATCAGGTGGCCGCAATCGAACAACAGCTGCGGGCTGAGTTGCTGCCGCTGCGCAGTTCCCCACAGGTGGCCGATGTGCGCGTGCTGGGGGCGATTGGCGTGGTCGAAACTCATCAGGCAGTCAACATGGCGGCGCTGCAGCAGTTCTTTGTTGAACAGGGTGTCTGGATCCGGCCTTTTGGCCGGCTGATCTACCTGATGCCGCCTTACATCATCACGTCACAGGCGCTGAGTCAGCTGGTGCAGGCAATTGACGCCGCGCTGGAACATTCGCAACATTTTGCCGCCTGAAGCGGGCTGATCGCTGGCACTGGTGGCGCTTTTCGTTATGATGAAAGGCTATTCATCGACAATTGAGGAGATGTGATGCGCGTTTTTAGTCAGGATTTTAATGACGGCGAGAAGATGCCTGAAAAGCATGTTTTCAACGGCATGGGTTATCAGGGCGAGAATATCTCTCCCCATCTTGCTTGGGAAGCGGCGCCTGATGGGACCAAAAGTTTCGTGGTGACCTGCTACGATCCTGATGCTCCGACCGGTTCCGGCTGGTGGCACTGGGTGGTAGCGAATATTCCGGCCAGCACCACGTCACTGCCGCAGGGTGCCGGATCCGGCAAAGCGTCACTGCCAGCCGGCGCAATCCAGACTCGTACCGATTTCGGTCAGGCGGGCTATGGTGGCGCGGCACCGCCTCAGGGCGAAACCCATCGCTACATTTTCACCGTGCAGGCGCTGGATGTGGAGACGATTGAGGTGGATGAAGGCGCCAGTGGCGCAATGGTCGGCTTTAATGTGCATTTCCATGCACTGGCGAGCGCCTCGCTGACCGTGAATTATCAGTAATGCAGTACGCCTCTCCCGCTCAGGAGAGGCGTTTTTCATGGTGCCTTACGCCTGCAACGGGTGAATCACCACCCACATTGGGCCCTGACCAACCGCATAACGTCCCAGTGGCTGTAACAGCCCTTTTGGTTCGCTAATCGCATAGACTTCGATGTGATGCGATTTCTGTCCCGCCGCCACCAGATAGCGCCCGCTGTGATCGATATTGAATCCGCGCGGCTGCGTTTCCGTCGGCTGGAACCCTTCCAGGGTCAGCTCGTCACCCAGTTCGCTCACGCTGAAGACCGCCAGGGTGCTGCTGGTGCGATCGCAGGCGTAGAGGAAACGGCCATCCGGCGTCAGGTGAATATCCGCTGCCCAGCGCGTACCGCTGAAGTCCGGCGGCATCATATCCAGCGTCTGCACGCTTTCTGCTTCGCCTTCACCCGTGTTTAATGCCCAGACCTCAACCGTGCTGTCGAGTTCATTCACGCAGTAAGCATACTGGCCGCCCGGATGGAACTGCATATGACGCGGGCCTGCGCCTTCTACCGTCGTGACCTGCGCCTGTTTACGCGGCGTCAGCTGACCATCGGCACCCAGCTTAAACAGACAGATACGGTCCTGCTTCAGTGCCGGCACATAAAGGGTCTTATTGTCAGTGTCGATATTAGCCGAATGACAGCCATCCAGACCGTTGATCACCTGCAGCGGAGCCTGCGGAATGCCATCATCGCCAATCGGGCTGACGCTGACGCAGGCATCATTGTAGGAGCCGCAGAACAGGAACCGGCCCTCACGATCGGTTGAAATGTGGGTCGGACTGCCGGGCAGCGGTGCCTGACCGGCTTCGGCCAGCGTGCCATCGGCGGCAATCTTAAACGCCAGCACGCGAAAATTGGGACGCACACCGACATAAAGAAAATCGCGTTTCGGACTCACCACCATCGGCTGAACCTGGCCGGCGACATCGATCACCTGAAGCAACGTCAGCGCACCCTCATCATTCATCTGCCAGACGTGAATCTGCTGGCTCTCGGGACTGGCGGTGTAGACAACCTGTTTCATGCATTCTCCTTTTTTTGCTGCCTTGTCATGATCTGTGAATCACTGTAGCGCGTTTTATTGCCCTACGCTGGAATCATTTGTGCCCTGTTTTTTGTCTCCGGGCCGTGGTCAGGTGTAGACTTCAGCCCCTGCAAACCTGGAAAAACGTGAGGATTAATGAGCTACCGTGTAATTGCCCTCGACCTCGACGGCACACTGCTGACCCCAGCCAAAACGATTCTGCCGCAGTCAATCGACGCGCTAGATCAGGCCCGCCAGGCGGGCGTTCATGTCGCTATCGTGACCGGACGCCATCACTGCGCTATCCACCCTTTTTATCAGGCGTTACAACTGGATACACCTGCCATCTGCTGTAATGGCACCTATTTGTATGATTACCAGGCGAAAAAGGTGCTGGCGTCCGATCCCCTCGACCCGCAGCTGGCGTTACAGGTAATTGAGATGCTGAACCAGCAGCAAATTCACGGGCTGCTTTACGTGGATGATGCGATGCTCTATCAGACCCCGACCGGTCACGTGATGCGCACCCTGAAGTGGGCCGAATCGCTGCCCGCCCATCAGCGTCCGCTGTTCCGCCAGGTGCCCGATTTAGCTCAGGCGGCGCGTGACGCCGGTTCGATCTGGAAGTTTGCCCTGTCGCACGACAATCACGAGGAATTGCAGCAGTTTGCCACCCGTGCCGAAGCGGAGCTGGGTCTGGCCTGCGAATGGTCATGGCACGATCAGGTGGATATCGCCAAAGGTGGCAACAGCAAAGGCAAGCGGCTGGCGCAGTGGGTTGAATCACTGGGGCTGAATATGTCCGATGTGATCGCATTCGGAGATAACTACAACGATCTCAGCATGCTGGAAACGGCCGGACTGGGGGTGGCGATGGGCAATGCCGACGACGCGATCAAAGCGCGGGCGAAAATGGTGATCGGCACCAACCTTGAACCCGGTATTGCCGATATCCTCCGTCAGTACGTCCTGTAATCAGGGCGTCACTGAGACGCTTTTGATCTGGGCATAGAGCCACTGATCCGGCCGGATGCCCAGTTCATCGCGCGCCCACGGCGTGATGCGCGCCCAGAGTTCGCTGATGCCGATGCGTAACTTCACCTCCACCTGATCCCCGACCTCCAGCAGTTCCACCACCTGTGCCGGTAAAATGTTGCGGATGGAGCTGTGCTGCGGGGGTTGCAGCGCCAGCGAGACATCCGATGAGGCGATGCGAATACGCAGCGGGGTTTTCACCGGCTGATTCACCCGGCTGACCCAGATGTGCTGATCGCCCAGCGACAGTGCGGTCATCGGATAGTCGGGATGCTGCTCCAGCACCTGCACCCGAAGCACGCTGGTCAGTTCACTTACCGGCAGCCAGGGACGCATCGCGCTGCTGCTCCAGACCCGCTCCAGCGGACCAAACGCTTTGACCTTGCCCGCATCCAGCACCAGTACATTGTCAGCCAGATGCAGGATCTCATCCAGACTGTGCGAAACGTACAGCATCGGAATATCGACCTGCTTCGCCAGCTTTTGCAGATAAGGCATCAGTTCACGTTTGCGCGGCAGATCCAGCGACGCCAGCGGCTCATCCAGCAACAGCATATCCGGTGCGGTCAGTAACGCACGTCCAATCGCGACCCGCTGCTTTTCTCCACCCGACAGCGACAGCGGAAAGCGCGGCAGCAGCGCCTCCAGCCCCAGCAGCGACACCAGACTGTCGAACTGCGCTTTCATTGACGGCGCCATACCATATTGCAGGTTGCCACGGACCCGATAGTGCGGGAACAGCCGCGCATCCTGAAACACATAACCGATGCGCCGTTTTTCCGGCGGCAGCGTAATCTTCTGCTCTGCATCAAACAGCAGACGATCGTTGAGCTGGATCCGTCCCCGCTGCGGCTGGGTGAGCCCGCTGATCGCGTTGATCAGTGAGGTTTTACCGGCACCAGAGACACCAAAAATGGCGGTGATCCCTTTGGCCGGAATCTTCAGATCAATCTCAAGCTGATGATCGCCCTGCTGCTGCATAAAGTTAAGTGATAGCATCAGTTTCCCATCCGCTTACGGCCTGCGCGTGCCAGCCATTCCGACGCCAGCAGTGACGCCAGCGCCAGCACGATAGCGATAACGCAGAGCCGCGCCGCCGCCCCTTCCGCTCCGGGAGTCTCTATCAGAGTAAACATCGCCAGCGGAAGCGTGCGCGTCTCTCCGGGAATATTGGACACGAAGGTGATCGTGGCACCGAACTCGCCCAGCGAACGGGCAAACGCCAGCACCGTGCCGACGATCACGCCCGGCAGTGTCAGCGGCAACGTGATGGTGAAAAAGACCCGCCAGCGTCCTGCGCCCAGCGTGCGCGCCGCCTGCTCCAGCCGGATATCCACCGCCTCCAGCGCCAGCCGGATGGCGCGTACCATTAACGGAAACGCGATCACGGCAGAGGCCAGTGCGGCACCGCGCCAGCTGAAAGCAAAGCTGAAGCCGAACCAGTCAAAAAGCTTTTCGCCAATGATGCCGCGCCGGCCCAGGCTAATCAGCAGCAGATAACCCACCACCACCGGCGGCAGCACCAGCGGCAGATGGATCAGGCTGTCGAGCAGCGCTTTGCCGGGAAAACGGCAACGCACCAGAATCCAGGCCATCAGGATGCCAAACGGCAGACTACCAAGCACGGCTATGCCAGAGACTTTAAGGCTAAGCAGTACCGCCTGCCATTCGGGATCGCTGAGTATCATTTCGTCGGTGTGAATCCGTAATGTTTGAAGATAGCCGCGGCCTGCGGTCCTTTCAGATAATCATAAAACGCTTTAACAGCACTATTGTCGTGATCGTTCACGATCGCCATCGGATATTGCACCGGTTTATGGCTGTTTGCCGGAAAACGTCCCACCACCTGCACTTTCTCACTGGCGACGGCGTCCGAACCATACACGATGCCATAAGGCGTTTCGTTACGCTCGACCAGCGCCAGCGCCGCCCGCACATTATTGGCTGGGGCTAGCGACGGTTCAACGCCTTCCCAGGCACCCAGCTTTTGCAGCGCCTCTTTGGCGTAGATGCCCGCCGGAACATGATCCGGGTCGCCTACTGCCAGACGTTCACCGTGCAGCAAGGTTTTCCAGTCCGTCTGCGGGTTCAACGTCACCGCTTTGGCTGCGGCACTTCGTGGCGCAATCAGCACCAGATCGTTGCCCAGCAGGGTGAAGCGGCTGCTGGCGATGACAGTTTTTTTCGCCACCGCATCATCCATCCACTGCTGATCGGCAGAGATAAACAGGTCGGCAGGCGCACCCTGCTCAAGCTGGCGCGCCAGCGTTGAAGAGGAGGCAAATGAGGAGACCACCGTCCCGCCCTTTTCTTCTTTGTAGCGGCTGGCTATCTCCTGCATCGCGTTGGTCAGTGAAGCTGCGGCAAACACAGTAATATTATCGGCGGCCACAGCCTGCCCGGCCAGCGAAACGGTGATCAGCGCCGCTGCGCCCCAGAGATAGTGTTTAAATGACATGATGTTCTCCGGCTATTCGTTGTGTAGCGGATAATATAGCGAAATGTCAGAGAGGTTCAGTAAATTATCGGCAGGGGGAACAAAAGGTTAAATCAGGAGAGGTAAAAACGACCACGTCCGCGCAGATGGCGGGCGTGGCAGCAATTAATTGTGCGTACGGGCTGAGGATTTTTCGCGATGACCAATTTTAGAGATGACGTTAAACACTTCACCCAGGCCATAAATCATACCCAGCATCAGCGCCATCACCACAGGCACCATCAGTACGGCGACGGCGAGGCTTTTCAGTAATTCCAGCATGGAGAGTCTCACTCTGCTAACAAAAAAGAGATTGTAACGGGTCCGCAAAATTTTGCGCAGCCCTTTTCGTGCTTTTACTTTGGTCACAAAACGCCGCTATCATCGGCCTTCGCCTTAACCCTTTGCCGGAGCTGTCATGGAAGCCGAACTGTCCCTTCATATCCGTTTACAACAGAAACTGTTTGCCGATCCACGACGTATTGAGCTGCTGAAACGCGTACAGCAGACCGGGTCGATCAGTCAGGGTGCGAAGCTGGCCGGCATCAGCTACAAGAGCGCCTGGGATGCGATTAATGAGATGAACCAGATGGCGGATGAAACGCTGGTGGAGCGGGCCACCGGCGGCAAAGGCGGCGGTGGCGCAACGCTAACCCGCTACGGTGAACGCCTGATCCAGCTGTTCCAGCTGATGGAGCAGATCCAGCAGAAAGCCTTTGATGCGCTGCAGCAGGATACGTTACCGCTCGACAGTCTGCTGGCGGCCATCGCCCGCTTCTCTCTGCAGACCAGCGCCCGCAATCAACTGTTTGGCACCGTGGTCAGTAACGATGCGCAGCAGGTGGTGCAGCATCTGATGATACAGCTGGCCGATGGCGTCACGCAGCTTAATGTGGCACTGACCCAGCGCAGCGCCGATCGTCTGCAGCTGGCAGCGGGTAAAGAGGTGCTGGTGCTGATTAAAGCCCCGTGGATCCGCATCTGCCGTGACGCCGCTGAGGAAGACAATCAGCTGGCGGCCATGGTCAGTGCCATCGAACCCGGCGAGCAGATAAGCGAAGTGCTGATGCAGCTCGCCAGCGGCGAAAACCTGTGTGCGACCCTGAGCAACGATCAGCTGCAACAGCTGAAGCTGGAGCCAGGCGACGCCGTGATTGCCAGTTTTAACGCGGAAAATGCCATCGTCGCCACCCTGCTCTAGCGGTTGATTTGACTTCATTACGCCCAATGGTTACAACTCAGTGACACGATGCAGAAAATGGAACAGATCATGGCTTCATTGCAGATTTTGCAAGGCACGTTTCGTCTTAGCGATACCCGGACACTGAACCTGAATCAGGTGGAACTGCAGCGCGGCGAAAGCTGGGCTTTTGTCGGGGCCAACGGCAGCGGTAAATCCTCACTGGCGCGCGCGCTCTCCGGTGAACTTCTGCCGCTGGCTGGTTCCATCAACAGCGATTTCAGACGGCCGGTCCGGCTGTCGCTGGAACAGTTACAGACGCTGGTGGCGCAGGAGTGGCAGCGCAACAACACCGATATGCTCAGCGAAGGCGAAGAAGATACCGGGCTGACCGTAGCAGAGGTGATTCAGGCGGAGGTGCAGCAGCCCGATCGCTGTGAGCAGCTTGCCCGGCAGTTCAGCATCGAACCTTTGTTGTCCCGTCGCTTCAAGTATCTATCCACCGGCGAAACCCGCAAAACCCTGCTCTGTCAGGCGCTGATGAACGAGCCAGATTTGCTGATTCTGGATGAGCCGTTTGACGGACTGGATGTGGCGTCGCGTGCCAGCCTGACCGACACGCTGCGCAGCCTGCAGCATCCAGAATTTACCCTGGTACTGGTGCTCAATCGCTTTGACGACATTCCCGATTTTATTCAGCAGGTTGGCGTGCTGGCAGAGTGCACTCTCACCCACAGCGGGCCGCGCCAGGCCATTTTAACGGAAGCGCTGGTAGCGCAGCTGGCACACAGTGAACAGCTGATGGGAATGGCGTTACCTGAGGCGGATGCGCCGGATCAGCTCCCCTCACTGGCGAATGATGCACCGCGCGTTATCCTGCGCAACGGCAGCGTCTCGTACAACGATAAGCCGGTGATTCAGGGGCTGAACTGGCAGGTCAACGCTGGCGAGCACTGGCAGATTATCGGTCCGAACGGTGCCGGGAAATCGACTCTTTTAAGCCTCGTGACCGGCGATCACCCGCAGGGCTACAGTAATGATTTAACCCTGTTTGGCCGTCGTCGCGGCAGTGGCGAAACCATCTGGGATATCAAACAGCATATTGGCTATGTCAGCAGCAGCCTGCATCTCGATTACCGCGTCAGCAGCAACGTGCGGACGGTGATTTTGTCGGGCTTCTTCGACTCCATCGGGCTGTATCAGGCGGCGTCTGATCGGCAGAAAGCGCTGGCGCAGCAGTGGCTGACGCTGCTGGGAATGGATAACCGGCTGGGTGATGCGCCGTTCCACTCGCTCTCCTGGGGACAACAACGGCTGGTGCTGATTGCCCGCGCGTTGGTTAAGCATCCGACGCTGCTGATTCTGGATGAGCCACTGCAGGGACTCGACCCGATTAACCGCCAGCTGGTGCGGCGCTTTGTCGATGTGCTGATTGGCGAGGGACGCACTCAGCTGCTGTTTGTTTCGCATCATGCTGAAGATGCGCCCGCCTGTATCACGCATCGCCTGAGCTTTGTTCCCGATGGTGGCGGGTACGCCTTTCAGCAGGAAACGCTGCGCTAAAGCGTTCACATCACGTACCTCAACGCCGCTACCGCGGCGTTTTAAAGCACCTCTGTGTAAGCGCTACCATTCCACCCCACCTTTGCCCCCATACAACCGCACACAATGCCACGAAATAAGAATATTCAGCTTGTGTAAACGATACCATTTATCCAGACTTGATCACGCTTTCGGACGCGCTGATGTGCTACTTTTTACCGATGCCTCTTTGGCTTTTGACGCTTACCAGGATTTCACATGGAAAAATTCAACCCGGTCGATCACCCGCATCGCCGTTACAATCCACTGATTGATCAATGGATTTTAGTTTCACCTCATCGGGCCAAACGTCCGTGGCAAGGCGCGCAGGAAACCCCGGCGGTCAATACCTTACCGGCGCACGATCCGGACTGCTTCCTGTGTGCCGGAAACACTCGCATCACGGGTGACAAAAACCCGGACTATCCTGGCACGTACGTCTTTACCAACGACTTTGCCGCACTGATGACCAACACGCCTGACGCGCCCGAGAGCGACGATATCCTGATGCGCTGTGAAAGCGCACGCGGCACCAGTCGGGTCATTTGCTTCTCGCCCGATCACAGCAAAACCCTGCCGGAGATGTCACTGAGCGCGCTGGAAGAAGTGGTACGCACCTGGCAGGCGCAGACCGCCGATCTGGGTCAGCACTATCCGTGGGTGCAGGTGTTTGAGAACAAAGGCGCGGCGATGGGCTGCTCTAACCCGCATCCGCACGGTCAGATCTGGGCCAACAGCTTCCTGCCGAATGAAGCGCAGCGCGAAGATGATCATCAGCGCGACTATTTCGCTAAACATGGTTCGCCGATGCTGGTCGATTACCTGGCCCGCGAGCTTCAGGATGGCAGCCGCACCGTGGTGGAAACTGAACACTGGCTGGCCGTAGTACCGTGGTGGGCGGCCTGGCCGTTTGAAACTCTGCTGCTGCCAAAAGCGCACGTTAAACAGCTGACTGACCTCAGTGAAGCGCAGAGTGCCGATCTGGCAAAAGCCATTAAGCTGCTGACCAGCCGCTACGACAACCTGTTCCAGTGCTCCTTCCCTTACTCGATGGGCTGGCACGGCGCGCCGTTTAACGGCGAAGCCAACGATCACTGGCAGCTGCACGCTCACTTCTATCCGCCGCTGCTGCGCTCAGCAACGGTTCGTAAATTTATGGTTGGCTATGAAATGCTGGCCGAAACCCAACGCGATTTAACGGCGGAACAGGCGGCGGAACGTCTGCGTTCTGTCAGCGACGTTCACTTCCGTGAGGCACAACAATGAGCTTAAAAACCATCACGCAGCAGCTTTTCTCTGACACCTTCGGTTACGCTGCCACACATACCATTCAGGCACCGGGCCGCGTTAACCTGATTGGCGAGCACACTGACTATAACGACGGCTTCGTGCTGCCGTGCGCCATCGATTACCAGACGGTCATCGCCTGTGCCCGCCGTGACGATCGCCAGATTCGCGTGGTCGCTGCCGATTATGAAAATGCGCAGGACACCTTCTCGCTGGATGAAGAGATCGTCAGCGTTAAGGAACCGATGTGGGCTAACTATGTGCGTGGCGTGGTGAAGCATCTGCAGAAGCGTCATGCCGATTTTGGCGGCATTGATATGGTGATTAGCGGCAATGTGCCACAGGGCGCGGGCCTCAGCTCATCTGCCTCGCTGGAAGTCGCGGTCGGCACCGTGGTGCAGCAGCTCTATAACCTGCCGCTGGATGGCGCAGCCATCGCGGTTAATGGTCAGGAAGCGGAGAACCAGTTCGTTGGCTGTAACTGCGGCATCATGGACCAGCTGATCTCCGCACTGGGCCAGAAAGATCACGCCATGCTGCTCGACTGCCGTACGCTGGGCACGCGTCCGGTGTCGATGCCGGAAGATATCGCGGTGGTGATCATCAATTCCAACTTCCGTCGTACTCTGGTCGGCAGCGAATACAACACCCGCCGCGAGCAGTGTGAAGCGGGCGCGCGTTTCTTCAACAAGAAAGCGCTGCGTGACGTTGAACTGGCCGAGTTTGAAGCGGCACAGGCGCAGCTCGATCCGCAGGTGGCTAAACGCGTGCGTCACGTTCTGACCGAGAACGCCCGTACACTGGAAGCCGCCGATGCGCTGACCCAGGGCGACCTGACCCGTATGGGCCAACTGATGGCCGAATCTCACGCCTCTATGCGTGACGATTTCGAGATCACCGTGCCGCCGATCGATACTCTGGTTGAGATCGTGAAAGCGCAGATCGGTGAGCGCGGCGGCGTCCGTATGACCGGCGGCGGCTTTGGTGGCTGCATCGTGGCACTGATGCCACTGGATCGGGTCGATCAGGTCAAAGCCGCCGTTGCGGAGCAGTATGAAGCAGCGACCGGCATCAAAGAAACATTCTACGTCTGCAAAGCCTCTGAAGGAGCCGGCCAATGCTGAACGATGTCAACTCCCATGCTCCCGACGGTCAGCCGTGGCGCATAACGGTACTGCGCAATGCCAACGGCATGCTGGCAACCTTTATGGACTGGGGAGCGACCTGGCTCTCTGCCCGCGTGCCGATGCAGGATGGCACGGTGCGTGAAGCGCTGCTCGGCTGCGGCACGCCTTCTGACTATCTGCATCAGGATGCCTATCTGGGCGCCACGGTGGGCCGTTACGCTAACCGCATCGCCGGGGCAAAACTCAATAAACTGAATCGCCAGCTGGTGCCGAACCAGGGCGTACATCAGCTGCATGGCGGGCCGGAAGGTTTTGATAAACGCCGCTGGCAGATTGTCAGCCAGTCCGATAGCGAGGTGCATTACCGCATCGATTCACCGGATGGCGATCAGGGCTATCCGGGCAATCTGATTGCCGACCTGCGCTATCAGCTGGATGACCAGAACTGCCTGAGCATCAGCTATGAAGCGCGCTGCGATCAGCCCTGCCCGGTCAATCTGACTAACCATGCCTACTTTAACCTTGATGCGCATCATGGCGACGCACGCCAGCATCGCTTACAACTGCATGCCGACCAGTATCTGCCGGTCGATAGCGAAGGCATTCCGAATGCGCCGCTGAAAGCGGTCGACGATACCAGTTTTGATTTCCGCAACGCTAAAGTCGTGGCGCAGGATTTCCTGGCAGACGACGACCAGCGCGCAGTCAAGGGCTATGACCATGCGTTCCTGCTCAACAGCGCAGGCGACGAAAGTCAGCCTGCGGCAGAGCTCTGGTCGGAAGATGGCAAATTACAGCTCAGCGTGACCACCTCGGCCCCGGCGTTGCAGTTCTACTCCGGCAACTACCTGGCAGGCACCCGTGCCCGCGAGCAGGCGAGCTATAATGCATTTCAGGGCATTGCGCTGGAGAGTGAATTTTTACCGGATTCGCCTAATCATGCTGAGTGGCCTCAGCCTGATTGCTGGCTGCAGCCGGGAGATCGCTGGGAATCGGTGACGCGTTATCGCTTCACGCCACGCTGAGCCTCCGGCTGAAAAACGCGCAGTGCGTCACACACAGGCTTACGCGCTGCCCGCTTTTCCGTTATGGTATGGCGCAATCAGCTCGTGTATCAGGCGGGCAGCAGCAGGTTTCCAATCTCACAGAAACATCACAGTATTAAGGAGTTAAGCTATGGCTGTAACTAAGCTGGTTCTGGTGCGACACGGCGAAAGCCAGTGGAACAACGAAAACCGCTTTACCGGTTGGTATGATGTTGACCTTTCTGAGAAAGGTCGTGGCGAAGCCAAATCAGCAGGTCAGCTGCTGAAGAAAGAGGGCTTTGTTTTTGATTTCGCTTACACCTCCGTACTGAAGCGTGCGATTCACACGCTGTGGAATGTGCTGGATGAGCTGGATCAGGCCTGGCTGCCGGTTGAGAAAACCTGGCGTCTGAACGAGCGTCACTACGGTGCGCTGCAGGGTCTGGATAAAGCTGAAACTGCCGCCAAATATGGCGACGAGCAGGTTAAGCAGTGGCGTCGCGGCTTTGCTGTCACCCCGCCAGAGCTGGATCGTTCAGATGAGCGCTTCCCGGGCCATGACCCGCGTTACGCGAAACTGACCCCAGAGCAGCTGCCAACCACCGAAAGCCTGGCGCTGACCATCGACCGCGTTATCCCTTACTGGAACGAAACCATTCTGCCGCGCATTAAAAGCGGTGAGAAAGTGATCATTGCCGCACACGGCAACTCACTGCGTGCGCTGGTGAAATATCTGGATAACCTGAGCGAAGATGAAATCCTCGAACTAAATATCCCTACCGGCGTACCGCTGGTCTATGAGTTCGATGAAAACTTCAAACCGCTGAAACGCTACTACCTGGGCGACCAGGACGAGATTGCCGCGAAAGCCGCAGCCGTTGCGAATCAGGGTAAAGCGAAGTAATTTCTCGCTGAAATGCAAAAAGGCCAGACGAAAGTCTGGCCTTTTTTATTGATGACAAAGTCTGGCCAGAAATCAACCGCGGCGCTGTTTAACCGCTGCCGCCAGCTGACGCAGCACTTTGTCGGTATCTTCCCAACCGATACAGGCGTCGGTCACACTTTTGCCATAGACCAGCGGCTCGCCGCTCTCCAGGCTCTGGTTGCCTTCCACCAGATGACTCTCAATCATCACACCGACAATCGCCTTCTCACCGTTAATCAGCTGCTGTGAAACATCGTCTGCCACAACCATCTGACGCTGGAACTGCTTGCTGCTGTTAGCGTGGCTGAAATCGATCATCACCTGCTGTGGCAGACCCGCTTTCGCCAGTCCCTCTTTGACCTCAGCCACATGCTGCGCGCTGTAGTTCGGCTCTTTACCGCCGCGCAGAATGATATGGCAATCACCGTTGCCGCTGGTTTCCACAATGGCGGAGTGACCATACTTCGTCACTGACAGGAAACAGTGTGGCGAACCCGCCGCGTTAATCGCATCGATCGCGACCTTAATGGTGCCATCGGTGCCGTTTTTGAAGCCGACCGGACAGGACAGACCCGACGCCAGCTCACGGTGAACCTGAGATTCCGTAGTACGCGCACCAATCGCGCCCCAGCTCATCAGGTCAGCCACATATTGCGGGGTAATCATATCCAGAAACTCGCCTGCCGCCGGTAAACCGCTGTCGTTAATCTCCAGCAGCAGCTTACGCGCCAGACGCAGCCCGTCGTTGAGCTGATAGCTGTTATCCATGTAAGGATCGTTGATCAGCCCTTTCCAGCCCACCGTGGTGCGTGGTTTCTCAAAATAGACCCGCATCACCACTTCCAGCTCGCCTTTCAGCTCATCACGCAGCGCCAGCAGGCGGTCGGCATACTCTTTCGCCGCTTCTGTGTCATGAATTGAGCAGGGACCAATTACCACCAGCAGGCGATCATCCTTGCCCTGCAGGATCTGATGAATCGCCTGACGAGCCTGTGAAACGGTCTGTGCAGCTCGATCGGTCGCTGGGAATTTTTCGAGCAGCGCAACCGGAGGTAACAGCTCTTTAATCTCTTTGATGCGTAAGTCATCGTTCTGGTAATTCATACTGATTCCATATTATTTCTGGCCCGGCGCCCGCCGGACACAACCTGCCCAATGTAGCCCGAAGCGCCAGGGGTGTAAATTCCTGCTGCGGGTAAAATGTTCGGGTCATATTTGCATTAATCAGGTTTGCGACTAGACTTTTTAATAGTAAGCACTGAGGAACATCCCGCTTACACGATTTAATCACCCTGTTTAAGCCAACCGGCGAATATTATTTCGTCAGGAATTTTTATTACCCGAAATTGCACCTCTGGGCTTAAAGCAACTTCATTTATTAACGGGAGCATAATGATGAAAAAGTTAGCCTTAGTTTTTTTGACAGCAGCAATGACACTGAGCAGTGGTGCGGTACTGGCTGCGGACAGCAGCAACAACAACGGTACAGCCAACCAGGCGGCCAGTGCAGGTGCAGCAGCGGGCGGAGCGAAAGAGAATCTGCCGCCAAATAAAGTTGATAACAACAAAATTAATAACACTGGCAATGACACCAATCCTGCAACGTCAGGCAGCACCACCAGCAATGGTAATATGTCTGCTAACGAAATGGACCAGAACGCCCAGTGTAAAGATGGCAAATGTCCAAACATCAATAAAAAAGTTCAGACTAAAGTGGGCGGTGGCGACGTAGATACCAAAACTGACGGCACCACTCAGTAATTCAGTTTAACCCCGAGAGCTTCGGCTCTCCGGGTTTTTCTCCCCTCTGCTCCACTCTTCCGCTATGCTAATCCTGTGAAATTTACAGGGAATCCTTCATGGCCGTTTTGCTTTTGATTGACGATCATCCACTGGTTGAAGTGGCACTTGAAGCCGCCCTGAGCCAGTCACCCATTCCGGTTCAGCTCCTTTCTGCCAGCAGTGAAAAAGCCGCCCGTCCCCTGCTTCAGCAGCCACTGGACATTATCGTGCTGGATATCGGCCTGCCGGATAGCGATGGACTGGAGTTTCTGCGTCGCCTGAAGATCCATCGGCCTGATTGCCCGGTACTCATCTACTCCGCGCAGCAGACCCGTCATTATGTGCGTCGCGCTCAGGCGCTGGGTGCCGCCGGTTATGTGGTGAAGAGTCAGCGCATGGCGCAGTTGCTCAGCGCTATCCTGGCCGTGCTCGGCGGGCAGACCGCTTTCCCGGAGATGGATGATGAGCCCGAACTTCCGCTGACCCAGAAGGAGCGTCAGATTCTGGCGCTGCTGGCCAGCGGTCTGTCCAATCTGCAAATCGCCGCACAGCTGCACATCAGCAACAAAACGGTCAGTACCCATAAAAAGAACATTCTTGAAAAAACCGGTGCCCGCTCGGTGGTCGAACTGGCTGACCTGTGGAAGGCTCAGCAGTGAGAGTTTTTCTGCTGATGCTGCTTTTACTGTGCGGCTCCGTGCTGGCTGAGGTCCGTCCGGTGAGTAGCGTCAATCTGCCGATGATGCTGCCGGTGACACACGCGGAAACCATGCAGGGCAAAATTCTGCGCGTCGGCCTGCTGGAAGAGAACCACGCGCCCTGGACGATGCGCATCGGCAATGACCTCTATGGCATCAATGCCGATTATCTTTCCGCGCTGCGACAGCTGACCGGCGCGCAGTTCACGCTCAATCTCTACAGCGATCAGCCGCATCTGATGCAGGCGATGAGCAGCGGCCAGATCGATTTCGCGCTGGGCATGTGGGTCACTCCCCTGCCAGCTGGCACCCTGAGCAGTGATAACTGGTATAGCAGTCCGCTGCGGGTCTACCGCAATCAACAAAACCAGCGTGCCGTGATGTTTAACAGCCAGAATGCCCAACTGGCGATCAGCGACAGCACGCTGGCTCAATTGCCGCCTGCGCTGGCGGCCCGCCACAGCTTCAGACGCTACAGCAGCGACCTGCAGGCGCTCTATACCCTGCTCAATCAGCAGAATGACTATGTGGTGGCGGATGAGACCAGCGCCGGTTTTCTGCTGAGCCAGTTGCAGCAGGGCCAGATTTACCAGATCGCCTCCCACATCGAGGCCGGGCAGCTCAACCTGCGTGCGGTGGCACGCGATCCCCAGCTTATCAGCTGGATTAATCAGAGCCTGCGTCAGCTGCCTGCGGAACTAATGAATACGCTGCAGGCACGCTGGAGCAGTAACCTGCCGCGCTATCAGGATACGCAGACCCTGATGCTCAGCCCCGCTGAACGCGCCTGGATTGCCGAACATCCGCGTATTACTTACACCGCCGAACCGGACAACTACCCCTGGAGCTACCGCGATGCCAGCGGAACCGCCAGAGGCTATGGCGTGGACTTGCTGAAAGCGATAGCCCAGAGTACAGGATTGCAGTTTGAGCCGGTGTGGGTCAGCAATCCCCGTCAGGCCCGCACCCTGATTGAGCAAAAACAGGCGATGCTCCAGCTGATGCAGCCGCTGAACGGTGATGCGATGCAGAGCACCTCGCTGCCAGTGTGGCGCGCGCTGTGGGGCATCTACAGTATCCAGTCAGATACACTGGCGCACTGGCGCGACCTGCGTGGCAAGCGGATCGGCGTATTGCAGGATGACCTGGCGCTGCGTCTGCTGCCTCAGGATCTGCAGCCGCAGCAGTTTGCCGATCGTAATAGCCTCTATGACGCGCTGGCAAAAGGACAGATCGATGTGCTGGTCGATAACGTGCTCTCCGCCCGCTGGCGTATCGCCAGCCGTGATGATGCGCGCATCCACCTGGCCTTTGCCGCCAGCGATATCGCCTGGCCCATCGCGTTGGGTGTCACACCCGACCAGGCGGTGCTGCGCACGCTGCTGGATCGCGCTCTGCAGCAGATCCCGGCCGATACCCAGAGCCAGATGCGTGACAGCTGGTCTACCCCGCCGCAGCCCGGCAGCGTGATGGTAATGGGTTCGTTGCCGATGATGGTGCTGGCGGTGGCCGGTGCGGCGATTGTGCTGCTGTTGCTGCTGCTGGCGCGCCGTTACTGGCAGCAGCGCCGCGAGCGTCAGCAGCGTGAACAGGCAGAGCATGCCAATGCGATGAAGAGCCAGTTCCTGGCGACCGTCAGCCATGAGCTGCGCACGCCGATGCAGGCGATACTCGGACTGCTGGAGCTGGAGAAGCAGCAGCACAGCAGCCAGAACCTGACGCTGTTACACAGCAGCGCACAATCGTTGCTGACCCTGCTGAATGACCTGCAGGATCATGCGCGTATCGAGAGTAACAGTTTCACCCTGGCGCCCCGTCCGCTGGCGCTGGCGCAGTGGCTCAGTCAGCAGCAGCACTTTTATCATCCGTTAATGCGTGGTGACGGTCCCCGTCTGATGGTCGAGGCGCTGACGCCGCTGCCTGACACGGTGCTGATCGATGCCGATCGCCTGCAGCAGGTGGTCAACAACCTGATGACCAATGCGCTGAAATTTACCCGTCGCGGCGCGATTCGTCTGACTCTCGCCGCACAGGATCAACAACTGATTCTGAAGGTGAGCGACAGCGGCAGCGGTATCCCGCCCGAGGAACAGCATAAGCTGTTTGACCCGTGGTATCAGGCACCGTCCGGAAAATCGGTTTCGGTGCAGGGCAGCGGCCTGGGACTGTTTATCTGCCGGGAAATGGTGCTGCGGATGGGCGGCGATATCCAGCTCGCCTCTGAATCCGGTCACGGTACCCAGGTCACCGTGACGTTGCCGCTGGTGGTCTGCGCATCAGCAAGTCACGTGGACGAGACGGCCCTGCCCGGCTTTCCACTGCTGCGGGTGGCGATTGTTGATGACCATCCGACCAATCTGCTGGTCATGCAACAGCAGCTGGCGCGCTTTGCAATTCAGGCTGACATCTTTGAACAGGGACGCGCGCTGCTTCAGGCCGATGCACAGCAGCCTTATGACCTGCTGTTTATCGACCAGATGATGCCGCGCCCCGACGGCACGCTGCTGCTGCGGATATTGCGTCGGCGTGACCGGCAGCGGCGACGGCAGGCGATGCGGGTGCTCTGCTCGGCAGACGCGCAACTGCTGTCACGCACCCTTGAGGAGCGGGAGCGGGTATTGATTAAACCGGTTCAGTTAGCCGATCTCAGCGCCCTGCTGGCAGAGTGGCAGCAGGAGTGGCAGGAAGACCCGCTGGCGTCGCTGGATGACAATCTGTGGCAACTGGCACAGCAGAATGACAAGTTCCTCAGCCGTCTGAGCCAGACGCTGCACAGCACGGTGACGCAGGATCTGGCCGCGATGCATGAGGCGCGTGAGCGCGAGGACTGGGTGCAGTTCGCCGAAGCGGCACATCGGATGAAAGGAAGCTGGTTACTGGT
Organism: Pantoea sp. RCC30.1; assembly: GCF_058148845.1. Taxonomy (NCBI): domain Bacteria; kingdom Pseudomonadati; phylum Pseudomonadota; class Gammaproteobacteria; order Enterobacterales; family Erwiniaceae; genus Pantoea; species Pantoea sp. RCC30.1. The sequence continues at coordinate 76,624 of NZ_JBXUHX010000015.1, read as the reverse complement.
GGGGCTGGAGCATGGCGCGCAGCTCAGCCAGCAACTGACGGAGCAGGTAAAACAGAATCAGAACACGTCTGAGACGTGGCAATTACTGATATTATTAGCAAACAGGTTACTGAAAAAACTGGAAACTTATGGCACATACCCACACTCATAGCGGGCAGGATAGTAATCGCACGCGTCTGGCGGCCGCTTTCGGGGTGACCGTCGTCTTTATGGTCGCTGAAGTGATTGGCGGCTGGCTCTCTGGTTCGCTGGCGCTGCTGGCGGACGCCGGGCATATGCTGACCGATGCCGCCGCACTGCTGATGGCCTTGCTGGCGGTCCATTTCTCCCGCCGTAAACCCAATGCACGCCACACCTTTGGCCTGTTGCGGCTGACGACGGTAGCGGCGTTTGTTAACGCGATTGCGCTGCTGGGCATTACCGCGCTGATCGTCTGGGAGGCAGTGCGCCGCTTTGCCGACCCGCAACCGGTGACCGGCGGATTGATGCTGGGAATCGCAATTGGCGGCCTGCTGGCCAATATTCTGTCGTTCTGGCTGCTGCATCATGGCAGCGGAGAGAAGAACCTCAACGTGCGGGCCGCGGCGCTGCATGTGATGGGTGACCTGCTCGGTTCAGTGGGCGCGATTGTGGCGGCAGTAATCATCCTGCTGACCGGCTGGACGCCAATCGACCCGATTCTGTCGTTGCTGGTGTCACTGCTGGTGCTACGCAGCGCCTGGTCGCTGCTGCGTGAGAGTCTGCAGGAGTTACTGGAAGGGGCACCGCATTCACTGGATGTGAACAAGCTGATACGGGATCTCACTCTGAACATCGCCGAGGTGCGCAATGTTCACCATGTGCATCTGTGGCAGGTGGGCGAAAAGCCGATGCTGACGCTGCATGCGCAGGTGATCCCACCTTACGATCACGATGCGCTGCTGCATCGTATTCACGACTATCTGCGCGAAAACTATCAGATTGCGCACGCGACGGTGCAGATGGAGTACCAGCCCTGTGCCGGCGCCGAGTGTGAACTCGGCGTAAGCAGCGCGGCCGCGGCTGGCCATGATCACAGTCATTCTCACGACCATGATCATGCCCACGCTAAAGGCGAAGCGCACACTCACTGAGCCGACAGCGCGCGGGAACCCTGTTGCCGCGCGCTGCGAATCCACATACGTGATCCGTTCAGCGCAATCAGCGTCAGAATCACATACTCCAGCGACATCGCATAGACACCCTGGCGGGCGAAGATCATCACGCTAATCACGTTGATGATGACCCACAGCAGCCAGTTCTCAACATATTTGCGCGTCATCAGCACCATCGCCGCAATCGACAACACCATCATGCAGGCGTCCCAGAACGGGAAGGCATCAGGCTGCAGCACGGGCATCGCCACCGACAGGCCCAGGCCATTCATCAGCGTCACCGCCGCACGGGTTAACAGCGCAAACACCGGATCGATGTAGAGGGTCATCAGCGCAATCGCAATCACACAGCCCGCCGTCCAGGCCAGCGCTTTAGGCAGCGGCAGCCAGCGGATTTTCAGCGCCGCCTGGTGATCTTCGGTCTGACGACTCCAGGCGTACCAGCCGTAGATATTGGCGGCAAAGAAGAAGAGCTGCAGCAGCAGGCTGGCGTAGAGCTGGATCTGAAAGAAGATCACCGCAAACAGCGTGACGTTAATCAGGCCGAATGGATAATTGATGATCTTTTCCAGGCTGGCAAACCAGATACAGAGTAAGCCTGCCAGCGTGCCGATGGCCTCAATCCATGAGAGATCGTAGCCTCCGGCACCCAGAGGAATATGAACCAGAATATTATGTGTGCTGAAGAAATCCATGCAAAGCACCTGTCCGGGAACGCTTAGGCGTTGCCCTTCACGTTGAGTTTAAGTTCCGCTGCAAAGGATAGCATGCGATTAAGCGGCAGTAATGCCGCCTCTCGCAGCGTCTCATCCACCTGAATCTCATGTTCCACCCCACCCGTCTCCAGCGCCTCTGCGATGGCTTTAAGGCCGTTCATTGCCATCCATGGACAGTGAGCACAGCTGCGGCAGGTTGCGCCTTCACCTGCGGTCGGCGCTTCCAGCAGCTCTTTATCTGGCACCGCCTGCTGCATTTTGTAGAAGATGCCGCGATCGGTCGCCACAATCATCTGCGGATGCGGCAGGGATTTTGCCGCCTGAATCAGCTGGCTGGTTGAGCCAACAGCATCGGCCAGATCGACAATCGCCTGCGGTGACTCAGGATGCACCAGCACCGCCGCATCGGGATAGAGCGCTTTCATGCGCTGCAGCGCCTGGGTTTTGAACTCGTCATGCACGATGCAGGCGCCCTGCCAGCAGAGCACATCCGCGCCCGACTTCTGGGTGACGTAGCGGCCAAGGTGACGATCCGGTGCCCAGATGATCTTTTCACCCAGACTGTCGAGATGCTCAATCAGCTCTACCGCAATGCTGGAAGTGACCACCCAGTCGGCGCGGGCTTTGACGGCCGCCGAGGTGTTGGCATAGACCACCACGGTGCGATCGGGATGCGCATCGCAGAAAGCGTTAAACTCTTCGATTGGACAGCCGAGGTCCAGTGAGCACTCCGCGTGCAGTGTTGGCATCAGTACGGTTTTTTCCGGGCTGAGGATTTTGGCGGTTTCGCCCATAAAGCGCACACCCGCCACCAGCAGTGTGGTTGCTGAATGATTGCTGCCAAAGCGCGCCATCTCCAGCGAGTCGGAGACGCAGCCGCCGGTCTCTTCTGCGAGCGCCTGGATTTCCGGATCGGTATAGTAGTGCGCCACCATCACCGCGTTACGCGCTTTCAGCAGCGCTTTGATTTTCTCACGGTAAAACGCCTTCTCATCGTCACTCAGGCGGGCAGGTTTAGGCGGGAAAGGATAAACGGCGCTTTCAGGATCAAACATCACACTCATGACACAGCTCTCGTTTTGTCTAATTAACGAAAATCGCCCGTAAAGGCGAAATATGGCGATGAATCTGCCATCGTGTTTTATATGCTAAACACGATAACGGAAAAGCCACACTGTGTCGTGAGATATTTACTCTGCCTGCATCACAGCACCCACCCTGCCCGGCTGCGTTTCATCTGCCAGCACCAGCGGTTTCTGTGGCGCTTCCAGCGCCAGCAGGAAGGCTTTGATATCCAGCCCGCCCGCAAAGCCGGTCAGCTTGCCGTTGGCACCGATCACGCGATGGCATGGCGCGACAATGGAGAGTGGATTACGGCCGTTGGCTGCACCGACCGCTCGCACCGCCTGCGGATGGCCGATCTCCCGTGCAATCTGGCTGTAGCTGCGCGTCTCACCAAACGGGATCGCCACCAGCGCCTGCCAGACTTTTTTCTGAAAGTCGGTGCCGACCATGTCGAGCGGCAACTCAAAACAGCGACGTTCACCGGTAAAGTACTCGCTGAGCTGACGCTCGGTTTCGATCAGAATGGGATGATTGTCATTGCGCGTTTGCGGCAAAAAACGGGTGCGTTTCGGGTCGTCGTTTTCCCACAAAATCCCCGCCAGGCCGCTATCGCTGGCGACCAGTTTCAGTTCACCCACCGGGGTAACTATTGGTTTGAAGTAGTACATGGTGATTCTCCCGTCACGATTCCGTTACCCAGTATCGCACTTTTCATCAGCCTGACTGGCTGTTTTCGGTCATGGCTATAAACTGTTGTGCTGTCCGAAAACAGCCAGTCTGCCGGGATTCACCGGTGTAGGCTGCGCTTATTTACCGGAGAAATGCCATGCTCGATCCCGACATTGCCTATCAGGCGCTGACCTCTCGCGATACCCGCTTTGACGGCGTTTTCTTTGTGGGCGTGACCTCAACCTGTATCTATTGCCGTCCGGTCTGCCCGGTCAAAGCACCGATGCAGAAGAACTGCCTTTTCTTCAGCAGCGCCGGGGCGGCTGAGAAAGCGCACTTCCGACCCTGCCTGCGCTGTCGGCCTGAACTGGCTCCTGGCAATGCGCCGGTTGATCAGCCGCATCGCGTGGCGGAGCAGCTGATTCAGCGCATCGAGGAAGGCATGCTGGAAGAGCGAGAAGGACTTGAGGCGATTGCCGCTGAATTCGGTCTCAGCCTGCGTCAGCTGCGCCGTATCGTGCAGCATGAACTCGGCGTCTCGCCGCTGGAGCTGAAGCAGACGCGGCGTATGCTGCTGGCAAAGCAGCTACTGACAGAGACGCAACTGCCGGTCACAGAAGTCGCCTACGCCAGCGGCTTCAGCAGCCTGCGCCGTTTTAATGATGTCTTCCAGGCGCGCTACCGCATGACCCCGAGCGCGCTGCGGCGTGACGATACAGGCACTAAGCGTGCGCAGCCCGGCGACCGCGTGACGCTGCGGCTGGCTTATCGTCCTCCCTACGACTGGGCGGCAATGCTCTGGTTTCTGCAGACACACCTGATGAAGGAGGTCGAGGCAGTGGAAGATGGCTGCTGGCGACGCACCGTGGCGCTGGGAAGTTATCGGGGCTGGGTCAGTGTTTCCCATCTGCCGCAGAAGAACGCGCTGCAGGTGACGCTTTCAACCTCGCTGACGCCGGTTCTGCCTCTGCTGCTGCGCCGTCTGCGCGATCTGTTCGATCTCGACGCGCAGCCGCAGCGTATCGCCGCCTGTCTGGCTCAGGACCCGCTGCTGGCACCCAGCCTGATTGCACATCCGGGTCTGCGCGTGCCTGGTGCCTTCGACGCCTTCGAACTGGGCGTGCGCGCCATTATCGGCCAGCAGGTAACAGTCAAAGCGGCCACCACGGTCAGCAGTCGTTTTGCCGCCGCCTTTGGCGAACCCTGTGAGACGCCGTTCGCCGATCTGACCCGCTACACCGCCCATCCTGAACGTATCGCAGGACTGACAGTAGACGATGTCGCGCCTATGGGGATTGTCAGTGCCGCCCGCTCCCGCGCCATCATCGCCTTTGCAAATGCCTGCGCCAGCGGCGATCTGCGCCTCAGTGCCGCACAGCCGCCCGACGAGGTGATAAAAAAGCTGGTCAGCCTGCCGGGCATTGGTCCCTGGACCGCGCACTATATCGCCATGCGCGCCCTGCGCTGGCCGGATGCCTTTCCTAAAGAGGATATCGCCATCCGTAATAATCTGGGCGGCATGTCATCCAAAGAAGCGGAAGCGCGCTCGCAATCCTGGCGTCCCTGGCGCAGCTATGCGGTGATGCATATCTGGGAGAGCCTGGCAGTGGCGAAAGCCAAGAAAAAAGCGTGACGGTGATGATGGAGAGTAAATCTCCCCAGCAATGAATAAGCCCTGCGCAGACTCGATCTCACAGCGGGCAGTGATAAACTTTATCGCCAACCTCAAAAGCCAGAGGCACTGTGCTTTTAAGCAAATACCGCAGAAACGAAAAAAGCGCCTTAAAGGCGCTTCTTTCTTAATTGGTGGGTCGTGCAGGATGGCCTCGGCCGTTCCCGGGCCTCGCCCTGCGGGTGATGCTGACGCATCAGCCTGAATCGCCTGGCGATTCAGTCGAACCTGCTGCAGGTTCTCACCCTGCACGGTAAAGTCCGTGCCCCGGAAACGAAAAAAGCGCCTTAAAGGCGCTTCTTTCTTAATTGGTGGGTCGTGCAGGATTCGAACCTGCGACCAATTGATTAAAAGTCAACTGCTCTACCAACTGAGCTAACGACCCGATGGGGGCTTACAACCGTTCAGCGCGCCGGGCGGCTAATATAAGATGGTGGGTCGTGCAGGATTCGAACCTGCGACCAATTGATTAAAAGTCAACTGCTCTACCAACTGAGCTAACGACCCATCTTAGGTTGTGAAGCAATGCTGAAGTGTTCTTCTTAAAACTACGCGATAAAAGCGCGTCTGAAGGAGATGGTGGGTCGTGCAGGATTCGAACCTGCGACCAATTGATTAAAAGTCAACTGCTCTACCAACTGAGCTAACGAC
>NZ_JBXUHX010000015.1:21857-70620 GCF_058148845.1 Pantoea sp. RCC30.1 | reverse complement strand
ACCCATCTTCAGGCTTACCAGACACTTTTCAATGTGTCCCGGCAACGGCGGCATATATTACTGATTTAGCGGGGTAGCGCAACTCTTATTTCTGCTAAATGCTTCAGTTGCTTACCTTTCATACGGCAAGACCAGAAATCACACGATATCTGGTCTGAACCGGACAAATTACAGGCCACTCAGACGTTTCTGAGCTTGTTTAGCAGATTCGGTGTCTGGATAAAGTTTAATCACCTGCTGGAAGACCGCTTTGGCTTTCGCCGTGTCTTTTTTCTCCTGCATGATCACACCTACTTTCAACAACGCTTCTGCAGCTTTCGGCGACTTCGGATAGTTTTTCACTACCGTGGCGTAATAATAAGCCGCGTCGTCCTTTTTGCCTTTGTTGTAATTCAGCTGACCCAGCCAGTAATTCGCATTTGGCTGATAGGTTGAATCAGGGTAACGTTTAACCCACGCCTGAAGCGCGCTGATCGCCTGGTCATACTGTTTCTTCTCCAGAATCAGCGCCACAGCCGCATTGTAATCGCTGTTAGCGTCACCGGTCTGCGCTGGAGCGCTCTCCGATGATGCTGCCGCGCCTGCGGTTGCTGCTGCGCCTGTATCCGCTGCGGCATCGCTGCCGGCTGCCTGTTGCCCGCCGCTGCTGGCGCTGCTCAGCGTGTCAATCTGCTGGTAAAGCTGCTTCTGCCGCTCAACCACCTGATTCAACTGATACGTGTTTTGCTGGATTTGCCCACGCAGCGCATCAATATCACGCTGGTTATCGCTCATCTGCTGCTGCAATTGCTGCATCAGCTGTGCCTGGGCATTAGAGATTCGTTCAAGAGTGGTGACACGGTCTTCGACCGAGCCGGAGCCAACGCTACTGATTGACGCTTGGGCATTAGCGGCCCAGGGGGCCGCTACGCCAATCAGTAACGACAGACTCAACAGATGACGTCTGAAGTTACTAACCATGTGATTCTCTTAGTAGACCAGAACGGCACGACGGTTTTTAGAATATGCTGCTTCGTCATGACCCAGAACGGCTGGCTTCTCTTTACCATAAGAAACGATAGACATCTGATCAGCCGACACGCCTTTGCCCTGCAGGTACATTTTAACGGCGCTAGCACGACGTTCGCCCAGGGCGATGTTGTATTCCGGCGTACCGCGCTCATCCGCATGACCTTCGATGGTCACTTTGTATGATGGGTTGCTGCGCAGGAAGGTCGCGTGCTGATCCAGCATCTGTGCGTAATCAGACTGAACGTCATACTTGTCCAGGCCGAAGTACACGATGTTGTTCTGCTGCAGCTGCTGCATCTGCAGACGAGCCTGCTCGTCAGAAGACATGTTGCCGCCGTTGCCGTTCATGCCAGAATTTGCACCGTAAGCGCCATCAGCGCCTGAGCCAGTCTGGTCATTGTTGTTGTTTTTGTGTGAGCTACAAGCCGCTACTGCCAGAACCGGCAGAGCCAGCATCAAACCCTTCAGCACTTTGTTCAGTTGCATTTCAAAAATCCCATTATTGTTTATTGTTTGCGATGCCTGAATTGTCAGACATTACAGATACGGCGACCAGGCAGGAAATTTTACCTGTCCATCAGTTGCCGGAAGACGCGCTTTGAAACGGCCGTCGGTTGAAACCAACTGCAACACGGAACCCATACCCTGAGTAGAGCTGTAGATTACCATTGTACCGTTTGGTGCCAGGCTCGGCGTTTCATCCAGGAACGTGTCCGTTAACGTTTGAACGGCTCCCGTTTCCAGATCCTGTTTGGCGACGTGTTGAGCACCACCGTTGGTGCTAATCATCACCATAGATTTACCATCTGTTGCGACATCCGCATCCTGGTTCTGACCACCTTCCCAGGTAATACGCTGTGGCGTGCCGCCATTCAGACCGACTTTATAAATCTGAGGGGCACCCGCCTGATCGGAGGTATAAGCCAGTGTCTGGCTGTCCGGGAACCAGGTCGGTTCAGTACTGTTATAACGACCATCCGTCACCTGACGCGTCTGACCTGAAGCCAGATCCATCACATAGAGGTTCAGGCTACCGGTTTTAGAGAGCGCGAAAGCGAGCTTAGAGCCATCTGGCGAGAATGCCGGGGCACCATTGTGACGCGGATAAGAGGCGACCTGACGGATTGCACCGTTAGAGAGCGTCTGTACCACCAGCGCAGATTTGCCGCTTTCAAAGGTCACGTAGGCAACTTTGCTGCCATCCGGAGACCAGGCTGGCGACATCAGTGGCTGTGGTGAACGATGCACGACAAACTGGTTGTAACCATCGTAGTCAGCAACACGCAGCTCATACGGGAACTGGCCGCCGTTAGTCTGCACGACATAGGCGATACGGGTACGGAAAGCGCCCTTGATACCAGTCAGCTTCAGGAACGTTTCGTCACTGGCAGTGTGAGCGGCATAACGCAGCCACTGCTTAGTCACTTTATAAGAGTTCTGTGCCAGCACAGTACCCGGCGCACCGCCGGTATCGACCAGCTGGTAAGAGACCTGATAGCTGCCATCCGGGTTAGAAGCAACCTGCCCGACGACAACGGCGTCGATGCCGAGTGCGCTCCAGGCGGCAGGCTGAACTTCCTGTGCGCTGGCAGGCTGCTGTGGCAGACGCGAGCGATCCAGTGGATTAAATTTGCCACTGTTGCGCAGGTCAGCTGCAACGATGCCGCCGATATCTTCCGGCGCTGCGCCAGCACCGGCCCATTTAAACGGCACCACGCCAATCGGGCGCGCAGTGTTGACACCCTGGGTGATCTCAATTCGAACTTCTGCATGCAGCATGGCTGCCCACAGCAGGATAAAAAAGCCTAACGTAACGCGAAGAGCTTGCTTCATTTTATCTCCCTTATCTGAACCTCAGTCCACGATAATTGGCACTGTTCCTGGAAACCACGAGTACAACTTAAGTACGGCACGCTAAACATAGATCAACTTGCCGCCCGTTACTGCATTATTGCGGTTTAAAACGCATTGGGGCGTTTTTAAACACTTCGTAGACCGCCTGCGAAGGCGGCTTCGGAATACGTGCCTGTTTTGCGGCAGCAATCGCGGCCTGACAGAGCGCGGGATCGCCACCCTCTGACTTAACATCAATCAACAAGCCATCAGGCGCAAGTTTAATCCGCAAATCACAGGTTTTTCCGCGATACAGATCTGCATCATAGAATCGGCTCTGAATCGCACTCACAACCTGACCCATGTAAGAGTTAATTTCCGCTCCCGATGCACCCGCTTTCTTCTGGTTTCCCTGCCCTGCTGCGCCACCTGAGGTGCCGCTTTTCGGTGCATTTTTACCGGAAGTGAGTCCACCCAGCAAATCATCGACATCGCTGTCATTGGCCGCATCGGCGGCAGCTTTCGCCTTGGCATCTGCTTTGGCTTTAGCGGCAGCCTCTGCCTTCGCTTTGGCCGCCGCATCGGCTTTCGCCTTAGCAGCCGCTTCGGCCTTCTCTTTAGCAGCCTCAGCTTTCTCTTTGGCAGCCTCTTTAGCGGCTTCAGCTTTCTCTTTCGCGGCTTCAGCGGCTTTCTCTTTCGCCGCCTCTGCTGCTTTTTCTTTGGCTTCTGCAGCTTTCTGTTTCGCTTCTTCGGCCGCTTTGGCTTTGGCATCCGCAGCTGCTTTCACTTTGGCCTCAGCCGCCGCTTTAGCATCCGCTTCAGATTTTGCCTTCGCTTCCGCAACGGCTTTCTCTTTTGCCGCCGCAGCAGCAGCGGCTTTCGCCTGCTGATCAGCCTGCTTCTTTGCTTCGGCTGCGGCCTGCTTCGCCTGCTCAGCAGTCGCTTTAGCCTGAGCGTCCGCCTGTGCTTTCGCATCCGCTTTAGCTTTAGCTGCTGCCGCTTCGGCGGTTTTCTGCTGTTCCTGAGCCTGTTTAGCGGCATCAATTGCCGCTTTCTGCTGCTCAGCCTGCTGTTTAGCTTCTTCTTTCGCGGTTTCCTGCGCGGCTAAACGCTCTTTTTCCAGCGCTTTCAGTCGCTGCTGTTCAGCAGCCTGTTTCTGTTGTAGCTCTTCAGCCTGCTGCTGCGCCTGCTTTGTACGCTGCTGCTCAGCCCGCTGGCTGTCGCTCTGCTGGTTCTGCTGACGATTGTATTGACTCACGACGGCACCGGGATCGACCATCACTGCATCAATATCGCTGCCTCCGCCACCCGCACTGCTGGGGTCAACGTGCTCATTAAACGAGCTCCAAATCAGCAGCGCGATCAGCACGATATGCAGAATCACCGAAATGATTATCGCGCGCTTTAACTTCTCGTTTTGCTCGGTTGCCTTTGACACACTCGGTTCCCAAAAAACGGTTCGATTTTAAATCGGCTGCGTCATCAAACCGACAGATTTAACACCCGCCTGGTGCAGCAGGTTGAGCGCTTTAATAATTTCATCGTAAGGCACTTCTTTCGCGCCCCCGATCAAAAAGACCGTCTTAGGATTCGCTTCCAGTCGACGCTGCGCTTCGCTGATCACCTGCTCTGGCGGGAGCTGATCCATACGATCGTGATCCACCACCAGGCTGTACTGCCCCACACCCGCCACTTCAACAATCACCGGCGGATTATCATCGCTGGAAACGGTTTTAGAGTCGGTCGCATCAGGCAGATCCACTTCCACGCTCTGGGTAATAATGGGCGCCGTTGCCATGAAGATCAGCAGCAGCACCAACAGGACGTCCAGTAGCGGAACGATGTTGATTTCCGACTTCAGGTCGCGGCGTTTGCGACCACGTACTCTGGCCATCATTAACCTCTATTTACTTAGCGCTATCGCTGGAGAAAGCCTGGCGATGCAGAATGGCAGTGAACTCTTCCATGAAGTTGTCGTAGCCCTGCTCCAGTTTGTTCACGCGCTGGTTCAGACGGTTGTACGCCATCACCGCCGGAATCGCGGCAAACAGACCGATTGCGGTCGCAATCAGTGCTTCAGCGATACCCGGTGCGACCATCTGCAGCGTCGCCTGCTTCACCGCACCCAGCGCGATAAAGGCGTGCATGATCCCCCAGACGGTACCGAACAGCCCGATATAAGGACTGATTGAACCGACGGTGCCGAGGAACGGGATGTGGTTTTCCAGCGCTTCCAGCTCACGATTCATAGAGATGCGCATCGCACGACTGGCACCATCAATGACCGCTTCCGGCGCATGGCTGTTGGCGCGATGCAGGCGGGCGAACTCTTTGAAGCCGGAGTAGAAAATCTGCTCCGAACCGCCCAGCTCTTCCCGGCGCTCCTGGCTCTCCTGATAGAGGCGCGAGAGTTCGATGCCGGACCAGAATTTGTCTTCAAATGCCTCAGCTTCTCTTCCCGCCGCATTCAGAATACGTGTGCGCTGAATAATGATGGCCCAGGAGGCAATAGAAAAGCCGATCAAAATCAACATGATAAGTTTGACCAGAAGGCTCGCCTTCAGGAACAAATCAAGAATGTTCATGTCAGTCACTGCTTGAACTCCGCGACAATAGACTTGGGAAGCGCAATCGGCTTCATTAGATGAGGGTTAATGCAGGCAATCAGGACTTCTGCCTCATTGAGCACTTTGCCTTCGGTATTCACGATACGCTGAGTGAACGTCATGGTAGCCCGAGTCATTGAGGTGACCTCGCTCTGGATCTCCAGAAGGTCATCAAGACGCGCAGCCGCAAGATAGTCCACTGTTATGCGCCGCACCACAAAAGCGATCTGCTGTTCTAACAGCGTCTGCTGATTGAAATGGTGCTGTCGCAACATTTCGGTACGTGCTCGTTCATAAAAAGCGATATAGCTGGCGTGATAAACCACACCACCGGCATCAGTATCTTCGTAGTAGACCCGAACCGGCCAGCGAAACAGCGTTGTACTCACTCTACATCCCGGCCTCGTTTTAAACGTTGCTACTATACGCAAGAGAATTGGGGTTGGGAATGGCTCGTCAGAGCCAGGTGAAAATAATTATCGCTCCGTAACAAATGGAACGATTTCAGGGAGATTTATTGACCAGACGCTGACAAATATTCACTGACAACGCCGGTGAGGTGGGGTGTTAAAGGTAAAAACGGTAAAGCGCAACAAAGAGAACCAGCATGGCGGGTAACGGGCTAAACAGCGCCTGCCATCGTGTTTGCTGTGGCCGGAACCCCACACCGTGGATCACGCCACTGCAGACCGCCCAGATCAGAACCAGCCCCTGCAGCGCGGGCAGCTGTCCCGCGTGGTTAGCAAAGCGGGTCGGATCCCACATCACGCCGCCTGCCGTCAGCAGCGCCAGCAGCAGTGAAAGGGCCCGTAACGGGCCCTTATCCATCAGATCATACAGCATCCGAATTGGCGTACGCATCAGTGAGGCTCATCCTGCGCTTCAACGTGTTCAATCGCCAGCGCGGTCACGATACCAAAGGCACAGGCCAGCAACGTGCCGAGAATCCAGGCAAAATACCACATGCGACATCTCCTTGATTAATAGAGTGAGTGACTGTTGCTTTCAATATGCTCTTTGGTAATACGTCCAAACATCTTCCAGTAGCACCAGGTGGTGTAAATCAGAATGATTGGGACAAAGATAGCGGCGGCAACAGTCATCGTTTGCAGCGTCAGCAGGCTGGACGTTGCATCCCACATCGTCAGGCTGGTACCCGGCACGGTGCTGGATGGCATGATGAACGGGAACATCGCAATGCCGGCGGTCATGATGACGCAGGCCAGCGTCAGTGAGGAGAACAGGAACGCCCAGGCGCCCTTCTCAACCCGCGAGCAGAGTATGGTCAGCAGCGGCAGCACCACGCCCAGCAGCGGGAACAGCCACAGCACAGGATGGTTCTGGAAGTTAACCAACCAGGCACCCGCTTCACGCACCACGGTTTTACCCAGTGGGTTTGAGGCGGCGAAGTGATCCATCGTGCTGGTCACCACATAGCCATCGATACCATATTTCACCCAGACACCCGCCAGGATGAAGCAGATCATCATCACCAGGGCAGCAAGTTGAGCTGCAATGCGAGAACGCAGATGCAGTTCGCCGGTAGTTCGCATCTGCAGATAGGTTGCGCCCTGTGCCAGAATCATCGCCACGCTGACCACGCCGGCCAGCAGACCAAACGGATTCAGCAGCTGGAAGAAGTTGCCAGTATAGAACAGACGCAGATACTCATCGGCATGGAACGGCACGCCCTGTAACAGGTTGCCAAATGCCACGCCAATCACCAGCGGTGGCACGAAACTGCCAATGAAAATGCCCCAGTCCCAGGCACCGCGCCAGCGGTTGTCTTCAATCTTCGAGCGGTAATCAAAGCCGACCGGACGGAAGAATAGCGATGCAAGCACCAGAATCATCGCCACATAGAAGCCTGAGAAGGCCGCCGCGTAGACCATCGGCCAGGCAGCAAACAGTGCGCCACCGGCCGTGATCAGCCAGACCTGGTTGCCATCCCAGTGCGGGGCGATACTGTTAATCATAATGCGACGTTCAGTATCGGTGCGGCCCAGAATGCGCGTCAGCATGCCGACGCCCATATCAAAACCATCTGCGACGGCAAAGCCGATCAGCAGCACGCCAATCAACAGCCACCAGACAAAGCGCAGAACTTCATAATCAAACATCGTCGTTCTCCTTATCCCTGAACCGGCTGAGTGATTGCTGTAATCTGCTCATGATGATAACGCCCGGTTTTCAGGCTGCTCGGCCCAAGGCGGGCGAATTTAAACATCAGGTACATCTCAGCCACCAGGAAGAGCGTGTAGAGTCCGCAGATCAGGATCATCGAGAACAGCAGATCGCCAACGGTCAGAGAAGAGTTCGCCACGGCGGTTGGCAGAACTTCACCGATAGCCCAGGGCTGACGACCATATTCAGCCACGAACCAGCCTGATTCGATCGCGATCCACGGCAGCGGGATACCAAACAGCGCCGCTTTCAGTAACCAGCGATTTTTGCCGATGCGGTTACGCAACACGCTCCAGAACGCCAGTGCGATAATGCCCAGCAGCAGGACGCCACACAGCACCATGATGCGGAAGGCGAAATAAAGCGGCGCGACACGCGGGATTGAGTCCTGCGTCGCCTGCTTGATCTGTGCTTCAGTCGCATCCGCCACGTTATCGGTATAGCGTTTCAGCAGCAGACCGTAACCGAGATCCTGCTTGTGACTGTTGAACGCGTCACGTACCGCCTGATCCTGGCTGCCACCGCGCAGTTCATTCAGCAGGGCATAGGCTTTCATGCCGTTGCGGATGCGCACTTCATGCTGCGCCATCAGTTCCTTCAGGCCGGTCACCGGCGTATCGGTCGATCGGGTAGCGATCAGGCCCAGCAGCCAGGGGATCTGAATGGCGTATCGGTTCTCCTGAGTTGCCTGATCGGGCAGGCCAAACAGGGTAAATGACGCCGGAGCCGGCTGGGTTTCCCACTCGGCTTCGATAGCCGCCAGCTTGGTTTTCTGCACGTCACCCATTTCGTAACCGGACTCATCACCCAGCACGATCACGGACAGCACCGCCGCCATGCCAAAGCTGGCCGCGATGGCGAACGAGCGTTTAGCAAAGGCGAAGTCGCGGCCTTTCAGCATGTACCAGGCGCTGATGCCCATAATAAACATCGCGCCCGTGGTGTAACCGGCCGCGACGGTGTGAACGAATTTCACCTGTGCTACCGGGTTCAACACCAGCTCAGAGAAGCTGACCATCTCCATGCGCATAGTTTCGAAGTTGAACTCCGAGGCGATAGGGTTCTGCATCCAGCCGTTAGCGACCAGAATCCACAGCGCCGACATGTTTGAGCCCAGCGCCACCAGCCAGGTGGCTGCGAGGTGCTGCACTTTGCCCAGCCGATCCCAGCCAAAGAAGAACAGGCCGACAAAGGTCGATTCCAGAAAGAACGCCATCAGACCTTCAATGGCGAGCGGCGCACCGAAGATATCGCCGACGTAATGAGAGTAATATGACCAGTTCGTCCCGAACTGAAATTCCATGGTCAGGCCGGTAGCGACACCCAGCGCGAAGTTAATACCAAATAACTTGCCCCAGAACTTCGTCATATCTTTATAAATTTGTTTGCCGCTCAGGACATATACCGTTTCCATGATCGCCAGCAAGAACGCCATACCCAGCGTTAAAGGGACAAACAGAAAATGGTACATCGCCGTTAAGGCAAACTGTAACCGCGACAGCTCGACGATATCTAACATAAGGACTCCTTGCTCCTCGCTTTGTCTCCATCACGCGCGCGATCAGATCGAACGTAATCAGAGTCAGGAACGACTGTTTATTGATTCCAGTTTTTTATTACCAGCAGAACAGGTCTGTGAGCTGCCCGAAAAGGCGAGTAGCGAATGAAGCAGCTCTGAAAATTGTCAATCCGCGTTTTCATTAACGCGTGCTTTAACAGGAGGAAAGTGGGTGTCATCCCGGGTTGAGCAGACGTTTGAAAATTTGTGTAAAAGGCTGGATTGATGCAGCGCAATTTACGCCTTTAGCGTCGCGCTTTGCCAGAGATATAGTTGGATATAAAACGTGATTTATTGATCTGGATTAACGTAATAAGTTTCCAGATAGAGTCAGGCGGGTTTCTTGTTAATGAGATGTCACTAATGAAATAAGGCGTGAAGAAATAGTTTACCTTTGCCACTTTTTCTTAACGTGATGAACAGCGAGCAGGTTATTTAACAGCGCCCTCTTCTCTTTAACTGCCTGCGTAATGCCCATGAGTAATCAGCAAAAAAAAGCCACCCAGAGGTGGCTTAGTTTCAGATGACGCTGACTTATTTAATGGGTAATACGGCTTTAACCGCGTCACCGATGTCCGCCAGGCTGCGAACGGTTTTCACGCCGGCCGCTTCCAGCGCAGCAAATTTCTCATCTGCTGTGCCTTTACCACCGGCAATGATAGCGCCCGCATGGCCCATACGCTTGCCTTTTGGCGCGGTCACACCAGCGATGTAGCCTACAACCGGTTTGGTCACGTGCTCTTTAATGAAGGCTGCCGCTTCTTCTTCTGCGCTACCGCCGATCTCACCGATCATCACGATAACTTCAGTCTGTGGATCATCCTGGAACATTTTCAGGATGTCGATGAAGTTAGAGCCTGGGATCGGGTCACCGCCGATGCCGACGCAGGTTGACTGGCCGTAGCCGATGTCAGTGGTCTGCTTGACCGCTTCATAAGTCAGGGTGCCTGAACGTGACACGATACCGACACGGCCCGGCTGGTGAATGTGGCCCGGCATGATGCCGATCTTACATTCGCCTGGGGTGATAACACCCGGGCAGTTTGGACCGATCATCCGCACGCCTGCTTCATCCAGCTTCACTTTCACGGTCAGCATATCCAGTGTCGGAATACCTTCGGTGATGGTGATGATGAGTTTGATGCCCGCTTCGATCGCTTCCAGGATGCCATCTTTACAGAAGGGTGCCGGTACGTAGATCACGGTGGCGGTTGCGCCAGTCGCTTCTACCGCTTCACGTACGGTGTTAAACACCGGCAGGCCGAGGTGAGTCGTGCCACCTTTGCCTGGCGTCACGCCGCCAACCAGTTGGGTGCCGTAGGCCAGCGCCTGCTCAGAATGGAAAGTCCCCTGGCCACCGGTGAAACCCTGGCAAATGACTTTGGTGTTTTTGTCGATCAGAATGGACATTATTTACCCTCCGCGGCAGCAACAACACGCTGTGCGGCGTCTGTCAGGCTGGTTGCTGCAATGATGTTCAGACCGCTGTCCGCCAGTTTCTGGGCGCCCAGCTCGGCGTTGTTACCTTCCAGACGTACCACCACTGGCACGTTCACACCCACTTCAGCAACTGCGCCGATGATGCCGTCGGCAATCAGGTCACAGCGTACGATACCGCCGAAGATGTTAACGAAAACGGCCTTAACCGCATCGTCAGACAGGATGATTTTGAAGGCTTCGGTCACGCGCTCTTTGGTTGCGCCGCCGCCGACATCAAGGAAGTTGGCTGGCTGACCGCCGTGGTGCTTAACGATGTCCATGGTGCCCATCGCCAGACCTGCGCCGTTAACCATACAACCGATGTTGCCTTCCAGTGCAACATAGTTCAGTTCCCACTGTGTCGCATGCGCTTCACGTGGATCTTCCTGGCTTGGATCGCGCATTTCGCGCAGCTCTGGCTGACGGAACAGGGCATTGCCATCGGCACCCAGTTTGCCATCCAGGCAGATCAGATCGCCCTGCTTAGTGATCACCAGCGGGTTGATCTCAACCATCGCCAAATCACGCTCCAGGAACAGGGTCGCCAGACCCATGAAGATCTTGGTGAACTGTCCTACCAGCTTGCCGGTCAGGCCAAGTTTGAACGCCAGCTCACGGCCCTGATAAGGCTGTGGGCCCGTCAGGGGATCCAACGCCATTTTGTGGATCAGATGCGGGGTCTCTTCCGCAACTTTTTCAATTTCCACGCCGCCTTCAGTTGAGGCCATGAAAATCACGCGACGCGTTGCGCGATCGACCACGGCGCCCAGATAGAGCTCCTGATCGATATCGGTCGCCGCTTCAACCAGAATCTGGTTTACCGGCTGGCCGTTTGCATCTGTCTGATAGGTCACCAGGCGTTTACCCAGCCAGTTTTCAGCAAATGCGCGAATCTCTTCTTTGCTGTTAACCACTTTCACACCGCCCGCTTTACCGCGGCCACCGGCATGAACCTGACATTTAACTACCCACGGGCCTGCGCCAATTTTAGAGGCTGCTTCTTCCGCTTCACGTGGTGTAGTACAGGCGTAACCCGTTGGTGCCGGCATGCCATACCGTGCAAACAGTTGTTTCGCCTGGTATTCGTGTAAGTTCATGATGTTCTATCCATTCAGGTCTGAAAAGAGTATTGAGGTTGGGCGCGCGAAGCGCGCCCGGTGAAAATCAGACATCCAGCAGCAGACGCGCCGGATCTTCCAGCATCTCTTTCACTGCAACCAGATAACCCACTGATTCACGTCCATCGATCAGACGGTGGTCGTAGGAGAGCGCCAGATACATCATTGGCAGCACCACAACCTGACCATTGACCGCCATCGGGCGATCCTTGATGGCGTGCATGCCCAGGATGGCGCTCTGCGGTGGGTTGATGATCGGGGTGGACATCAGTGAACCAAAGACGCCGCCGTTGGTAATGGTGAAGTTACCGCCGGTCAGATCTTCCACTGTCAGCTTGCCGTCACGGCCTTTCACTGCCAGCTCTTTGATTTTCTTCTCGATGTCCGCCATGCTCAGCGCATCAACGTCACGCAGGACCGGCGTAACCAGACCACGTGGCGTAGAGACCGCGATGCTGACGTCGAAGTAGTTGTGGTAAACCACATCTTCCCCATCGATTGACGCATTCACTTCCGGATAGCGTTTCAGCGCTTCAACAACCGCTTTGATGTAGAAGGACATAAAGCCCAGACGTACACCGTGACGCTTCTCGAACGCCTCACCATACTGCTTACGCAGATCCATGATGGGCTTCATGTTGATTTCGTTGAAGGTGGTCAGCATTGCAGTGCTGTTCTTCGCTTCCAGCAGACGCTCGGCAACACGCTTACGCAGACGCGTCATCGGCACGCGTTTTTCGCTGCGGTTAGCAACTGGTTGCTGTGGTGCAGCAGCAGCTGGCGCGGCAGCTTTGGCAGCCTGCGGCTTATTGGCCAGATGTTTTTCAACATCTTCACGGGTCAGACGTCCGCCAACACCGCTGCCTTTGATCTGCGAGGCATCGAGATTGTGCTCTGCAATCAGGCGGCGGATAGCCGGGCTGAGCGCATCGTTGCTCTCTTCTTCCAGTGACGCAGTCTGACGCTGAGCCGGGGTAGACTCTTTGCTTTCAGACTTCGCGCTGCTCTCTTTACCCGCGCTGTTGCCTTCTTTCAGACGACCCAGGATCTGGCGGGAAGTGACGGTGGCGCCCTCTTCTTCCAGAACCGCTTCCAGGATACCGTCCGCAGAGGCTGGCACTTCCAGCACGACTTTGTCGGTTTCGATTTCGACCAGCACTTCATCGCGAGTGACGGCATCGCCTGGTTTTTTGTGCCAGGTTGCCACAGAGGCATCGGCAACCGATTCAGGCAGGTCGGGAACGAGAATATCTACGCTACTCATTATCTTTCCTTTTAATTAATTAACGTTCAGCGCGTCATTAACCAGGTCTTGCTGCTGTTGTTGGTGTACGGACATGTAACCCACGGCCGGAGAGGCGGAGGCCGGGCGGCCTGCATAACGCAAGGTTGCACCAAACGGCACAACTTCACGGAAATGATGCTGGCTGCAGTACCAGGCGCCCTGATTCAGCGGCTCTTCCTGACACCAGACAAAATCCTGTACGTGAGAATACGCTTTTAATGCTTCCTGAACCGCTTGATGCGGGAACGGATAGAGCTGCTCGATGCGCACGATAGCCACATCGGTCTGCTCATTTTTACGACGCTGCTCAAGCAGGTCGTAATAAACTTTACCGGAACACAGCACGACGCGTTTCACGCCCTGCGGATCCAGATCGTCAACTTCGCCAATGGCAGGCTGGAAGCTGCCGTTAGCCAGTTCATCCAGCGTGGAGATCGCCAGCGGATGACGCAACAGTGATTTCGGCGACATCACAATCAGCGGACGGCGCATACCGCGCAGCGCCTGACGACGCAGCATATGGTAAACCTGTGCAGGTGTAGACGGTACGCAGACCTGCATGTTCTGCTCAGCGCAGAGTTGCAGATAACGCTCCAGACGCGCAGAGGAGTGCTCTGGGCCCTGACCTTCATAACCGTGCGGCAGCAGCATGACCAGACCACACATACGGCCCCACTTCTGCTCGCCGGAGCTGATGAACTGGTCGATAACAACCTGTGCACCGTTGGCGAAGTCACCAAACTGCGCTTCCCAGATAGTCAGGATGCGCGGCTCCGCAGTGGCGTAGCCATATTCAAAGGCCAGTACCGCCTCTTCTGACAGCACGGAGTCCCAGACTTTGAACTGGCCCTGACCGCTGTGCACATGATGCAGAGGGGTATAGGTTGAGCCGTTCGCCTGGTTATGCACGACCGCGTGGCGGTGGAAGAAGGTACCGCGACCGGTATCTTCACCCGACAGGCGAACCGGAATACCTTCATCAACCAGCGTAGCGTACGCCAGGTTTTCCGCGCCGCCCCAGTCAAAGGCTTTCTCACCTTCAGCCATCAGGCGACGGTCGTTATAAATCTTGGCAACACGCGACTGCACTTCGACCTCTTCAGGTATCTGGCTGATACGCAGTGCCAGTTCCTTCAGACGTTTCATGTCGACCTGAGCCGGGTAAGGCTCGTCCCACTCATGATTCAGGTAAGGGGACCAGGTAAAGGAGTGCAGACTCATTGGACGCCATTCCGGCACCACACACTCACCCGCATCCAGCGCGTCACGATAGAGATTGACCATTTCGGTCGCATCTTCCTGCGTGGCAACGGCTTCACCTTCCAGACGGTCAGCGTAGATTTTACGCGGTGTCGGGTGTTTTTTGATTTTCTGGTACATCAGCGGCTGGGTCGCACTTGGCTCATCCGCCTCGTTGTGACCATGACGGCGATAGCAGACCAGATCGATAAACACATCACGTTTAAAGGTGTTGCGATAATCGAGCGCCAGACGGGTCACAAAGGCAACCGCTTCCGGGTCATCTGCATTGACGTGGAAAATCGGTGCCAGCACCATTTTGCCGATGTCGGTGCAGTAAGGAGTAGAACGCGCATCTTTCGGGTTGGAAGTCGTAAAGCCAACCTGGTTGTTGATGACGATGCGAACGGTACCGCCCACTTCATAACCGCGCGCCTGAGACATGTTCAGGGTTTCCTGAACCACGCCCTGGCCAATCACGGCCGCATCACCATGAATGGTGATCGGTAAGACTTTATTGCTGGCTGGCTCATCCAGACGATCCAGACGGGCACGCACAGAACCCATGACCACCGGGCTGACGATCTCCAGGTGTGACGGGTTAAACGCCAGCGCCAGATGAACCAGGCCGCCTTCGGTTTCCACGTCAGAGGAGAAGCCCATGTGGTACTTCACGTCACCGGTGCCCAGATGCTCTTTGTGCTTACCGGCGAACTCGTCGAACAGATCCTGTGGCTTTTTACCCAGCACGTTGATCAGCACGTTGAGACGACCACGGTGCGCCATACCCAGAACGACTTCACGGGTACCGCTCTTACCGGCGTGACGGATCATTTCGCGCAGCATTGGCACCAGCGCATCACCGCCTTCCAGCGAGAAGCGTTTGGCTCCCGGGAATTTCGCTCCGAGATATTTTTCCAGCCCTTCTGCCGCAGTCAGCTCTTTCAGGAAACCTTTTTTCTCTTCGTTGCTGAACGCTGCACGGCCCGCGACCGACTCAAGACGCTGCTGAATCCAGCGTTTTTCATCGGTGTTGTTGATGTGCATATATTCTGCGCCAATCGAGCCGCAGTAAGTCTGAGTCAGCGCCTCGAACAGTTCGGCCAGCTTCATGGTCTCTTTACCAATGGCAAAGGAACCTACGTTAAAGCTTTCCTGAAAATCGGCCTCGGTCAGATCGTGAAAAGCCGGGTCGAGATCGGTAACGCGGTCCTGTTTCCACAGGCCGAGCGGATCAAGATTGGCATGCTGATGGCCGCGGAAGCGAAACGCGTTAATCAGCTGCAACACTTTTACTTGCTTGGAGTTGGTTTCCGGATCGGAGACAGATGAGGTGTAACGAGATGCATCTTTCGCCAGGCGACGGAAGTACTCACGTGTGGTGGAGTGAAACTGCTCAGGTTTCATTCCGGTGCCCGGTAACTGCTGGAACATCGAGCGCCACACTGCATCGACAGAGTCAGGATCGGTCAGGAAATCCTCATAGAGCTGCTCTATGTAAGACTGATTCGCGCCGGCCAGCCAGGAAGAGTCCAGCCAGGGCTTCATCGCGCTGTTCTGCATTGTGATCCCTTAAGCATTGCTATGCTTTTTTGAGGTTTCATTTGTTGCCGCTTTCGCGGTTTGCCGTAGTGAGTTCAGCGATACGAGCACTTTGCGCAGCGCGCGTGGCCCGTAAGGGAACCTTTGTAAACGTGGTCATCACCGCGCTTACAAAGGCTTCCGTAAAACACCGGGAACCTGAGGTTCCCGGCGGAGACTGCTTATGCGCCGCGTTGCAGCAGCATCGACTTGATATGGCCGATGGCGCGCGTCGGATTCAGCCCTTTCGGACAGACGCTCACACAGTTCATGATGCTATGGCAGCGGAATACGCTGAAAGCATCATTCAGATTGTCGAGACGCGCTTCGGTTTCGGTGTCGCGGCTGTCAATCAGGAAGCGGTATGCCGCCAGCAGGCCAGCAGGACCGATGAACTTCTCAGGGTTCCACCAGAATGATGGGCATGAGGTTGAACAGCAGGCACAGAGAATACACTCGTACAGGCCATCCAGGTGTTCACGTTCTTCCGGCATCTGCAGATGTTCACGCGCTGGCGGATTTTCCCCATTATTCAACAGGAAAGGCTTAATTTTCTCATATTGTGCATAAAACTGGCTCATGTCTACTACCAGGTCACGCACCACCGGTAAACCAGGCAATGGACGGATAACGATTTTCTGTTTGCCGTTGCCCAGTGCCGAGACTGGCGTAATGCAGGCCAGTCCGTTTTTACCGTTCATGTTGAGGCCATCAGAGCCACACACGCCTTCACGGCAGGAGCGACGAAACGCCAGAGTGGGATCTTTCTCTTTCAGGCGAATCAGCGCGTCCAGCAGCATCATGTCGCGACCGTCTTCCGACTCCAGGGTGTAATCCTGCATGCGCGGTTTGTCATCGACGTCCGGATTGTAGCGATAAATTGAAAACTCGAGTCTCATGATCGTCTCCGAAATTAGTAGGTACGCACTTTCGGCGGGAAGGCCGCGCGCAGTTTCGGCTGCATGTTCACCTCACGGCGAGTCATGCTTTCGGTTTCCGGGACATAAAGACTATGGCACAGCCAGTTTTCATCATCACGATCCGGGAAGTCGAAGCGACTGTGCGCACCGCGGCTCTCGGTGCGATAGTTAGCCGCTACCGCCGTGGCAAAGGCCGTCTCCATCAGGTTATCCAGCTCCAGGCACTCAATACGCTGGGTATTGAAATCCGGTGAGCGGTCATCCAGACGCGCTGACTTCAGGCGCTGGCGAATCTCTTTCAGCTCTTCCAGACCCTGTGCCATCGCTTCGCCTTCGCGGAATACAGAGAAGTTGTTCTGCATGCAGCGTTGCAGCGCTTTACGAATCTCAACCGGATCTTCACCGGTAGTGTTGTTTTCCCAGCGGTTGAAGCGCGCCATCGCCACAGCGATCTCATCTTCAGAAGCATCGCGCAGGTCGCCCTGCTCCTTAATGCTTTCCAGCAGATGCAGACCGGCTGCACGGCCAAAGACCACCAGATCGAGCAGTGAGTTACCGCCCAGACGGTTGGCACCATGGACCGATACACAGGCAATTTCGCCGACGGCGAACAGGCCAGGAATCACCACATCTTCGCCCTGCTCATTGACGCGCAGTGCCTGACCGGTCACTTTGGTCGGAATACCGCCCATCATATAGTGACAGGTCGGGATGACCGGGATGGGCTCTTTAATTGGATCGGCGTGAGCAAAGGTGCGAGACAGCTCAAGAATGCCTGGCAGACGTGATTCAAGCACCTCTTTACCCAGGTGATCCAGTTTCAGCTTCAGATGTGGACCCCACGGGCCGTCACAGCCGCGACCTTCACGGATTTCAATCATCATTGAGCGCGCAACCACGTCGCGGCCCGCCAGATCTTTGGCGTTCGGCGCATAACGCTCCATGAAGCGTTCGCCATGTTTGTTCAGCAGATAGCCGCCTTCACCACGGCAGCCCTCGGTGACCAGCACGCCCGCACCGGCGATACCGGTTGGGTGGAACTGCCACATCTCCATATCCTGCACCGGCACGCCCGCACGCAGTGCCATACCTACGCCGTCGCCGGTGTTGATATGCGCATTGGTGGTGGACTGGTAGATGCGGCCCGCGCCGCCGGTAGCCAGAATGGTCGCTTTCGCTTTGAAATAAACGGTTTCGCCGGTTTCGATGCAGATAGCGGTACAACCCACCACTGCGCCATCGGCGTTTTTCACCAGATCCAGTGCATACCACTCAGAGAAGATGGTGGTTTTGTTTTTCAGGTTCTGCTGATAAAGCGTGTGCAGCAACGCATGACCGGTACGGTCAGCTGCAGCTGCAGTACGTGCCGCCTGCTCGCCACCGAAATTCTTCGACTGGCCACCAAACGGACGCTGATAAACCCGACCATCTTCCAGACGCGAGAAAGGCAGGCCCATGTGCTCCAGCTCCAGAATCGCTTCGGGACCGGTTTTGCACATATATTCAATCGCGTCCTGGTCACCGATGTAATCGGAACCTTTGACGGTGTCGTACATATGCCATTCCCAGTTATCTTCATGGGTATTACCCAGCGCAACGGTAATACCGCCCTGCGCAGATACTGTGTGGGAACGGGTCGGGAAAACTTTAGATAACAGCGCGCAGGTCTGGCCGCCCTGGGAGATTTGCAGTGCGGCCCGCATTCCTGCGCCACCTGCGCCGATTACCACGGCATCGAACTCTCTGATTGGCAAACTCATTTACACACCCCACACCACAACAAAGCCATAAATCGCATACCACAACAGCGCCACGACAATCACAAACTGCAACAGCAAGCGAACCGGCAGCGATTTGACGTAGTCTGTTAACACCTGCCACATACCGATCCAGCCGTGGACCAGAATGGAGAACAGCGTCAGCAGTGTGAATACTTTGGTGAATGCGGACGCGAAAAAGCCACGCCACAGGTCATAGGTCAGCGTGTCTGTCATCACTACGAAACCGAGGATGTAGACGATGTAAAGCGTAATGAGGATTGCCGTTGCACGCAGCAGCAGCCAGTCCTGAATGCCGTTGCGACCCAACGCGGATGCATTGCTTACCATACGAGGACTCCCGCCAGAATTGCCAGCACGACAGTGATCACAAAAGTCATATGAGCGGAACGCTTACCAACTTCCAGCGTTTCGGCCAGATAACCAAAATCCATCAACATATGACGAATCCCGCTCACCGCGTGATAGGCCAGCGCCGTTAAAATGCCCCACATAATGAACTTCGCGAAGAAGCCATCCATGATGGACGCAGCATGCTGGAAACCTTCAGGAGAAGAGAGAGAGAGACCGAGTAGCCACAGCAGGATGCCAATGGCAACCAATGTGATTACGCCGGAGACGCGGTGAAGAATGGACGATATTGCAGTAACGGGAAACCGGATCGTCGAGAGATCCAAGTTGACAGGTCTTTGTTTTTTCACGGTTTTGCCCACACAGCTCTTTTTTATTTTGCTTCCTCCGGACCTGAGGCGGAGTCTAATCACAACGCGTGGCAGACTTTAACCGTCACCAATAAAGCAACATCCAGTGTTAATTGACGCGGTAGTAAACGCTGGGTGGCTCCTGGTGTCAGGGTGTTCCGGAGACCTGCCTGGAGTATAGGAGGATCACATTCTGATTACAATTCCCCTACAAACTCTTTGGTATATTTTAGGTGGAACAGTGATCCTACTCACGATTTTCACAATTGATACAATTTTAATTATCTGATTTGACAATAGTTCAACAATTCAGTTACAAACTAAGCCTATAAATGCCTATGATGCACAAAAGTTATGGGGATACACTTTCCCCTAAGCGCAAGTTATGTAACATTGCGATAATGAGCTTTAAAAAGCATCAGGTTATTGGTTACCAAGAAGTTATGTCCTGACCGGATCTTTAACAACCGCGATATGCAGCATGTCCATGGCTCACCGGTTCCCGCTGGGAACGCGCCGCTCACTCTGTACCCTGCACCGCTTTACCCCCGCAGAGTGATACTGTGTAGTTTTGCCAACCGCAACATGAACGCGTTTCAGGTGTCTAAAGATCCTTACCTACATAAGGCGCTATGGAGACGAAAATGACAGATAAAAAAGTAACGCTAACCCTGCAAGATGGAACATCTATTGAACTGGACGTGCTGAAAGGTACGCTGGGCCAGGATGTGGTTGATGTCCGCTCTCTGGGTTCAAGTGGCCTGTTCACCTTCGATCCCGGTTTTACGTCTACAGCGTCCTGCGAATCTGCCATCACCTTTATTGATGGTGATGAAGGTATCCTGCTGCACCGTGGTTTCCCTATTTCTCAGCTGGCGACCCACTCTAACTATCTGGAAGTCTGCTATATCCTGCTGAATGGCGAAGCGCCAAACCAGAAACAGTTTGATGAGTTCTGTACCACGGTTACCCGCCACACCATGATTCATGAGCAGATTACCCGCTTGTTCCATGGTTTCCGTCGTGATTCTCATCCGATGGCGGTAATGTGCGGTGTTACTGGCGCACTGGCAGCGTTTTACCACGATTCGCTGGATGTAAACATTGAGCGCCACCGCGAAATCGCGGCATTCCGTCTGCTTTCCAAAATGCCGACGATGGCAGCAATGTGTTACAAATATTCAATCGGACAGCCGTTTGTCTATCCACGCAACGACCTCTCCTATGCCGGTAACTTCCTGCACATGATGTTTGCTACGCCGTGCGAAGAGTACAAAGTGAACCCGGTGCTGGAACGCGCTATGGACCGCATCCTGATTCTCCATGCTGACCATGAGCAGAACGCCTCAACCTCTACCGTACGTACCGCGGGTTCAAGCGGCGCGAACCCGTTTGCCTGTATCGCCGCCGGGATCGCCTCCCTGTGGGGACCGGCGCACGGCGGTGCCAACGAAGCGACTCTGCGTATGCTGGAAGAGATCAGCACCGTTGAGCACATCCCGGAATTTGTTAAACGCGCCAAAGACAAGAATGATTCATTCCGTCTGATGGGCTTTGGTCACCGCGTTTACAAAAACTACGATCCACGCGCGACCGTGATGCGCGATACCTGCCATGAAGTGCTGAATGAACTGGGTATGAAGGATGATCTGCTGGAAGTGGCGATGGAGCTGGAACACATTGCGCTGAACGACCCGTACTTCATCGAGCGTAAACTCTATCCAAACGTGGACTTCTATTCCGGTATTATTCTGAAAGCGATGGGTATTCCATCCTCCATGTTTACGGTGATCTTCGCGATGGCCCGTACTGTTGGCTGGATTGCACACTGGAAAGAGATGCACGACGAAGGCATGAAGATTGCCCGTCCGCGTCAGCTCTACACCGGTTATACCGAGCGCGAATTCAGCTCACAGCTGAAAAAGTAAGGTTCAGTGGATAGCGGAGACGGCTCTCCGCTTGATGTTGCTTTAAAGCCGGGGGCGGTTGGCTGTGATACCGCGCCTGCGCAGAGAACATGGTCAGATCGGAAAGACGCAAAAGCCGTCATCCATGACACGCTCGGCCCGCGCCGTCCCTGGCGCGGGACGCTTTCCTCCTCTGACCATGTTCCCTGCGCGTTAAGCTATTTTATTGCTGTAAGATTCACACGGGTTTGACTCTGTCAGCCGTAAGAGCATTTTACCCTTTTGACTTCACTGTTTATCTCTGACACCCCGGACACCAGTAAAACGGCCGTGATGAAAGCGTGCCCTTCTCAATCACCGTGCCACAGCGCCGGCATTCTTTGCCCTGCCGATGAAACACCTCAAACTGAAACGCCGCTTCCTCATGATATTTTTTCATGGTTCCACGCATCCGATAAGCATGGCGCGGTACCGACAGCAGCGCCTCGCTGAAAGCAGTCAGCTGATCTTCACTGAGATCCTGCACCCGATGCTGCGGCAGCAGCTGCGCCAGCCAGAGAATTTCGGCGCGCAGGTAGTTTCCCAACCCGGCCAGAAAAGCCTGATCCAGCAGCAGACCACTGAATTGTCGCCGCCGGAAACGGGGTGACAGCAGCCGTTCTTTGACTTCATCCACGTTAAGCTGGCTGTTCAGAACATCCGGTCCGATACGGGTCAGAAACGGATGCGCCGCCAGTGTATCTGCGTTGAGCAGTTCAATATCTGAGGCGCTGTAAAGCAGAATCGCGTTGCCCGCTGTCGCCAGCCGCACCCGCAACTGACGCGTGGTATTCAGTTCGGTATCGGGTTTCACAATGCGCCAGACACCATAAAGCTGGTTATGACTGTAGAGCGTCAGGCCATTGCTGAAATGAGTCAGCAGCGCTTTACCCCGCGTCTCAATCGCCTGCACCTGCTCACCAATCAGCGAAGGTTCATAAGTCTTGAGCTGAGGAAACGCGAACCACGCCTCCGTTAACGGCTGACCCACAATGGCGGCTTCAAGCTTATCCGCCACGCGGCGAATTTCCGGTCCTTCAGGCATCGTTCTTCCTCTTAATGGGTGGCGCCGCCAGCCTGTTTAATATCTTCGCCGGTCTCCAGCGTCACCTTCACCGCAATCTCCAGCGCCTGAATAATGGTCGCAACCGCCATGCTCGGCGCACCAGGATGCAGCGCCGCCTGTTCAGGCAGGTAAGGAATATGAATAAAGCCACCGCGCGCCGGACTCTTCTGCTGCTCAAGCCAGTGCAGCAGGCCATACATTACCCGGTTACAGGTGAAGGTACCGGCGGTTTGTGAGACCGATGCGGGGATCGCCGCTTCACGCATTGCCGCCACAATCGCTTTGATGGGAAGACGGGAAAAATAGGCTGCCGGACCGCCAGCCACAATCGGTTCATCCACCGGCTGAAGACCGGCGTTATCCGGGATGCGCGCGTCATCGACATTGATACCGATACGTTCAACGGTGATGTCGCTGCGGCCGCCCGCCTGCCCCACCGACAGAATCGCATCCGGTTTGATCTCTTCCAGCGCCTGATTCAGCACGTGGAGTACCTCGCTGAAGACTACCGGCAACTGGCGGATCACTATCGTCGCCCCACCAATCTGCTTGCCTTCCAGCGCACGCACCGCTTCCCAGGAGGGGTTAATCGTTTCACCGCCAAAGGGTTCAAAGGCGGTCATCAGGACAGTTTTCATGCAGCCTCACAGGAACATCAGGAAATAGAGCAGGAAAATGTTAACGATTAACAGTAGCACACCGGTTGGAATCTGAGCCTTGATCACCGCGTTACGATCGGGCAGTTCCAGCAGCGCCGCCGGGACAATATTGAAATTAGCCGCCATCGGCGTCATCAGCGTACCGCAGTAGCCGGAGAACATACCAATCGCCGCCATCACCGCCGGATTTCCGCCGTGCTGCAGCACCAGAATCGGGATGCCGACGCCTGCGGTGATAATCGGAAATGCCGCAAACGCGTTACCCATGATCATGGTCAACAACGCCATCCCAACGGCATAGACGGTAACCGCAATAAAGCGGTTATCCACCGCCAGCCAGGTTTCGGTCAGATGCGAAATGGCGCTGCCTACGCCCGCGGTGGTAAACAGCAATCCCAGGGTGGCGAGGATCTGCGGCAGGATAAAAGCCCAGCCAATCGAATCCAGCAGACGACGGGTCTCCTGCATCGACTGTACCGGTTTTTCGTGGGTCAGTTTTAACGCCACCAGCCAGCCAATCACACAGCCGACCATCATTGAAAACAGTGTCACCAGCGTGGCGTGATTACCGGAACCGAACACCGCATCCTGCAACCCGGGAATATTGTTGAACGTCAGCACACCGACCACGGTCACGACCGGAATCGCCAGCGCAGGCAGAAATAGCTTATTGCGCAGACGCTGTGCGCTGGCTTGTTTCTCTTCATTACTGCGCTGATGATAACGACCCAGCCGGACACCACCTAAACCGGCAATCAGCGCCATGACCACCACAATGACACCGATGGTGATGTGCAGCATTCGGGTGCCCGCAGCGTCCGAACCCATCAGGCTACTCATCATCTGCGTCGTCCAGTCACCAACCAGAAAAACCAGGCCATACAAGGCCCAGAAGAGCCCGGTGGTAAAGCGACGCGGATTGGCGCTGTCACGCCACGAGAGGATAGCCACCACCAGCAGGATAATGCCCGCAAGCCACATCAGATATTGTTGCTGGAACATTACTGACCTCCTTTGGCTTTCAGCGCCTGGCTGTTGAGCTGCTGCAGCTCACGCGCCAGCTGACGATCCAGACGTACCAGACGCGCGGAATGAATCAGGAATGCGGCAACGGCGGTCGGAATGCCCCATAAGGCGATGTGCAGCGGTTCGGTCTGAATCCCGGCCGACTCCTGCATAAAGTTGTGCATAAAGATAATCGCGCCAAACGCCACGAAGATATCCTCACCAAAGAACAGGCCGACGTTATCGGTCGCCGCTGACATGGCGCGCAGCTTATGGCGCAGTTCAGGCGAGATCTCGCCGTAGCGGTTTTCCGTTGCGCCTTCCGCCATCGGTGCCAGCAACGGACGCACCATCTGCGGATGTCCGCCGAGACTGGTTAACCCCAGCGCCGCAGTGATTTCACGCACAAACAGGTAGACGATGAGCAGACGTCCGGCGGTGGCGGTTTTAATCTGAGCAATCCACGCCTGCGCCCTTTCCTTCAGCCCGTGACGTTCCAGCAGGCCAATGACCGCCAGCGGCAGCAGCAGAATCAGCGGCAGGTTACGTGTGTTAAGAAACCCTGCGCCGAGCTTTTCCAGAATGTCAGCCAGCGGCATCATCGCGGCCAGACCGGTCACAAATCCGGCGACAATCACCACCAGCACCGGATTAAAACGTAATACGAAGCCGACGACAATCGCGGCAATGCCAAGTAATGGCCAGAGATTCACTGCACTTTCCATGGATTCCCCCAGAGTAGAAAAACCCGGCATAGGCCGGGCTAAGTATGGTTATTCAGACGCTGGTGACACGAATCTGCTGAGCGGCAAACGCATCACGCAACCGCTGTGCAAACTGCAGGGCGTGCGCACCGTCGCCATGTAAGCAGACGGTCTGTGCATTCACTTTCACCCATTCTCCGCTGATACTTTTAACTTTGCCCTGCTGCACCATCGTCAGCGTCTGGTCAATAGCCTGCTGTTCATCCTCAATCAGCGCGCCCGGCTGGCTGCGCGGCACCAGCGCACCGCTGCTGAGATAGCCACGGTCGGCAAACACCTCTTCCCGCGTGCGTAAGCCATAATGCGCCGCAGCACGGATCGATTCGCTGCTAGCCAGTCCTACTACAATCAGCTGGCTATCGACCACCCTGATGGCGCGGGCGATGGCGTCTGCCAGCACCGGGTCAGCCGCAGCCTGGTTATAGAGCATGCCGTGTGGTTTAACGTGAACCAGCCGCGCACCTTCGCTTTCCGCCAGGCTTTTCAGCGCACCAATCTGGTAGATCATCTGAGCATAGACCGTTTCCGGCGGCAGCTGCATGGCGCTGCGACCAAAGTTCTCGCGATCGGGAAAGGCGGGATGCGCACCGATGGCGACGCCGGATGCCTGCGCCCAGCGCACCGACTGCAGCATGGTCTGCGCATCACCGGCGTGGAAGCCACAGGCGATGTTGGCGGAACTCACCAGTTGGAGCAACGCCTGATCGCTGGCGCAGCCCTCACCCAGGTCTGCGTTTAAATCAATGTTCATTGAGTCCCCACTTCATCTGGTCCAGAGCACGTTGCTGATGCTGACGGGCGAGCATCGCTTCCGGCAAGGTGCAGTGAATAAAGTGAATCGGCTCACCCAGACGGATTTGTGCCAGGTGATAGAGATCGGCTTCGATAACCGAGGCGATGCGCGGATAACCACCGGTAATCTGTGCATCCGCCATCAGCACAATGGGCTGTCCGTTTGGCGGCACCTGAATCACACCCGGCATCACGCCGTGTGACAGCAGCTCGCGCGGGCTCTCACGCTTAAGCTCACGTCCCTCCAGCCGGTATCCCATCCGGTTACTTTGTGGGCTGAGTTTCCATGACGTTCGCCAGAACGCCTGCTGCGCTTCGGGGCTGAACTCGTGATACTCCGGGCCAGGCAATGCGCGAATGCGGTTGCCCCACAGCAGTTGCCGCACCCCGACTTTGCGGTCGAACTGACGGGTCGGTTTACCCAGCGGGATCTGATCGCCATCCTGCAAGGCGCGCCCCTGAAATCCGCCAAATTTTGCTTTAAGGTCGGTGCTGGCAGAACCGAGCACGGCAGGGATGTCAAAACCGCCCTGCACCGCCAGATAGCTGCGCATGCCGCGCTGCGGCATCGCCAGCGACAGGACCTGCCCGCGTTTCACCGGCGTGCGCCAGCCCGTCCAGACGGGCTGACCGTCCAGCTCCGCATGACAGCCTGCGCCGGTCAGCGCAAACCAGCCATCGCGGGTGAACTCCGCTTTGAACTGGCCGAGCACCATCTCCAGCACCGCGGTGTCAGGGTCATTGCCCACCAGCACGTTGGCAGTGATCATCGCGGGATGATCCAGCACGCCGCCGGGGCTGATGCCATACTGACGCCAGCCGTAGCGGCCCGCATCCTGAATGGTTGCGGCCAGTCCGGCTCGCATAATGTTTAACATACGCCCTCCTGTTGCGGCACAAAGCGGACCCTGTCACCGGGACGGAGCAGCGTGGGCGGTTGTTGCAGCGGATCGAATAGCGCGGTGCGCGTCTGCCCGATTAACTGCCAGCCGCCGGGCGAGGCCAGCGGATAGACGCCGGTCTGGCTACCGCCGATGCCGACCGATCCGGCGGGCACCGCGACCCTCGGCTCACCCCGACGAGGAATGTGAAGGCGCGGATCCAGTCCGCCCAGATAGGGGAAGCCCGGCTGAAAGCCGATAAAAAACACCACATAGTCGCTGTTGCTGTGCAGCTCAACCACCTGACGGGGCGTCAGCGCGGCATGTTCCGCCACCACGGTCAGATCGGGGCCTGACTCGCCGCCGTAGATCACCGGGATCTCTACCAGACGCGACTCCGGCAACTGCGCCTCACTCTCTTCCCACCAGCGCTGAAGCCGCTCTATCGCGTCCAGCGCACTCTGCTGGGGATCCTGAAGGATCAGCGTGATGTTATTCATGCCGGGAATTACTTCCAGCACGCCCGCATAGGACTGCAGCCGCTGGTTCAGTCCCCAGATACGTTGCTGACTCTCCAGTGAGACTGGCGGTTCCAGCTCCAGCACGACAGCGCGTTCACCCAATAAATAACACCGTGCTCGTTGCAACAGCTACCTCCCGCCTGGTTAAGATCGCGTCTGACCGGATGCCCGGTTCAGCCGATAGATTATCTACATAAAGTAAATAGTTATGCGAAAGTGACGGGGATGTGTCAACAGATTTAGGTCCTGCGCAGGCGCGCAGGACCCGAGAAGGGGATCAGGCAGGATTGGGAATATCGATGAAGGTCACATCAAGATCGTGGTGCTGCGCCAGCCACTCGCCCAGCGCTTTTACGCCGCCGCGCTCGGTCGCATGATGGCCTGCGGCAAAGAAATGCAGCCCCTGCTCGCGTGCGCTGTGAATGGTCTGTTCAGAGACTTCACCGGTGATGTAGGCATCGACGCCTGCAGCGGCGGCCTGATCGATAAAGCCCTGTCCGCCGCCGCTGCACCAGGCGATGCGACGAATCAATGCTGGCGCGTCGTCACCACAATGCAGCGGTTCACGTCCCAGTCGCTCACCAATTCGGCGGGCCAGCTGTTCGCCAGAGATCGGCTCAGCCAGCTCACCCCAGAACACCAGCGGCATCACTTCGCCACGCACCTGGATATCCAGTAGTTTTGCCAGTTGGGCGTTGTTGCCCAGTTCAGGATGCGCATCGAGCGGCAGATGCCAGCCATAGAGATTAATGTCGTTGGCCAGAAGCGCTCGCAGACGGCGGCGCTTCATGCCTTTAATTGCGGCCGGTTCACTTTTCCAGAAATAGCCATGATGAACGATAATCGCATCGGCCTGACGTGCTACCGCCTCATCCAGCAGTGCCTGGCAGGCCGTCACGCCGGTGATAATCTTTTTGACTTCGCTGCGTCCCTCAACCTGCAAACCATTGGGGGCGTAATCGCTGAAACTATGGCTGTCGAGTTGCTGGTTGATCAGCGTTTCTAATTCGTAATGGTTCATTCAGGCTCCTTCGAGGCCTCAGGCGGCGCTTTTGGCGCGCTCAAAGGCGTCTAATGTCTTTTTACGGGCTGCCTTATGATCCACGATTGGTGCCGGATAATCGAGTTTCTTGTGATGCTTTGCCGCCCAGACGTGAGGCTGATGAATATCACTGTCAGGGACGTCGGCCAGTTCCGGCAGATAGTGACGGATAAAATCGCCCTTCTCATCGAAACGCTCGCCCTGGGTCGTCGGGTTGAAGATACGGAAATAGGGAGCCGCGTCTGTGCCGGTCGATGCCGCCCACTGCCAGCCGCCGTTGTTCGCAGCCAGGTCACCATCAATCAGCTGCTGCATGAAGTAGCGCTCGCCTTCACGCCAGTCAATCAGCAAATCCTTCACCAGGAAACTGGCGGTGATCATACGCAGACGGTTGTGCATCCAGCCCAGCGCTTTCATCTGGCGCATCGCGGCATCGACAATCGGATAGCCGGTTTTACCGGCTTTCCAGGCGTCGAAATGCGCGTCGTTACGCTGCCATTCCACGTTACGCGTCCAGTCGATAAACGGCTGATGCCGACACAACGCCGGATAAGCCACCAGCAGATGCCGGTAGAACTCGCGCCAGATCAGCTCGTTCAGCCAGGTGAATGCACGACTGTTATCCAGTGCATCGGGATGTTCATGCAGCACGCGATGCAGGCACTGACGGGGCGACAGCACGCCGGTCGCCAGATAAACCGACAGACGGCTGGTGGCATCCAGCGCCGGAAGGTCGCGCTTTGCGGGATAGTCGAGAACCGGTTTAGTGGCGAAATGGCGTAACCGCTTCAGCGCGGCCGCTTCGCCAGCCAGGAAAAGATCCTGATCAAAGTCTTCGGTCGGATAGTCAAAAGCAGGAATTGGGGTGGTTTTCAGCGGCGCACCTTCACGGGGTTTCGGCGCTGGCACGCACTCCGGCAGTCCCTGCTGTAAGCGGCGGACAAAAGCTTTGCTGAATGGGGTAAAGACCTTGTACATCGAGCGATCGCCGCTCTGCACGCTGCCGGGCGGCAGCAACAGGCTGTCATCAAAACCCTGGCACATTACGCCCGCTTCATCGAGACGCTTTTCAGCTTCGGCATCGCGCTGGCGCTCGTTAACTTCATACTGGTAATTGTAGAAGAGCTGATCAACCTGCTGCTCTGCGCAAAACTGCACCAATGCATCAATACTGTCACTGAAGGCGTGACAGGCCTGATAGTGAAGCTCAATGCCCCGCTCGGCCAGCGCCCTCTGCACCTGCAACAGACTGGCATGGATAAACGCCGCCTGCCTGGGTGCCATGTCATGCCGCTGCCACTGTTCCGGCGTGGCAAGGAAAAGAGCGATCACTTTTGCCTCACTGTCGCGGCAGGCGGCGTGCAGCGCCAGGTTGTCGTTGATGCGTAAATCGTTACGCAGCCAGACCAGATGGGTGGTCATACGCCTCCTGAATTACTGTCCGTAGCGTAAGCACAAGGCTTCGGGATAGGGATCGAAATAGCGTTGTTGTGCCAGCCACGGATGCGGGTATTCCGCCATGTAGTGCTTGAGGATGGTGATCGGCACCAGCAGCGGTTGTGTGCCCTGACGATAACGGTCAATCAGGGTTGCCAGCTCCTGGCGCTGCGGTGAACTCAGATGCGAACGGAAGTAGCCCTGCACATGCATGAGCACATTGGTGTGATTGCGACGTGAGGCGGGACGTGACATCAGTTCCATCATGCGATTGCGATACTCAAAGGCAAAGGCATCCAGCGACTCCCACTCGCTCATCGAAGCGACAAACGGCCCCAGCTCACGGTATTTCTCCTGCGAGTGCGCCAGCATCATCAGTTTGTAGCGGCTGTGGAAGGCGATCAGCCCCTGACGGGTCAGGCCGTTTTCCCACATCTGATTAAACTCATGCAGTGCACAAATGCGGCCGATAAAATTCTCACGCAACGCGGGATCGTGCAGACGACCATCTTCTTCAAGCGGTAGCCAGGGCATTTCACGCTGCAGGAATTCAGCAAAAATGCCGGTACCCACTTTGCGGTTGTTATTATTGTCAGGCTCGTAGACCCGCACACGCTCCATGCCGCAGCTGGGAGATTTGGCACAAAGGATATAGCCACAGAGGTGATGCAGCGATTTTACCCGCCCGGCTGACCAGTCACGCATCTGTGTGGTGACCTCTTCTCCGCCATCTTTACTGAAGCAGAGATGCAGCTCATCATCGCCCTGTTTTACGAGCCTTAGTGCCGGGCGTGGTGTGGGCAGACCAATCGCCATTTCCGGGCAGATAGGTTCAAAGTGGACAAATGGGGTGAGATCGTCGGTCGCAAAAGTAAGACGCTTATGCCCACCATCAAATCTGACGCGGTCGCCGAGCAGGCATGCACTGATTCCAACGGGGATTTTTTTGCTCATACTTGTACAACCTCCGAAATCTTGTAGAGGTTTAAGTGTAGCGCAAAATGGTCAGGAAGAAAGAGTTAAAACGTGGTTCCGATCCGCTTATTATCAGAAAAACCGCAAAAAAAAGCCCGATCGGTTGACCAGGCTTGTTTTGCAGCAGGGCAAATTACCAGAACGCACCGCCACCGGCTTCAGACTGCGCCAGCCAGACGGGCTTCGCGCTGGTCTTACACCAGACACGGTGCAGATAACTATAGAAACGAGCCCGATCCTGTCGGAACAACATGACAGGCAGTGCCAGAACGCCGAGAAGAACCACCAGCGTACGGCGTGCGATAATTTTGTAACGTGGATAAGCCTGATACATGGTTTCTCCTCCCGGTAAGTTAAAGTGTGCGAATGTGATCTGTGTCTGACTTTACGCCAGGTTATGTAACTTTACTACTCATCTGACCACTTATTTGCCGCTATTTACACTGTTTAAGAATTCGTCTGTAATTAAGTTACAGATAAGTTATCGTCTGGTTACGCAAGGGTTTAAACACTCAAAAGGTGAAGCCCACGGACGGCAGCCTGTAATATTGATAAAATGGCATTTCGGCCCCCTCTCAAGGCAGGTATTGCGTGACCACGGTTTTGATCGTTGAAGATGAAAAAGAGATCCGCCGCTTTGTCCGGCTGGCGCTGGAAAATGAAGAGTTGAAGGTGTTTGATGCCGATACGCTACAGCGCGGACTCATTGAAGCGGCGACCCGCAAGCCCGACTTAGTGATCCTCGATCTTGGCCTGCCTGATGGGGATGGCACCGATTTTATCCGTGACCTGCGCCAGTGGAGCGCCATCCCGGTGATTGTGCTGTCGGCGCGCAGCGATGAGCAGGATAAGATCGCCGCACTGGATGCAGGGGCCGATGACTATCTGACTAAACCCTTTGGTATTGGCGAACTGCTGGCGCGCGTGCGCGTGGCGCTGCGCCGTCATAGTGGTCAGCAGCCTGACGCCAGAATTAATTTTGCCGATGTCAGCGTCGATTTCGCCGCACGGCGGGTGCAGCGCGGCGGTAGCGAGATTCACCTCACCCCAATTGAGTTTCGTCTGTTGAGTATTTTGCTTAACAATGCCGGAAAGGTACTGACGCAGCGACAGTTGCTGAGCCAGGTCTGGGGACCCAATGCGGTAGAGCACAGCCACTATCTGCGCATCTATATGGGTCATCTGCGCCAGAAGCTGGAAGCGAATCCGACCCAGCCGACCCACCTGCTGACCGAAACCGGGATCGGCTATCGCTTTATGCCATAGAAAAAGGCGCCAGAGGCGCCTTCAGAGTGTTGATAAAGCCAAATCCTATGGATTTCACCGCAATGAATAAATTCAAAGCGCAGGGAACACGGCCAGAAGAGGAAAGCGTCCCACGCCAGGGATGGCGTGGGCCGAGCGTGTCATGGATGACGGCTTTTGCGTCTTTCCGATCTGGCCGCGTTTCCTGAGCTGCACGGCCTCACAGCGATGAAGGCCGCGCTTTATCAGCATTATGAGGCGCGCGATGCGCCTCTTTATAATCCTGACTTATCAGGCGTTTTTCAGCACTTCGCTGACAATCTCTACGGCTTCTTTCTCAATCTGCTCGCGATGTTCTGCGCCCAGGAAGCTTTCACAGTAGATTTTGTAGGCGTCTTCGGTGCCTGAAGGACGGGCAGCAAACCAGCCATTCTCCGTCATCACTTTCAGACCGCCAATCGAAGCGCCGTTACCTGGTGCCGCAGTCAGACGAGCGGTGATTGGATCACCCGCCAGCGTATCCGCGCTCACCATCTCTGGTGACAGTTTCGACAGCGCGGCTTTCTGCGCTGAAGTGGCTGATGCCTGCAGACGGTTGTAGCTTGGTGCGCCAAAACGTGCAGCCAGCTCATCATAGTGCTGCTGCGGGTTTTTACCGGTCACAGCTGTAATTTCAGCTGCCAGCAGACACATGATGATGCCATCTTTGTCCGTTGACCACGGCGTGCCGTCGAAACGCAGGAATGAAGCGCCCGCGCTCTCTTCGCCGCCGAAACCGAAGCTGCCGTCATACAGACCATCAACAAACCATTTGAAACCAACCGGCACTTCCACCAGCTTGCGACCAATGTCGTTGACCACACGGTCAATCATGGCGCTGGACACCAGGGTTTTACCCACGGCAACATCCTGGCCCCACTGTGGACGATGCTGGAACAGATAGTTGATCGCGACTGCCAGATAGTGGTTCGGATTCATCAGACCTGCCGGAGTCACAATGCCGTGACGGTCATAATCGGGATCGTTGCCGAACGCCAGATCGAACTTGTCACGGTAGGCCAGCAGGCCTGCCATTGCGCTTTCAGACGAGCAGTCCATGCGCACGACGCCATCTTTATCCAGATGCATAAAGCGGAAGGTCTGATCAACCGCGTCATTGACCAGCGTCAGATCCAGCTTGTAATGCTCAGCAATACGCTGCCAGTAAGCAATACCAGAACCGCCCAGTGGATCAACACCCAGCTTCAGACCCGCTTTCTGAATCGCCGGGAAGTCAATAATCTCGGCCAGACCTTCAACATAGGGCTGGATCAAATCTTTCTCGACCACGTGACCGCTGGCCATCGCCTGTTCCAGTGGCAAACGCTTAACTTCTTTCAGCCCATCTTTGATCAGCTGGTTGGCGCGATCTTCCACCACTTTGGTGACATTGGTATCAGCCGGTCCGCCGTTAGGTGGGTTGTACTTGATGCCGCCATCTTCTGGTGGGTTGTGCGATGGCGTGATAACGATGCCGTCAGCCAGCGGGCCACCCGCTTTGTTGTGCTCAAGAATAGCGTTCGAGATTGCAGGCGTCGGCGTATAGCCATTGTCCTGCTGCACAATCACATCAACGCCGTTCGCCGCCAGCACTTCCAGTACCGACAGGATAGCCGGCTCTGACAGCGCATGGGTGTCTTTACCGACGTAGCAAGGCCCGGTGATGCCGTTCTTTTTACGCTCTTCGGCAATCGCCTGAGCGATCGCCAGAATGTGCATCTCGTTGAAGCTCTGACGCCCTGCACTGCCGCGATGACCAGAGGTGCCAAATTTCACCGCATGTTCCGGGTTCGCCACATCGGGCTGCAGGACATAATATTGTGACGTTAATTGTGCAACGTTAATCAAATCGCTCTGCTGGGCGGGTTGCCCGGCACGTGGGTGATTGGCCATTGGCGCTGCTCCCTGACGCTTAAGTTTTAAATGGTGCCGCAAACTTTCTCGGTCAGTTCCGCAGGGAACTGCATCGAGAGCATGATGTGTTCGACCATGCTGCATTTACGGCCAGTATTGGTGTTGGTGATCACCCAGTACGGCGTGCCGGGCACATGCTTCGGCTTAGTATGGGTGCCATTCTGCAACAGCGTATGCTCATCACCTGCAAAATAGACGCGGGTGCGGCCCTGCAGCGATGCAGTAGCCTCAGCAAAGGCTGCGGTATCAAGACGATAGAGCGTTGACAAGATAAGCATAAAGCGATTCACCGCCCGCTTCTGCTCCGCATATTCATCGGAGAGCAGCAGCTCACGCACCGCGCGGACACGATCCTGCGGGCGCGAACCCACAGAGGCCTGGGACTCTTTCGCTGCCTCTTTTGACGCTGGCTGTGCAGGCGAAGCGGGTGCAGTCTGACCGGCCGTGAACTTCAGCATACGACGCAGAATGTCGGATGCGCTTTCACCAATGTGTTGCGTGTGGCTGGCAATATAACGGTAGAGCTCTTCGTCAACTTCGATCGTTTTCATCTTATTCCGTACGGTTCTTTCTCATGACAGAACCACCTGTTTCCTGAAAAGCTTTGAGTATAGTCAGGCAATTCAAAGGGTGTGTGGGTTCTAACATCAGGATTATAAAGTTAAATTCAGGCGGGTTGTTAGCAATCAAACGGTTTACGGGCAAAAGTCAGAATATGTCCTAATGCCGCCGGAACCGGCGCGCCTGAAAAGGTGAAACCATGATAACCTAAGCACAGGTCTCAAACTTAAGAACTTTGCCATGATTTTGAATGCCCGTCTGCAAACTGAACAATCCCCCGCTGGTTCCCTGCCTATCCTGTTAATCCACGGCCTGTTTGGCAGCCTGGATAACCTTGGCGTGCTGGCTCGCGGCCTGAAAGATGCCGGTCCCCTGCTGCAGGTTGATGTTCGCAACCACGGACTCTCTCCACGATCTGACGAGATGAACTACGCTGTAATGGCGCAGGATATGGTCGATACGCTGGATGCACACGGCATCGATCGCGTCGCGGTCATCGGGCACTCGATGGGCGGTAAGATCGCCATGACCATGAGCGCGCTGGTGCCGGATCGCATTGAAAGGCTGGTGATGATCGATATCGCGCCGGTGGACTACCAGACCCGCCGCCACGACGAGATTTTTGCCGGTATTCGTGCCGTCACCGATGCGGGCGTTTCATCCCGCAGCGAGGCAGCCCGCATTATGCGCACGGTGATTGATGAAGATGGGGTAATCCAGTTTCTGCTGAAGTCGTTTCAGGAGGGCGAGTGGCGCTTCAACGTGCCGGTGCTGTGGGATAACTACACCACGATTTCTGGCTGGCAGCCAGTGCCTGCCTGGGATCATCCGGCGCTGTTTATTCGCGGCGGCGACTCCAGCTATCTGGATAACCGCTACCGCGATGCACTCCTGCTGCAGTTTCCGGCCGCTCAGGCCCATGTGATCGGCGGCGCGGGACACTGGGTTCATGCAGAGAAACCCGATGCCGTTTTGCGCAGTGTTCGCCGCTTTTTTGCGCTTTAAAAGCAATCAGATGGCAGCAAAGGTTTAGGATTGGCGTCGGAAGTACGCGTGAAGTATGATGGCGCGCTAAAATTTTGCCGCGGGTCAGTTTTGCTGCGGCAATAGCGAATAATTTATAATCTGCGCGGTGAGAGTCTGGCGCCCGCCCTCATTCAGTTTTATTAAGCCATGGCAAAAGAACAGACTGACCGCACGACGCTCGATCTCTTTGCTGATGAGCGCCGCCCTGGTCGACCCAAAACCAGTCCGCTTTCGCGTGATGAACAGCTGCGCATCAACAAGCGCAATCAGCTTAAACGTGACAAAGGACGCGGACTTCGTCGTGTCGAACTGAAAATGAACAGTGAAGCAGTCGATGCACTCAATACGCTGGCAGAACAGCGTAATCTCAGCCGCAGCGAACTGATAGAACAGATGCTGCTGGCACAGCTCAAACTGGATTGATGCGGGCAAATCGCACGCAGGAGCAAATGTCGGGGCTTTAACCGTTCACCGGTTTTCCCCCGTCTGCTATTATTCGCTGAAATGTGCTGCGGCACACATCTCATCATCAGGATTTAAGAGGTTATTTTACTCATGGCACTCGTAGGCATCTTCTTTGGCAGCGATACCGGCAATACCGAAAACATTGCAAAAATGATCCAGAAACAGCTGGGTACTGACGTTGCAGAAGTGCATGACATCGCGAAAAGCACAAAAGAAGATCTGGAAGCGTTCGATATCCTGCTGCTGGGTATTCCGACCTGGTACTACGGCGAAGCGCAGTGCGACTGGGATGACTTTTTCCCGACGCTGGAAGAGATCGATTTTAACGGCAAGCTGGTTGCGCTTTTTGGCTGTGGCGATCAGGAAGATTACGCAGAGTACTTCTGTGATGCGATGGGCACGATCCGCGACATCATTGAACCGCACGGCGCTGTGATTGTCGGACACTGGCCGACTGAAGGTTACCACTTCGAAGCGTCAAAAGGCCTGGCCGATGATACCCACTTCCTGGGTCTGGCCATTGACGAAGATCGTCAGCCTGAACTGACTAACCAGCGTGTAGAACAGTGGGTTAAGCAGATCTTTGATGAACTGCAGCTGAAAGAGATCATCGAAGCCTGATCCTGTCCGACTCAATGTGAGCGCCAGCTCACATTGAGGCAATGGAAATTCCTATAGAAATAATAGCCACATTTTTTTAACTTTCTCCGTTTAATCTGTAGAATACCCGCATCGATCTTCCGCTTATTTTCTCAGCGGCAAGACTAAGCGATGTACAAACAGACATCTGCCAGAATCCTCCCCGGCCCGGTGACCTATCCCCAATAGCCCATGATGATTCAGGTACGCCCTCTGGTTTTCATTTCATCGCTCTGGTTCTATAATGAGACGCAAATGAGAATGAGTGAAGATCGACATTCAAGGCGACAAGCCACAAAAGTGAATATTAGTAACAGGACAAAATCCGCATGACTGACAACAATACCGCATTAAAGAAGGCTGGCCTGAAAGTGACACTGCCCAGACTGAAAATTCTGGAAGTGCTTCAGGAACCTGAGTGCCATCACGTCAGTGCGGAAGATTTGTACAAACGCCTGATTGATATCGGCGAAGAGATTGGCCTGGCTACCGTTTACCGTGTTCTGAACCAGTTCGATGATGCCGGTATTGTCACACGTCACAACTTTGAAGGTGGCAAATCTGTCTTCGAACTGACGCAGCAGCATCACCACGATCACCTAATCTGCCTGGATTGCGGCAAGGTTATTGAGTTCAGCGATGAGTCGATCGAAACGCGTCAGCGTGAAATCGCGACCCGCCATGGTATCAAGCTGACCAACCACAGCCTCTATCTTTATGGACATTGCACATTGGGCGATTGCCGGGAAAACGAAACCCTGCACGACCAGTAACGTGCCCTGAAATGAAAAAACCGGTGAATTCACCGGTTTTTTTTCGTCTGTTTTCTGCTGTTACGCGTCAGGCAACCAGCGTCTCCTGCAGATAACGCCAGCGCGGAATGGAACTGCTGCAATCCAGTATCGCCAGCGAGATACGGCTATGGTTGTTGCCATTCATCATCTGCATTTCACGATACTGCACGGTGATCTCTTTATCATGATGAGAGAGGATCACATGTTCGCAGGTGGCAATGCGCATCCCTTCCCGTTGCCCCTGCAACTGTCGGAAAAGATCTTCAACTTCGTTCAGATTGTACTCTTTGCCCTTCGGGGTCACCATGCGGAAGTCAGGATGAAAATAGGACATCAGCAGCTCAAAACTGTCATCAGATCCGGCAGGCTGATTAAAAATACGTTCAATGAGCTGATGTAAAACGACAACACTGTTTCTGGCTTCCTGGGCGAGAACTGTCATTTTTTTTCCTTCTGTAACCCGCTGTGCAACCTCTGAGAGCGCATAGCCTACCTGAAAGCTCATAATTCACATCTGTAAATTGATTAATTTTTTTAAACTCAGATTACTCTCACAATGCGGGATTTAACAGGTTGCAGTTAGTGCAGAACAAATGTCGGTAATGATAAAAATCAGGGCAATAAAAAAGGGCGATAAATCGCCCTTTTGTCATTTTATGAGGTCAGCAGCAAAAGAATTATTCGCCAGTTTTCGTCCAGGTATCACGAAGACCCACAGTGCGGTTAAACACCAGTTGCGACGGCTTAGAGTAGACGCTGTCGGCACAGAAATAACCTTCACGTTCGAACTGGAACGGTGTGGTCGGTTCTGCATCACGCAGCCCCGGTTCAACAAAGCCCTGTTTGATCGCCAGTGACTCAGGGTTGATCACCGCCAGGAAGTCCTCTGCCGCGCCCGGATTTGGCACGCTGAACAGACGATCATACAGACGGAACTCAGCAGGCTGCGCGTGATCGGCAGACACCCAGTGAATTACCCCTTTCACCTTGCGGCCATCCGCTGGATCTTTGCTCAGCGTATCAACATCGCTGGTGCAATAGATGCAGGTAATGTTGCCCTCTTCATCTTTAGCGACACGCTCAGCACGAATCACATAGGCGTTGCGCAGGCGAACTTCTTTGCCCAGCACCAGACGCTTATATTGCTTGTTCGCCTCTTCGCGGAAATCTGCACGATCGATCCAGATCTCACGGCTGAACGGCACTTCACGCGTGCCCATCTCTGGCTTGCCAGGATGATTTGGCATGGTGACGATTTCGCTATGACCGGCTGGCAG
This sequence comes from Pantoea sp. RCC30.1, assembly GCF_058148845.1. Lineage (NCBI taxonomy): Bacteria > Pseudomonadati > Pseudomonadota > Gammaproteobacteria > Enterobacterales > Erwiniaceae > Pantoea > Pantoea sp. RCC30.1. The sequence goes on along the minus strand of NZ_JBXUHX010000015.1, from coordinate 32,279 downwards.
GTTTTCGATCACTACTTTAAGCGGATCCAGCACTGCCATGGCGCGTGGCGCATTCTCATTCAGGTCATCACGGATACAGGATTCCAGCGAGGCCATCTCCACAATGTTGTCCTGCCTGGTCACGCCAATACGACGGCAAAACTCACGGATTGAAGCTGCGGTGTATCCACGACGACGCAGACCTGAAACGGTCAGCATGCGCGGATCGTCCCAACCTTCTACGTGCTTCTCGGTCACCAGCTGAGTGAGTTTGCGTTTCGACATCACCGCATACTCAAGATTCAGGCGCGAGAACTCATACTGGCGCGGATGAACCGGAATAGTGATGTTATCCAGCACCCAGTCATAAAGACGGCGGTTGTCCTGGAACTCCAGCGTACACAGCGAGTGCGTAATGCCTTCCAGCGCATCGGAGATGCAGTGGGTGAAGTCATACATCGGATAGATGCACCACTTGTTGCCCGTCTGATGGTGTTCCGCGAACTTGATGCGGTAAAGCACCGGATCGCGCATCACGATGAAATTAGAGGCCATGTCGATTTTAGCACGCAGACAGGCAGTGCCTTCAGCAAACTCACCGTTACGCATCTTCTCAAACAGCGCCAGGTTCTCTTCCACGCTGCGATCGCGATAAGGGCTGTTCTTGCCCGGCTCTTTCAGGGTGCCGCGATATTCGCGAATCTGATCCGGACTCAGCTCATCAACGTAAGCCAGCCCTTTGGAAATCAGCTCGATGGCATAGTTATAAAGCTGATCAAAATAGTTTGATGAGTAACAGACCTCACCGCTCCACTCAAAACCCAGCCACTGGACATCACGCTTGATGGATTCAACGAATTCCACATCCTCTTTAACCGGGTTGGTATCGTCGAAACGCAGGTTGCATTGCCCCTGATAATCCTGGGCAATGCCAAAATTCAGACAGATCGATTTCGCATGACCAATATGCAGATAGCCATTGGGCTCTGGCGGGAAACGGGTATGCACGCTGCTGTGCTTACCGCTCGCCAAATCTTCGTCAATGATCTGACGAATAAAGTTAGTTGGGCGGGCTTCAGCCTCACTCATCTCAAAAATCCTCAATACGAATAACGGGTGATTTGTACCACGAAGTAACGGAGTATGATCCACAAAGCGTCTGAGGGAAACAACCGTTTGTTAAGCCTTTAAAACAAAAAAGGCAGGAATCGCTTCCTGCCTTTGGGGTTCTGTTGCGGGGATTAGCCTTTCACTTCGTACAGCGGGGTTTCACCTGCTACCACCTGGCCGCGCGCCAGCAACGTCAGCCCTGCGAAATCATCGCTGTTACTGACCACGACCGGACTCACCATTGAGCGGGCGTTCGCGTTCAGGAATTCAAGGTCCATCTCCAGCACAGGCTGACCGGCGACCACGGTGGCCCCCTCTTCAACCAGACGGGTAAAGCCTTTACCTTCCAGCGCCACGGTATCCAGTCCCATATGCACCACAATCTCTACACCATTGTCCGTTTCCAGACAGAAGGCGTGATTGGTGTTGAAGATTTTAACCAGCGTACCCGCTATCGGTGCCACTACCCATTTGTCGCTGGGTTTGATCGCCAGACCGTCACCCACCGCTTTGCTGGCGAAGGCTTCATCCGGCACATCTTCCAGCGCAACCACTTCGCCCGTTACCGGTGCCAGCAGGGTTGCTATGACACGCTTCTCACTGTTCAGTACTGCCTGCGGTTTTACATCCGGCTCAGCCGGTGCGCTGCTGGTAGCCGCTGCAGCAACCGGACCTTTGGTCAGCACTTTTTTCATGGCCGAGGCGATGCTTTCTGCCTGGGTGCCCACGATGATCTGCACGCTCTGTTTGTTAAGACGAATCACGCCGGACGCACCAAGACGCTTCGCCACACCTTCATTAACCTGAGCGGAATCATTCACATTAAGACGCAGACGGGTGATACAGGCATCGATACTGGTTAAGTTCGCTGAACCTCCCACTGCACCAATGTAACGGCGCGCCAGCGATTCAGTGGCTGTTTCACTATTATCCGTTTTATCCACGTTGACGTCATAGCCATCACTTTCATCACCGGCAACCGCCAGCTCGCGGCCCGGCGTCATCAGATTGAATTTATTGATAGTGAAGCGGAACACCACGTAGTAGATAACGAAGAAGACCAGACCCTGCGGAATCAGCATGTACCAGTGTGTTGCCAGCGGGTTACGGGTCGACAGCACCATATCCACCAGCCCGGCGCTGAAACCAAATCCGGCAATCCAGTGCATGCTGGCCGCGATGAAGACAGAGAGTCCAGTCAGCACGGCGTGGATCAGATAGAGTACTGGCGCAACGAACATGAAGGAGAACTCCAGTGGTTCGGTGATACCCGTAAAGAAGGCAGCAAACGCAGCAGCCAGCATAATACTACCGACTTTGACGCGGTTCTCAGGACGCGCACAGTGGTAAATGGCCAGCGCCGCACCCGGCAGACCAAACATCATAATCGGGAAGAAGCCCGCCTGGTAACGGCCGGTAATGCCCACAGTTGCGGTTCCATCAGCCAGTGACTGCGCACCGCCCAGGAATTTAGGAATGTCATTAATGCCCGCAACGTCAAACCAGAACACCGAGTTCAGGGCGTGATGCAGACCGACCGGAATCAGCAGACGGTTGAAGAAGGCGTAGATACCGGCACCGGCAGAGCCGAGTTTCTGGATATGTTCACCGAAATTGACCAGCCCGTTAAAGATAACCGGCCAGATATACATCAGGATAAAGGCGACCAGGATCATCAGGAACGAAACGAGAATTGGTACCAGCCGCCGTCCGCTGAAGAAGGAGAGGGCTTTCGGCAGTTCGACATGACTGAAGCGGTTATAGACCTCCGCCGACAGGATACCGACCAGAATACCGACAAACTGGTTATTAATTTTGCCAAACGCCACAGGCACCTGAGCCAATGGAATTTTCTGAATCATCGCCACCGCGGCCGGTGAACAGAGCGTGGTAACCACCAGGAATCCGACAAAGCCGGTCAGGGCTGCGGCACCATCTTTATCTTTCGACATGCCATACGCGACACCAATCGCAAACAGCACCGACATGTTTTCGATGATGGCAGAACCGGACTTGATCAGTAACGCAGCCAGCGCATTACCGGCACCCCAGCTGTCTGGATCGATCCAGTAGCCTACCCCCATCAATATTGCTGCTGCTGGCAGGGTTGCTACCGGCACCATCAGTGCGCGCCCCACCTTTTGTAAGTAACCTAACATATCCCCTTCCCCCTATGAGCCTGACTTGTCGCTTTGCGCCGCTTAATGTTGTTATGTCAGCTGCAAAGATCGTTAATACACTTCATATCACGCAGCGAAGTGTAATGATAAATTAATTCGCCTCGCAAATTAAAACCAGTGTAACTGTGATTTTTATCACTAAAAAACATCGTTTCATACGGCAACATCTGGCTATGACCCTAAACTTATTTTATGATCCGAAATATTGAATTACGCTCCGCCCGTAGCGAGAATAGGTTATCTGCTCAGGCTGATGACTAACGCAACGGTTTAGCGATCCCCTTTCCATTTTCAAATGAGGTGAAACATGAGACTGATTCCTTTAGCGACGCCAACCCAGGTAGGTAAATGGGCCGCCCGGCATATTGTTAACCGCATCAATGCGTTTAACCCGACGGCGGACAGACCTTTTGTTCTGGGTCTGCCTACCGGCGGCACGCCACTGGAGGCGTACAAACACCTGATTGATATGCACAAAGCGGGCCAGGTCAGTTTCAGACATGTTGTGACCTTCAATATGGACGAATATGTTGGCCTGCCAAAAGAGCATCCGGAAAGCTATCACAGTTTCATGTATCGCAACTTCTTCGATCACGTTGATATTCAACCGGAAAATATCAACCTGCTGAATGGTAATGCGCCCGATATTGACGCAGAATGTCGTCAGTACGAAGAGAAAATTCGCGCACTGGGTAAAATTCACCTGTTCATGGGCGGTGTTGGCAACGACGGTCATATTGCATTTAACGAACCGGCTTCTTCACTGGCTTCGCGTACCCGTATTAAAACCCTGACCCATGACACCCGTGTTGCGAACTCTCGCTTCTTTAACGGTGACGTTGATCAGGTACCTAAATATGCGCTGACGGTCGGCGTCGGCACGCTGCTGGATGCAGAGGAAGTGATGATTCTGGTTACCGGCCATGTCAAAGCGCAGGCATTGCAGGCGGCGGTTGAAGGCAACGTGAATCATATGTGGACCATCAGCTGCCTGCAGCTGCATGCGAAATCGGTCGTGGTCTGTGATGAGCCAGCCACCATGGAACTGAAAGTGAAAACCGTGAAATATTTCCGCGAAATGGAAGCGGAAAATATGAAAGGCGTGTAACAGAACATTGTCCTGCCCTGCTGTTACGCTAAGTGACAGCAGGCCAGGATGGGAGAAGAGAGATGTACGCATTAGTAAACGGTCGAATCTACAGCGGCCATGAGATTCTGGACAATCACGCCGTCGTGGTGGCTGACGGGCACATTGCGCGCGTCTGCCCACGTGAATCGCTGCCGACCGATATTGAGCAGCGGGATATGGCAGGTGCGATTATTGCGCCAGGCTTTATTGATCTCCAGCTCAATGGCTGCGGTGGTGTGCAGTTCAATGACAGCCTGGATGCACTCAGCATTGAGACACTGGAAACGATGCAGTGCGCCAATGAAAAGTCTGGCTGCACCAGCTTTTTACCGACGCTGATCACCAGCAGCGACGTCCTGATGAAGCGGGCGATTGAAACCATGCGCGCTTATCTGCAGAAGCATCAGCATCAGGCGCTGGGTCTGCATCTGGAAGGCCCCTGGCTGAGCAAGGCGAAAAAAGGCACCCACGATCCGGCGCTGATTCGCCTGCCGGATGCCGCAATGGTGCAGTATCTTTGTGATCACGCAGACGTCATCACCAAAGTCACCCTGGCACCCGAAAACGCCGGCAGTGAGGTGATTCGTCAGTTGACTGACGCCGGAATCATTGTCTCAGCTGGACACTCGAATGCGACCTATGAAGAGGCGAAAGCGGGCTTTTCTGCGGGCGTGAGTTTCGCGACCCACCTCTATAACGCCATGCCGGTGTTTGCCGGACGTGAACCGGGCCTTATCGGTGCGCTGTTTGATTCGCCTGATGTATACTGCGGCATTATTGCGGATGGTTTACATGTACATTACGCTAACGTACGGAATGCAAAACGCATCAAAGGCGACAAACTGATACTGGTAACGGATGCCACCGCACCGGCTGGCGCTGACATCAGCGAGTTTATTTTTGCAGGGAAAACAATCTATTATCGCGATGGGCTCTGTGTCGATGAAAACGGCACATTAAGTGGTTCTGCCCTGACGATGATCGAAGCGGTACAAAACAGCGTCGAGCATGTGGGTATCGCACTGGATGAAGCGTTACGCATGGCATCACTCTACCCGGCACGGGCGATGGGCGTGGAAAAACAGTTGGGCTCGATCGAAGCAGGAAAAATCGCGAACCTGACTGTGTTTACGCGCGACTTTAAAATCATTAAGACGTTTGTCAACGGAGACGACGTCCTGAGCGAGTAAGCACTGAATGACCACTGGCGGCCAGTCACAAATAGGAAATGTCGATCTTGTTAAGCAACTCAATAGCGCAGCGGTTTACCGGCTGATTGATCAACAGGGGCCGATATCGCGCATTCAGATTGCCGAACTTAGCCAGCTCGCCCCCGCCAGCGTCACCAAAATTACCCGCCAGTTGATTGAGCGCGGCCTGATCAAAGAGGTAGACCAGCAGGCGTCTACCGGTGGTCGCCGCGCTATCTCGATTATCACTGAAACCCGCCATTTCCATACCATCGGGGTTCGCCTCGGCCGCAACGATGCCACCCTGACCCTGTTCGACCTCAGCGGTAAATCGCTGGCGCAGGAAGATTATGCGCTGCCGGAACGCACTCAGGAGACGCTGGAACATGCGCTGTTTAACGCCATCAGCGGCTTCATTGAGCAGCACCAGCGCAAGATACGTGAGCTGATCGCGATTTCCGTGATTCTGCCAGGGCTGGTCGATCCGATTAACGGCGTGATCCGGTATATGCCGCACATCTCTGTCAGCCACTGGCCGCTGGTCGCCAGCCTGAAAAAACGTTTCAACGTCACCAGTTTTGTCGGCCACGATATTCGCAGCCTGGCGCTGGCCGAGCACTACTTCGGTGCAAGCCGCGACTGTGCTGATTCGATTCTGGTGCGTTTACACCGTGGCACCGGCGCCGGCATTATTGCCAACGGCCATATTTTTCTCGGCAGCAACGGCAACGTTGGTGAAATCGGCCATATTCAGGTCGACCCGCTTGGCGAGCGCTGTCACTGCGGCAACTTTGGCTGCCTGGAAACCATTGCCGCCAACGGCGCCATTGAGAATCGCGTGCGACATCTGCTGAGTCAGGGCCATCCCAGCACGCTGACGCTGGAGGCCTGCCAGATCTCTCACATCTGCAAGGCGGCCAATCACGGTGATGCACTGGCCTGTGAAGTGGTCGAGCACGTGGGCCGTTATCTCGGCAAAGCTATCGCGATTGCGATCAACCTGTTTAATCCACAAAAAGTGGTGCTGGCGGGTGAGATCACAGAGGCAGAAAAAGTGCTGCTGCCCGCGATTGAGGGCTGCATCAATACCCAGGCCTTAGAGGCCTTCCGTAAAAATCTGCCGGTGGTGCGTTCCACCCTGGATCATCGTTCTGCGATTGGCGCGTTTGCGCTCGCTAAACGTGCCATGCTTAACGGCATTCTGCTGCAACATCTTCTGGAAGACTAAGAGCCTATCCCAGTAGGCGTAATTGGTGCAGGCAGTCTGGACACGGACAGCGCGGAACAACCGGAGCGTACACGTAGTACGTGAGGATTGTGAGCACTGCCCAGGTTCAGAATGACAAATAAAATAGCCTAATGGGATAGGCTCTAAGCTAACCCGCTGCTGTGGCGGGCCATATCGGATCTGACTATGACCATTAAAAGCGTAATTTGTGATATCGATGGCGTGCTGATGCACGACAATACGGCCGTTCCCGGCGCGCAGGAGTTTTTACAGCGCATTCTGGCCAAAGAGATGCCGCTGGTGGTGCTGACGAACTATCCCTCGCAGACCGAGCAGGATCTGGCTAACCGTTTTGCTTCGGCTGGCGTAGAAGTTCCTGAATCCGTTTTCTATACCTCCGCGATGGCCACAGCCGACTTCCTGCGCCGTCAGGAAGGCAAAAAGGCCTATGTGATTGGCGAAGGTGCACTGATTCATGAACTCTACAAAGCGGGCTTTACCATTACCGATGTGAATCCCGATTTTGTCATCGTCGGAGAGACGCGCTCGTTTAACTGGGACATGATGCATAAAGCGGCCTTCTTCGTGGCTAACGGCGCCCGCTTTATTGCCACTAATCCGGATACGCATGCGCGCGGTTTTATTCCCGCCTGTGGCGCGCTCTGTGCGGGTATTGAGAAGATCTCTGGCCGTCGCCCGTTTGTGGTTGGCAAACCCAGCCCCTACATCATGCGCGCCGCGCTGAACAAGATGCAGGCCCACTCGGAAGAGACGGTGATTGTCGGTGACAACCTGCGCACCGATATTCTGGCTGGATTTCAGGCGGGTCTGGAGACGGTGCTGGTGCTGTCCGGCGTCTCGACGCTGACTGATATCGATGCCATGCCGTTCCGTCCGGACTGGATCTACCCTTCTGTGGCCGACATTGACCTGTTCTGATTCATTTCTCTTATGACGCATCCGGCTAATCTGTGATGCGTCACCCCTTTTATGCCTATCCCCCTGTGCTTTTTCTGTCTATTTCTTGCTCAAAAAACACATTCCATTGCTGATCCAACAACAAAACAACATTTAAATTATCGTTTATTCAATTTTATTGCCATGTGAGCAATATTTTTATCAGTAAATCACGATTCCTCTTGCATTGAATGCACTAAATAGCGCATTTTCTTATGTATCACGCAGCGTCAGGCTGCCGGACAAACGTAAAAGATAACATCGCCGTAAGGTGAGCTCAGGAGTCAGTTATGTGTTCAATTTTTGGTGTGCTGGATCTGAAAACCGATCCTGTTGAGCTGCGCAAAAAAGCGCTGGAATGTTCACGCTTAATGCGTCATCGCGGCCCGGACTGGTCAGGCGTCTACGCGGATGATCATGCTATTCTGGCGCATGAACGCCTCTCAATTGTCGACGTCAACAATGGCGCACAGCCGCTGTACAACGCCGATCACACCCACGTACTGGCGGTTAACGGCGAGATTTACAACCATCAGGCACTGCGCGCTGAACTCAGCGATCGCTACGAATTTCAGACCGGTTCTGACTGTGAAGTCATTCTGGCGCTCTATCAGGAGAAAGGTGTCGATTTCCTCGACGAGCTGGAAGGCATGTTCGCCTTTATCCTCTATGACACCGTTAAAAAAACCTGGCTGATTGGTCGCGACCACATCGGCATCATCCCGCTCTATATGGGTAACGATGAGCACGGCAACCTGTTTGTTGCATCAGAAATGAAAGCGCTGGTGCCAGCCTGCCGTTCGATCAAAGAGTTCCCGCCGGGAAGCTACCTCTCCAGCACCGATGGCGAGATCCGTCGTTACTGGCAGCGTGACTGGATGGAATATAAAAACGTTGAGCACAACACCACTGACGCCGCTGGCCTGAAACATGCGCTGGAAGAGTCCGTGAAAAGCCATCTGATGTCAGATGTGCCTTACGGAGTGCTGCTCTCAGGCGGCCTGGACTCCTCCATCATTTCCGCCGTGACCAAGCGTTTCGCGGCGAAGCGGGTTGAAGATCAGGATAAAAGTGATGCCTGGTGGCCGCAACTGCACTCCTTCGCGGTAGGACTGGAAGGTTCACCCGATTTAAAAGCGGCGAAAACCGTGGCAGAACATTTGGGCACCGTGCACCACGAAATTCATTTCACCGTGCAGGAAGGACTGGATGCGATTCGCGATGTGATTTATCACATTGAAACCTATGACGTCACTACCATTCGCGCCTCTACGCCGATGTACTTAATGTCGCGTAAAATCAAAGCGATGGGCATTAAGATGGTGCTGTCGGGCGAAGGCGCAGACGAAGTGTTTGGCGGCTACCTCTATTTCCATAAAGCGCCAAACGCCAAAGAGTTCCACGAAGAAAACGTGCGTAAACTTCAGGCGCTGCATATGTTCGACTGCGCCCGTGCCAACAAAGCGATGTCTGCCTGGGGCGTTGAAGCCCGCGTACCCTTCCTGGACAAAAAATTCCTGGATGTAGCGATGCGTATCAACCCGGCCGACAAAATGTGTGGCAGCAACGGTAAAATGGAGAAGCACATTCTGCGTGAATGTTTCTCCTCTTACCTGCCGGAGAGCGTGGCATGGCGTCAGAAAGAGCAGTTCTCGGATGGCGTGGGTTACAGCTGGATCGACTCACTGAAAGAAGTCGCTGCGAAGCAAATCAGCGATCAGCAACTGGCAACCGCCCACTTCCGCTTCCCGTTCAACACGCCGGGTTCAAAAGAAGCTTATCTCTATCGTGAGATCTTCGAAGAGCTGTTCCCGTTAGCGAGCGCGGCAGAGTGTGTCCCTGGTGGTCCATCGGTCGCCTGTTCTTCTGCCAAAGCAATTGAGTGGGATGAAGCGTTTAAAAATATGGACGATCCATCAGGACGTGCCGTGGGTGTGCATCAGTCAGCTTACAAATAAGCAGACAGAGAGCCGCCAGAATGGGCCCGCTGTGGCCCATTTTTTTACGATTAGCGTTGTATTCACTGAAAAATTGCCGAATAAACCGCCAGGCTGGTTATAAGCCAGTCAAACAGCAATTATCTGGCAAAAAACGGTAAAAAACTAGTTGACGCTGTCTGGTCAACTCCGCATAATGCGCCCCGCAACGCCGATGAAGGTAACGCGAAAAAAAGATGGCTACGTAGCTCAGCTGGTTAGAGCACAGCACTCATAATGCTGGGGTCACAGGTTCGATTCCCGTCGTAGCCACCATCTTTTTTGCGGGAGTGGCGAAATTGGTAGACGCACCAGATTTAGGTTCTGGCGCCGCAAGGTGTGCGAGTTCAAGTCTCGCCTCCCGCACCATTTCATTATTCGGCAGCGTGGATGGGATATCGCCAAGCGGTAAGGCACCGGTTTTTGATACCGGCATTCCCTGGTTCGAATCCAGGTATCCCAGCCAATTTCGATGATTCTTGATGCTGAGAACGGACGAATGGGATATCGCCAAGCGGTAAGGCACCGGTTTTTGATACCGGCATTCCCTGGTTCGAATCCAGGTATCCCAGCCATCATTGAAATGCAGTACAATTTGGCTACGTAGCTCAGCTGGTTAGAGCACAGCACTCATAATGCTGGGGTCACAGGTTCGATTCCCGTCGTAGCCACC
>NZ_JBXUHX010000015.1:21674-21759 GCF_058148845.1 Pantoea sp. RCC30.1 | reverse complement strand
CCATATAATTGGGGTGTCGCCAAGCGGTAAGGCACTGGTTTCTGATACCAGCATTCCGGGGTTCGAATCCCTGCACCCCAGCCAC
>NZ_JBXUHX010000015.1:0-21578 GCF_058148845.1 Pantoea sp. RCC30.1 | reverse complement strand
GTAATTGGGGTGTCGCCAAGCGGTAAGGCACTGGTTTCTGATACCAGCATTCCGGGGTTCGAATCCCTGCACCCCAGCCATACAAAGACAATTTGAAAAACACCATTATTGGGGTGTCGCCAAGCGGTAAGGCACTGGTTTCTGATACCAGCATTCCGGGGTTCGAATCCCTGCACCCCAGCCAAATTGCACAACCAGGCCCGCTTTTGCGGGCTTTGTTGTTTTTGTACCTTCTCAAACTTTCTTCTCATCCTGATAGCTGGCCCGCCCTGCGGCGAGCCTCTAAGTGCAATCGGTTATAAACCCAGTGCGTAACGCAATACCTGCCGCTTCAGTACGCCGGAATGCTCGGCAGCAATCAGTCCGAGATTACGCGCGAAGCGCAGTGGTGCCAGCTGATTGCTGAAAGCAAAGTAAAACAGATCCATTCCGCCCTGCATCAGCATATTGTCTTTACGACGCTGCCGGTGATAGCGCTGCAGTATCCGCTCCGACGCCCAGTCTTCAGCCGCACCGCGCGCACTGACCAGCACATCAATCAACGCATCGATATCGCGATAGCCCAGATTCACACCCTGCCCGGCCAGTGGGTTAATGGTATGCGCGGCGTCTCCGACCAGCGCCAATCCCGGCAGGACATAGCGTGAAGCATGACGGCGCACCAGCGGGAATCCACCCGCCGCATGGGCTTTAAAACGTCCCAGCCGCGCCGGGAAGTGGCTGGCGATCTCTTTTTCCAGCTGAGCCATCGGCATCGCCTGTAGCTGACGGACTCTTGCGGGCGCGTCATACCAGACCAGCGAGGCCCGGTTGCCATACAGCGGCAGGAAGGCGCGCGGCCCCTGCGGCGTAAAGTGCTGCCAGGTGGCATCCCCTGCCGGATGTTCACAGGTCACGCTGATCAGTAAGCAGGACTGCGCATAGCTCCAGCCATGAATCCCGATGCCCGCCATCTGCCGCACCTGAGAGTTCGCGCCATCTGCGCCAACCACCAGCCGGGTGTGTAAGGCCACCCCATCGTTAAGGTCGACGCGCCAGCCTCCATTTTCTGGCTGCAGGTTCTCCAGCGTAGCCGGGCAATAGCAGGTCACGCCCAGCGACTGCATCTCTTCCCATAACGCCCGCTGGAGCACGCTGTTTTCAACCATAAAGCCAAGCTCGGGCAGCCCCAGAGAGGCCGCATCAAAACTCACCTGCGCGGTCTGCCATTCCCAGGTTTCCAGTCTGCGATAGGGCGCGCTGCGCATCACTTCGACCCGAGGCCAGACGTTGAGTTGCTTCAGCAACGCCACCGAGGAGGATCCGATCGCTGAAATTCGCAGATCGGGATCGCTGTCGGCATCAAATGGAGCGGGTTCTGCACGCTCAATCACCGCCACGCGAAAATGTTGCTGTGTCAGTCCACATGCCAGCGCAGCACCGACCATGCCACCGCCGACAATCACGACATCAAACTGATTATCCTGCATTGCTTATGTCCCTCTCTGATTCCCGCCAGCCTGCGCAACACGGGTCTGAATAGAGCAAAGTGTACCGGAAAACGCGATGCCTGGCAGAAAAGCCCTCAGGCTGGTCACCACAGCATCAAAGCATTACAATACGCGCCCCTCACTTCACTGCACTGAATCAATGGCTAGCGCGATGACAAAAAAACTGCATATCAAAACCTGGGGATGTCAGATGAATGAGTATGATTCATCCAAGATGTCTGATCTGCTGAACAGTACGCACGGCTATACGCTGACCGAGGTCCCTGAAGAGGCGGATATTCTGCTGCTTAACACCTGTTCTATTCGTGAGAAAGCGCAGGAGAAGGTGTTCCACCTGCTGGGACGCTGGAGAAAACTCAAAGAGCGCAATCCGGATGTGATTATCGGCGTAGGTGGCTGTGTGGCGTCGCAGGAAGGAGATCATATCCGTCAGCGTGCGCCCTGCGTGGATATCGTTTTTGGTCCGCAGACACTGCATCGTCTGCCTGAGATGATCAACACCGTGCGTGGCACCAAAAGCCCGGTAGTCGACATCAGCTTCCCGGAAATCGAAAAATTTGACCGCCTGCCGGAACCGCGTGCAGAAGGCCCGACAGCTTTTGTCTCCATCATGGAAGGCTGCAACAAATATTGTACTTTCTGCGTGGTGCCTTACACCCGCGGCGAGGAAGTGAGCCGCCCCAGCGATGATATTCTGTTGGAGATCGCGCAACTGGCGGCACAGGGCGTGCGTGAAGTTAACCTGCTGGGCCAGAACGTCAACGCCTACCGTGGTGCCACCTTTGATGGTGAGATCTGTACCTTCGCTGAGCTGCTGCGCCTGGTCGCCGCCATCGACGGCATCGACCGCATTCGTTTCACCACCAGCCACCCGATTGAGTTCACCGATGACATCATCGAGGTCTACCGTGATACCCCGGAACTGGTGAGTTTCCTGCATCTGCCGATTCAGAGTGGTTCAGACCGTATTCTGACGCTGATGAAGCGTGCTCATACCGCGCTGGAATATAAGTCGATTATCCGTAAGCTGCGCGCAGCGCGCCCGGATATTGAGATCAGCTCCGACTTCATCATCGGCTTCCCCGGTGAAACGCAGCAGGATTTCGAGCAGACCATGAAGCTCATCGCCGAGATCAATTTCGATGTCAGCTTTAGCTTTATCTACTCTTCCCGTCCCGGCACGCCAGCCGCTGATCTGCCAGATGATGTCAGCGAAGAGGAGAAAAAGCAGCGGCTGTGGATCCTGCAGGACCGCATCAACCAGCAGGCACAGGCGATCAGTCGCCGCATGGTGGGCACCGTACAGCGTATTCTGGTGGAAGGCATCTCCCGCAAGAACGTCATGGAAGTCTCTGGCCGCACCGAAAATAACCGCGTGGTTAATTTCGAAGGCACACCTGAGATGATTGGCCGCTTTGTGGATGTGGAAATCGTCGATGTCTACACCAACTCGCTGCGCGGCATATTGGTACGCACAGAAGATGAGATGGGCCTGCGTATGGCGGAAAGCCCGGCGTCCGTGATTGCCCGAACCCGCAAGGAAAACGAAATCGGCGTGAGTCTGTTCCAGCCGTGATGCCTGCTATACTGTGCGGCAGCGCGCATCGCGTTGCCGCCAATTTCGCTTTGCACCACTTGGTTTCTGAAAGTGTCGCCCAAATATCTCTCCTTAAGCTTGCGCCCAGGCGTTACGGCATAAATAATTTCGTTATGGTGCATCCGGTTAAGCCCAACGGTGCGTCAGACACATCCCATAACTGGCCCTGAGTGACCCAAAGGATTCGTTTGAATATCGAAACTCGTGAAATCGCCCTTGAACCGGCTGATAACCGTCGACTGATGAGCCTGTGTGGGCCTTTCGACGATAATGTGAAACAGCTTGAGCGTCGTCTGGGCATTGAGATCAATCGTCGCGACAATGTTTTTAAGCTGGTGGGACGTCCACTTTGCGTCAATGCCGCTGCAGATATTCTGAAAACGCTGTATGTCGACACCGCGCCGATGCGTGGTGAGATCCCGGATATCGAGCCTGACCAGATTCACCTGGCGATCAAAGAGAGCCGGGTACTGGAACAAACCGCCGAAAGCGTGCCGGAGTACGGTAAAGCGGTCAATATCAAGACCAAGCGTGGTGTGATTAAGCCGCGCACGCCAAACCAGGCCCAGTACATCGCGAATGTGCTCGACCATGACATCACCTTTGGCGTCGGCCCCGCGGGTACCGGTAAAACCTATCTGGCGGTCGCCGCAGCAGTCGATGCGCTTGAACGTCAGGAGATTCGCCGCATCATGCTGACGCGCCCTGCGGTAGAAGCGGGTGAAAAGCTCGGCTTCCTGCCAGGTGACCTGAGCCAGAAAGTCGATCCTTATCTGCGTCCGCTCTACGATGCGCTGTTCGAAATGCTCGGCTTCGAGCGGGTAGAAAAGCTGATGGAGCGCAACGTCATTGAAGTTGCCCCGCTGGCCTACATGCGCGGTCGTACCCTGAACGATGCGTTCATCATTCTTGATGAGAGCCAGAACACCACCATCGAACAGATGAAGATGTTCCTGACGCGTATCGGCTTTAACTCCAAAGCAGTGATCACCGGCGACGTCACCCAGATTGACCTGCCGCGTCACGTTAAGTCGGGCCTGCGTCATGCCATTGAGGTGCTGGCGGACGTTGAAGAGATCAGCTTTAACTTCTTCCACAGCGAAGATGTGGTGCGCCATCCGGTGGTTGCCCGCATTGTCACCGCCTATGAAGCCTGGGAAGCGGCCGATCAGACTCGCCGTGACCAGCAGGCAGAAGAGCGTAAACGCGAAGCCCTGGCTGCACAGAACGCCACGCAGGAGAACAAATGAGTGAGGTCATTCTCGACCTGCAGGTCGCCTGTGAAAACAGCGCTGACCTGCCTGATGAAAGCCAGTTTCATCGCTGGCTGTCAGCAGCTGTCACCCCTTTCCAGCCCGAAAGCGAAGTTACGGTGCGTCTGGTTGATGAAGCAGAAAGTCATGAGCTTAATCTGACTTATCGTGGCAAAGACAAGCCGACTAACGTTCTCTCCTTCCCGTTTGAAGCGCCGCCGGGCATTGAACTGCCGCTGCTGGGCGATCTGATTATCTGCCGCCTGGTGGTTGAGCAGGAAGCCGCTGAACAGGGTAAAAGCGCTGAAGCCCACTGGGCACATATGGTGGTACACGGCACGCTGCATCTGCTGGGTTACGACCATATTGAAGATGACGAAGCTGATGAGATGGAAGGACTGGAGACCGAGATAATGCTTGCTCTTGGGTATCCTGATCCGTACATTTCGGAGAAAGAAGACGCCTGAATCCTGAATTCTGGCTATCCGGCTGTCAGCACGGTTTGCTGACAGCACCTATTCCTCACCAGAGAGATCTTTAAAAACCGCCATGAGCGACGACCATTCTCAAAACAGCGATGCACCCAGTAGTAAAAAGGGATTTTTCTCCCTGTTGATCAACCAACTCTTCCACGGCGAACCGAAAAGCCGTGATGAGCTACTGGAGCTGATCCGCGACTCGAATAACAAAGAGCTGATTGATCAGGACACCCGCGACATGCTCGAAGGGGTTCTGGATATTGCGGAGCAGCGTGTGCGTGACATCATGATCCCGCGCTCGCAAATGATCACCCTGAAACGTAATCAGAGCCTCGAAGAGTGTCTGGATGTCATTATCGAATCCGCCCATTCCCGCTTCCCGGTGATCAGCGAAGATAAAGATCATGTGGAAGGGATTCTGATGGCGAAAGACCTGCTGCCGTTTATGAGCAGCGAATCTGAGCCCTTCAGTATTGAGAAAGTACTGCGTCCTGCAGTGGTTGTGCCTGAAAGTAAGCGTGTTGACCGGATGCTGAAAGAGTTCCGTTCCCAGCGTTACCACATGGCGATCGTCATTGATGAGTTTGGTGGTGTCTCCGGTCTGGTGACCATTGAAGACATTCTGGAGCTGATCGTCGGTGAGATTGAAGATGAGTATGACGATGAAGAAGATCGTGATATCCGTCAGCTCAACCGTCACACCTTTACAGTGCGTGCGCTGACCGCCATTGAAGATTTCAATGAGGTGTTTGGCACGCAGTTCAGCGATGATGAAGTCGACACTATTGGTGGTCTGGTGATGCAGGGCTTCGGCCATCTGCCCGCGCGTGGTGAAAGCATCGAGATTGAGGGTTACCAGTTCAAGGTGGCGATGGCTGACAGCCGCCGCATCATCCAGGTTCACGTGACTATCCCGGAAAATTCGCCACAACCTCAACTGGAAGACGAATAAGTCTATGGCTTTAGCCTCACTTTACCCGCGCCAGCGGGTTCGCCTGCTGCTGGCTTTAATAACGGGTGCAGTTGGCACCCTCGCCTTTTCTCCTTACGATTTCTGGCCTGCCGCACTGCTGTCGCTGTGCGGCTTACAGCTCCTGACCCTGAACCGATCCAGCCCGCAGGCCACTGCAATCGGCTTTGTCTGGGGAGTGGGTCTGTTCGGCAGCGGCATCAACTGGGTTTACGTCAGTGTCGCCACCTTTGGCGGCATGCCTGGCCCGATTAATGTCTTTATCGTGGCGTTGCTGGCGGCTTATCTGGCGATCTACCCGGCACTGTTTGCCGGCGTACTGAATCGCATCTGGCCGCGCACAACGCTGTGGCGACTGGCGCTGGCCGCACCGGCATTGTGGCAGATGACCGAGTTCCTGCGCGGCTGGGTGCTGACCGGCTTTCCGTGGCTACAGTTTGGTTACAGCCAGATTGATGGCCCGTTAAAAGGACTGGCCCCGCTGGCGGGCGTCGAAACGCTGACCTTCCTGCTGATGGTGGTCGCTGGGCTGCTGGCTTATGGCCTGCAGCAGCGCAACGTCAGAAGTCTGGTCGCAGCGCTGCTTCTGCTGGCCCTGCCGTGGCCGTTGCGCTACATCCAGTGGGTTCAGCCGATGCCCGAGCGTGCCGTCGAGGTGGCGCTGGTGCAGGGAAACATCCCGCAGTCGATGAAGTGGGACCCGCAGCAACTGCTCACAACCCTGCGTATTTATAACGGTCTGAGCCAGCCGCTGATGGGCAAAGCGCCTATTATCATCTGGCCTGAATCGGCGATTACCGATCTGGAAAGTAATCAGCAGCCGTTCCTGCATTCGCTGGATGATGAACTGCGTGAACGCGGCAGTTCGCTGGTCACCGGTATCGTGGACTCCCGGCTGGAGCAGAACCGTTATCACGATTACAACACTGTGATCGTGCTGGGCGGTAAGGCGCCGTACAATTACTTCAGCAGTAACCGTTACCAGAAGAATCACCTGGTGCCGTTTGGCGAGTTTGTGCCGCTGGCCGATCTGCTGCGTCCGCTGGCCCCGTTCTTTGATCTGCCGATGTCGGCGTTCAGTCGTGGTAACTATCTGCAGCCGCAACTGAGCGTAGCGGGCTACAACCTGACCAGCGCCATCTGTTATGAGATCGTGCTGGGTGAACAGGTGCGAGCCAACTTCCATCCCGACACCAACTTCCTGCTGACCGTTTCGAACGATGCCTGGTTTGGTCACTCTATCGGCCCGTGGCAGCACTTCCAGATGGCGAGGATGCGGGCGCTGGAACTGGGTCGCCCGCTGTTGCGCAGCACCAATAATGGTGTGACGGCGGTGGTCAATGCCAGTGGTGATGTGGAAGCCATGCTGCCTCAGTTTACCCGCGATGTGCTGACCAGCAAGGTCACGCCAACCCAAGGGGAAACACCGTATGCGCGGGCTGGCATCTGGCCTGTGTGGTCACTGACGCTGCTGGCGGCGTTGATAGCTCTTCTGCGTCGACGTCGATAACATCCCATTCTATGCTCACTGAAGGCGAAGCACGTGCTTCGCCTTTTTCATGGTGACTCTCCGGTTTATTTCACTCCCCACGCCACACACTCTGCTGCCTTTCTCGTCCCGCACCGCTTTCTGGCACGATGATTGCTAAATATTTCACTGTTTTTCGCTAACAGGCTGATTGCAGGCGCTGCTGCGAGGCGGGCTGCACCAAAACAGTCGCACCTCCTGCACCGTTAACGCGCAGTGTGAGAAATTTGCCTTTTTTTGGTGCGGATCACCTCGCAAAAAAGAAACTTTTTTGTTTCATTGCGTTAACAATCCGCTATGTTAGTGACTCTTCTGCACCCATTTAATCCGCAGAATGAGCGCAAATGCAGCAGAAAACAGACACAACATCATAATCAGCGCAGGTTATATCCTGTGCCTTTTTCATACGAAGGAGTTGGAACATGCAACTACGCAAAGTGGCATTATCTCTTCTGCTGATCAGCGCAGCGGCGGGAGCGGCCCAGGCGGAAGATCTCAGCGGCACCCTGAAGAAGATCAATGACAATGGCGTCATTGTGGTCGGGCATCGCGAATCATCAGTTCCCTTTTCTTATTATGACAACCAGCAAAAAGTCGTCGGCTACTCACAGGATTACTCAAACGCCATCGTGGAAGCCATTAAAGCGAAGCTGAACAAGCCTGACCTGCAGGTCAAAATGATTCCAATCACCTCACAAAACCGTATTCCGCTGCTGCAAAACGGCACCTACGATTATGAGTGTGGCTCGACCACCAATAACCTTGAGCGCCAGAAACAGGCTGCCTTCTCTGACACCATTTTTGTCATCGGCACCCGTCTGCTGGTTAAGAAAGATGGCCCAATCAAAGATTTCGCTGACCTGAAAGGCAAAACCGTCGTCGTGACCTCAGGGACCACGTCTGAAGTGCTGCTGCACAAACTCAACGACGAACAGAAACTGGATATGCGCATCATCAGCGCCAAAGATCATGGCGACTCCTTCCGTACGCTGGAAACCGGTCGTGCCGTGGCCTTCATGATGGATGATGCCCTGCTGGCTGGCGAACGCGCCAAAGCCAAAAAGCCGGACAACTGGGAAATCTTAGGCACGCCACAGTCCAAAGAGGCTTATGGCTGCATGCTGCGTAAAGAGGATCCGCAGTTCAAAGCGCTGGTGGATGAAACCATCGCTAAAGCACAGACATCGGGTCAGGCAGAGAAATGGTTCGAGAACTGGTTCAAAAAGCCAATCCCGCCAAAGAACCTGAACATGAACTTTGAACTGTCTGATGACATGAAAGCGCTGTTCAAAACGCCAAATGACAAGGCACTGAATTAACAAAAAAATACCCAATGGATTTCAGGTTGCATTGTGGCGGCAGGAGAATGACTCCCGATGAGCTGACTCAGGTAAGTGATTCGGGTGAGTGAGCCAGGCCAACAAAAATGCAGCCTGAAAGACGACGGGTATAACAAGGGCGGCCTGGCTGCCCTCTCGATTGCTGAAACCGCGGCATGGACAGACAGACTGACACGGGTCGTTCCCCTGAGTCAGGAAATACAACGCCGTTCATCAATCTTCAGGGTAGCTTAGCTACCCTTTTTTTCCGGAGCTCGTTATGGGTATCGATTGGAACTGGGGCATATTCCTCGAACAGGCCCCGTTCGGTAACACGACCTACCTCGGCTGGCTGTGGTCCGGTTTTCAGGTGACGATAGCCGTCTCCTGCTGCGCCTGGATTATCGCCTTCTGCGTGGGTTCATTTTTCGGCATTCTGCGCACCGTGCCGAATCGCCTGCTGTCGACCATTGGCACCTGCTATGTCGAACTGTTTCGTAACATCCCGTTGATCGTCCAGTTCTTCTTCTGGTATCTGGTGGCGCCCGAGTTGGTGGGCGAAAAGCTCGGCATGTGGTTTAAGTCTGAGCTGGACCCCAATATTCAGTTCTTCCTCTCTTCAATGATCTGTCTTGGCCTGTTTACCGCCGCCCGCGTTTGCGAGCAGGTGCGCGCGGCGATTCAGTCACTGCCGAGTGGACAGAAGAATGCCGGTCTGGCGATGGGATTAACCCTGCCGCAGACCTACCGCTATGTGCTGCTGCCGAATGCGTATCGCGTGATTGTCCCGCCGATGACCTCGGAAATGCTGAACCTGGTGAAAAACTCCGCTATCGCCTCCACCATTGGTCTGGTCGATATGGCGGCGCAGGCGGGCAAACTGCTCGACTATTCTGCTCACGCCTATGAATCCTTTACCGCCATTACGCTGGCCTACGTCGCGATTAACCTGGTGATTATGTTGTTGATGAGTCTGGTCGAGCGCAAAGTCCGGCTGCCAGGCAATGCGGGAGGCAAGTAATGTACGATTTTGACTGGAGTTCGATTGCTCCCAGCCTGCCCTATCTGCTTAATGGTTTGGTGATTACCTTTAAGATCACGATTACCGCTGTGGTGTTCGGCATTTTGTGGGGCACCCTGCTGGCGGTGATGCGTCTGTCGACCTTTAAGCCCATCAGCTGGTTTGCCAAAATTTATGTCAATCTGTTCCGCTCAGTGCCGCTGGTCATGGTGCTGCTGTGGTTCTATCTGGTAGTGCCGAGTTTCCTGCAGCAGGTGCTGGGCCTGTCACCTAAAACCGATATCCGCCTGATTTCAGCCATGGTTGCCTTTTCGCTGTTCGAAGCGGCGTACTACTCAGAAATCATTCGTGCCGGCATCATCAGTATCTCCCGTGGACAGGGCAATGCCGCGCTGGCGCTGGGCATGACGCAGTGGCAGGCCATGAAACTGATTATTCTGCCGCAGGCGTTCCGCGCGATGGTTCCGCTGTTACTGACGCAGGGTATCGTGCTGTTCCAGGATACCTCGCTGGTCTATGTCTTAAGCCTGGCGGACTTCTTCCGTACCGCGTCCACCATTGGTGAGCGCGACGGCACCCAGGTTGAAATGGTTCTGTTTGCAGGTCTGGTCTACTTCGTTATCAGCCTGAGCGCATCGCTGTTGGTCAGCTATCTAAAAAGAAAAAGGACGGTTTAAATGATTAGCCTGAAAAATGTTTCTAAGTGGTATGGTCACTTTCAGGTGCTGACCGACTGCTCAACCGAAGTCAAAACCGGTGAAGTGGTGGTGGTGTGCGGCCCGTCCGGCTCCGGTAAATCGACGCTGATCAAAACGGTGAACGGACTCGAGCCAGTTCAGCAGGGCGTGATTGCGGTAAACGGCACCGAGGTGAACAACAAAAAAACCAATCTGGCGCAGCTTCGCAGCCAGGTCGGCATGGTGTTCCAGCACTTCGAGCTATTCCCGCATCTGAGTATTATCAACAACCTGGTGCTGGCGCAGGTAAAAGTGCTGAAGCGCGACAAAGCGGCGGCCCGCGATAAAGGACTGAAGCTGCTGAAGCGTGTGGGACTATCAGCGCATGCTGAGAAGTTTCCCGGCCAGCTCTCCGGCGGTCAGCAGCAGCGCGTTGCGATAGCGCGTGCACTCTGTATGGATCCTATCGCGATGCTGTTTGATGAACCGACCTCCGCGCTGGATCCGGAAATGATCAATGAAGTGCTGGATGTAATGGTTGAGCTGGCGCAGGAAGGGATGACGATGATGGTGGTGACACACGAGATGGGCTTCGCCCGTAAAGTCGCCAATCGCGTGATCTTTATGGATGAAGGGAAAATTATCGAAGACACCAATAAAGATGACTTCTTTAATAATCCACAGTCTGACCGCGCAAAAGATTTCCTCGCTAAAATTCTGCACTAAACACCCTATGCGGGTCACTCATCGTGGCCCGCATAGGTTTTATTATCAGGGTTCAAAAGGCTGACGCTGAAACTGATCGTTGCCGCATTCGGGACAACGGGACAAGGTTTCAGGCGTGTATATTGCCCGGGTAAACTGGCACTTCTCACACACCAGATTGCCCAGCCCCACGACTTCACCGCTCTGATACACACCGTGGTGATGCAGATCCTGAAAGACCTCACGCCACTCCAGCTGACTTTTATCAGTGATATCCGCCAACTCTTTCCAGACGCTCTCGCGGATAATGCGCATAAAAAGTGAATCAGCCAGCGGTTCTTCCACATCGGTATAGCTGCGTGCAAACTCGCCCAAATCACGGCGCACCGAATTCAGCGCCTGGTCAATCTCGCTTTCCGACATATCATCGCGAACCAGCAACTGGCTTCGCCGCCCGGCAATCAGCTCATCAAGGTTACGATCGCCCTGACGGAGACGTTCGGTTAATACGGCTAACGACTCGCGATATTCCTGAGCCACCTTATTCATTTTGTTCTCCTTTATGCAGACTCTCGCTGAACTAAGTTTAGTCGGAATGTTGCTTTTGCCGTGTCGTCTGTACAGTGAATTACAAAAGGGTGAAGGGGCTGACGCTTTCGGCAGAAATCGTGTCGGCAAAAGTGGGAAGTGTTGTTGATATGCGGCCTTATGGGTATGCTATGCGGATCTTAGAGCCAGAAAAATGTTTTTCATAAAGGACCACAGGCAGCCATGCAAGAGCAATACCGCCCGGAAGAAATTGAATCCCGTGTGCAGCAGCACTGGGATGAAAACGAAACGTTTAAAGTGACTGAGCAGGAAGGTAAAGAGAAATACTATTGCCTCTCCATGTTGCCCTATCCTTCTGGCCGCCTGCACATGGGCCACGTTCGTAACTACACCATCGGCGACGTAATCGCGCGTTATCAGCGTATGCTCGGCAAAAACGTACTACAGCCGATTGGCTGGGATGCTTTCGGCCTGCCTGCGGAAGGCGCTGCAGTTAAAAACAACACTGCGCCTGCCCCATGGACTTACGACAACATCGCCTACATGAAAAACCAGCTCAAACTGCTGGGCTTTGGCTATGACTGGAGTCGTGAACTGGCGACCTGCCAGCCAGAGTACTATCGCTGGGAACAGTGGTTCTTTACCAAACTGTATGAAAAAGGTCTGGTCTATAAAAAGACCTCCGCCGTGAACTGGTGCCCGAACGATCAGACGGTGCTGGCCAACGAGCAGGTCATCGATGGCTGCTGCTGGCGCTGTGACACCAAAGTTGAACGCAAAGAGATCCCGCAGTGGTTTATCAAAATCACCGATTATGCGGAAGAGCTGCTGAACGATCTGGATACGCTGGAAGAGTGGCCTGAGCAGGTCAAAACCATGCAGCGTAACTGGATTGGTCGTTCTGAAGGCGTCGAAATCACTTTTGACGTGGCGGAGAGCGAAGAGAAAGTCACCGTCTACACCACCCGTCCGGATACCTTTATCGGTGCAACCTATGTTGCTGTCGCGGCGGGTCATCCTCTGGCGACTCAGGCATCAGTAAATAATCCGTCACTGGCTGACTTTATTGCGGAATGCCGCAATACCAAAGTGGCCGAAGCCGATATGGCGACCATGGAGAAGAAAGGCATGGCGACCGGCCTGTCTGTTATTCATCCGCTGACCGGCGAGCTGATCCCGGTCTGGGTTGCCAACTTCGTCCTGATGGAATACGGCACCGGCGCCGTGATGGCGGTTCCGGCACACGACCAGCGCGACTGGGAGTTTGCGACTAAATACGATTTGCCGATCAAGCCGGTCATCCTCAACCTGGATGGCTCGATTCCTGACGTCAGCGCAGCGGCGATGACGGATAAAGGTGCCCTGTTCAACTCGGGTGAGTTCAACGGCATGGATCACGCAACAGGCTTCAACGCCATCGCGGATTCACTGGCGGCAAAAGGCGTGGGCGTGCGTAAAGTGAACTACCGTCTGCGCGACTGGGGTGTTTCACGTCAGCGCTACTGGGGTGCTCCAATCCCGATGGTGACGCTGGAAGATGGCACGGTGATGCCTGCACCAGAAGACCAGTTGCCGGTGATCCTGCCAGAAGATGTGGTGATGGATGGCATTACCAGCCCGATCAAAGCGGATCCGGAGTGGGCGAAAACCACGGTAAACGGCCAGCCTGCTCTGCGTGAAACCGACACCTTTGACACCTTTATGGAGTCCTCCTGGTACTACGCGCGTTATACCTGCGCCAGCTACAAGGAAGGCATGCTGGATCCGGCTGCGGCAAACTACTGGCTGCCGGTCGATCAGTATGTAGGCGGTATCGAACACGCCATCATGCACCTGATGTATTTCCGCTTCTTCCATAAGCTGCTGCGTGACGCGGGCCTGGTGAACTCCAATGAACCTGCCAAACGTCTGCTGTGCCAGGGCATGGTGCTGGCAGATGCCTTCTACTACCTGGGTAACAACGGCGAGCGTAACTGGGTTTCACCGGTTGACGTTGAGGTTGAGCGTGACGAGAAAGGCCGCATTATTAAAGCGGTGGACACGCAGGGTCGCGAAGTGATCTACGCGGGCATGAGCAAAATGTCGAAGTCGAAAAACAACGGCATCGATCCACAGCTGATGGTTGAGCGCTACGGCGCGGATACCGTACGTCTGTTTATGATGTTTGCTTCACCGGCAGATATGACGCTGGAGTGGCAGGAATCGGGCGTTGAAGGGGCTAACCGCTTCCTGAAACGTGTCTGGAAACTGGTTTACGAGCACACCTCTCAGGGTGCGACCGTGGCACTGGATGTGGACAGCCTGAATGACGAGCAGAAATCGCTGCGTCGCGATCTGCACAAAACCATCGCCAAAGTAGCGGATGATATTGGCCGTCGTCAGACCTTCAACACCGCCATTGCAGCGATCATGGAGCTGATGAACAAACTGGCACGCGCCCCGCAGGAAAGCGAACAGGATCGCGCCCTGATGCAGGAAGCGCTGCTGGCCATCGTCCGTCTGCTCTATCCGTTCACCCCGCACGCCTGCTATGTTCTGTGGCAGACACTGGGTGGCGAAGGCACCATTGATGAAGCGAGCTGGCCGGTTGCTGATGAAGCCGCTATGGTTGAAGATTCACTGTTGGTGGTGGTGCAGGTTAACGGTAAAGTGCGCGGCAAAATCACCGTACCAGCCGATGCAACACAGGAACAGGTTCAGGCACGCGCTGCGCAGGAGCATCTGGTGGCGAAGTATCTGGACGGCGTGACTATCCGTAAAGTCATTTATGTACCGGGCAAACTGCTTAACCTGGTCGTAGGTTAAGTTCAGGAGGAACTGTGCGACATCCGATTATCAGGCTGTTTGTCATGCTGGCGGTGGTGATCACCGCTGGTTGTGGTTTTCATCCGCGCGGCACTACTCAGGTGCCCAGCGAACTGAAAACTCTGATTGTTTCAACCGGCGACCCTTATGGTCCGCTGGCACGTACTGTGCGTCAGCAACTGCGTATCAACGATGTCACCATTGTTGAAGACAGCAAGCAGACCCGCACCGATATTCCGACACTGCGTCTGGGTCCTGAAATGTCGGGGCGTAACACAGCGTCGGTCTTTATCAGCGGCACCTCTGCTGAGTATCAGCTGGTCATGACGCTTACAGCGCAGGTTCTGTTGCCGGGCAAAGGTATCTATCCCATCAGCACCACGGTTTATCGTTCGTTCTTCGATAACCCGAATGCAGCGCTGGCAAAAGATGCTGAGCAGGATCTGATTACGCAGGAAATGCGTCAGCGTGCGGCTGAACAGCTGGTTCGTAAGCTGCTGACGGTGCATGCCGCGCAGATGAACAGCAAAGATACCCTGCCGGCGTCAGTAATTTCGGTGCCGGGTCAGGGTTCACAGGAAGCGCCCTCTTCCTCTGCTACCAGCCTGCAATGATCAGGATTTATCCTGAGCAACTCAGCGCGCAGCTCCGTGAGGGGCTGCGCGCCTGTTATTTGTTAGCCGGTAACGAACCGCTGCTGTTGCAGGAAAGCTCGGATGCAATCCGTGCCGCCGCAACCACGCAGGGATTCGAAGAACATTTCAGTTTTGCGCTGGATGCCCAGACCGACTGGGAGAGCCTGTTTGTCAGCTGCCAGTCACTGAGTCTGTTTGCCCAGCGTCAGACTATGACGCTGCAATTCCCCGATAATGGCCCCAACGCCGCGATGGCCGAGCAGCTGGTTAAGCTGTCTCAGCTGCTGCACGCCGATATTCTGCTGATCTGCCGGATGCCAAAGCTGACCAAAGCGCAGGAAAACAGCGCCTGGTTTAAAGCCTTGTCCTCCTCTGCGGTTTTAGTGCCCTGCCAGACGCCCGAACAGGCACAACTGCCACGCTGGGTCGTTAATCGCGCTAAAGCGCTGAAACTGTCGGTGGATGACGCGGCCGTGCAGCTGTTGTGTTACTGCTATGAAGGCAATCTGCTGGCGTTGGCCCAGGCGCTGGAGCGGCTCTCGCTGCAGTGGCCGGACGGTAAGCTGACGCTTCCCCGGGTTGAAGAAGCAGTCAGTGATGCCGCGCACTTCACGCCCTTCCACTGGGTAGATGCCCTGCTGGCAGGTAAAAGTCGCCGCGCGCTGCATATCCTGCATCAGCTTGAGAAAGAAGAGAGCGAAGTCGTGATTCTGCTGCGTACGCTGCAGCGCGATCTGCTGACGCTACTGCATCTGCAACGCCATCAGGCCCAGCAGCCGCTGCGCACGCTGATGGATCAGCAGCGTATCTGGCAGAACCGCCGCGCGCTGTTCACCGACGCACTCCAGCGACTGGATGCCACGCGTCTGCAACGCGCTATTCATCTGCTGAGTCAGATTGAGATCACCCTGAAGCAGGATTATGGTCAGCCGGTGTGGCCGCAGTTACAGACTCTGACGCTGCTGATCAGCAGTCGTGCTTTTCCGACGAGCTTTGCCCATGTCTGAGTTACACGCGCTGTTTGGTGGCACCTTCGATCCGATCCATTTTGGCCATCTGCGCCCGGTCGAAGCGCTGGCTCAGCAGACAGGCTTACAACGTGTGACGCTGCTGCCCAATAATGTGCCCCCGCATCGTCCACAACCGGAAGCCAGCGCGACTCAGCGGGT
The DNA here is from genome assembly GCF_058148845.1 of Pantoea sp. RCC30.1. NCBI lineage: Bacteria > Pseudomonadati > Pseudomonadota > Gammaproteobacteria > Enterobacterales > Erwiniaceae > Pantoea > Pantoea sp. RCC30.1. Next base: position 5,381 of record NZ_JBXUHX010000015.1, on the reverse strand, counting down.
TGATATGCTGCGCTGCGCTATCCGCGGCTTACCGCTGTTTGAAATTGATACCCGTGAACTGGAACGCGACACGCCTTCCTGGACCGTGACCACCCTGGAAGCCTGGCGCGCCGAACGCGGTGCAGCGCAGCCGCTGGCTTTTATTATTGGTCAGGATTCCCTGCTGAGCCTGTCTAAATGGCATCGCTGGCAGGATCTGCTGTCACTCTGCCATCTGCTGGTATGCCAGCGCCCCGGCTATCCAACCCGGTTAGACTCGCCAGAGATGCAGGACTGGCTTGATCAGCATCTCGCTCAGGATATCCGGCAACTGCATCAGCAGCCCGCAGGTCATATATGGCTGGCGGAAACCCCACTCTATGACATTTCGGCGACCGAAATTCGCCGCCGTCGTCATCAGAACCAGCCCTGCGACGACCTTTTGCCTGCAGCGGTTATCGACTATATCGACCGCGAAGGCTTATATCGCGACTGATCCGGGCATGATATACTACGCCGCTTAAATTTTTGGCTGCACTCTCCGGGCTTACAGCCGGCCCGATACCACCAGATTCCAAGGGGAACCTTTTGCAAGGTAAAGCACTCCAAGACTTCGTTATTGATAAGATTGATGATCTCAAAGGCCAGGACATTGTTACCATCGACGTTCAGGGCAAATCCAGCATCACCGATTTCATGATCATCTGCACCGGCACCTCCACGCGTCATGTGACTTCGATCGCAGAACACGTCGAGCAGGAGTCGCGTTTAGCGGGCCTGATGCCATTAGGCATTGAAGGCAAAAGCGCGGCAGACTGGATCGTGGTTGATCTGGGTGATGTCATCGTGCATGTGATGCAGGAAGAGAGTCGCCAGCTGTATGAACTGGAAAAACTCTGGGGCTAATCGGTGAAACTGCAACTTGTTGCCGTCGGCACGAAAATGCCTGACTGGGTGCAGACCGGTTTTATGGAATATCTGCGCCGCTTCCCGAAAGATATGCCGCTTGAGCTGATCGAAGTGACCGCGGGTAAACGCGGTAAAAATGCTGATATCAAACGCATTCTTGAAAAAGAGGGCGAGGCGATGTTGGCAGCGGTCGGCAAAGGCAATCGCATCGTCACGCTGGATATTCCTGGTCATCCCTGGGAAACCCCGCAGCTGGCACAGCAGCTTGAACGCTGGAAGCTTGATGGTCGCGATGTCAGCCTGCTGATTGGCGGGCCTGAGGGCCTGGCCCCCGCCTGTAAAGCGGCGGCAGAGCAGAGCTGGTCACTGTCAGCATTGACGTTGCCCCATCCGCTGGTGCGCGTGCTGGTAGCCGAAAGCCTGTATCGGGCCTGGAGTATAACGACAAATCATCCTTATCATCGTGAATGACCGATCAGCCCACATCAGACATGACAAGTAGCGGATGAAATTACAAAGCAACGCCTTTCGCGATTACAGCGCCGAACAAAAACTCTTTGTCCGTCGGGCGTTCATCGCCTTCGTCGGCATCTTACTGCTCTCTTCAGTCCTGGTGGTTAACCTTTACCACCTGCAGATTCTTCGCTTTGATGATTACAGCACTCGCTCCAATCAGAACCGCATCAAACTGGTGCCAGTAGCGCCCAGTCGCGGCATAATTTACGATCGTACCGGCACCCCGCTGGCACTGAACCGCACTATCTATCAGGCAGAACTGGTTCCCGAGAAAGTCGATAACCTGCAACAGACGCTGGAAAACTTACGCCCGGTTCTTGAGCTGACGGACGAAGACCTCGAAAACTTCCAGAAAGAGCGTAAACGCTCGCGTCGTTTCACCTCCATCCCGGTTAAAATCGGTCTGAATGAAGTGCAGGTGGCGCGCTTTGCGGTCAACCAGTACCGCTTTCCCGGTGTAGAAGTCAAAGGTTATCAGCGCCGCTACTACCCTTACGGAGCCACGCTGACGCATGTGGTCGGCTACGTCTCAAAAATCAACGATCGTGACGTTGCACGCCTCGACAAAGAGGGCATATGGCCGAACTACGCCGCGACGCACGACATTGGTAAGCTGGGGATTGAAGCGTATTACGAGAGTTTGCTGCACGGCAAAACCGGCTTTGAAGAGGTCGAGGTCAACAACCGTGGCCGCGTCATTCGCCAGTTGCATGAGGAGTCACCTCAGGCAGGCCGTGATATCTATCTGACGATCGATCTTAAACTGCAGCAATATGTCGAGACCCTGCTGGCGGGCAGTCGCGCGGCTGTGGTCGTCAGCGATCCGCGCACCGGCGAAATTCTCGCCATGGTCTCCACGCCGAGCTACGATGCCAATTTATTTGTCGACGGTATTTCCAGTAAGGATTACCGTGGACTGCTGGAAGATGAAAACCGCCCACTCTATAACCGCGCGATTCAGGCCGCCTATCCACCGGCTTCGACGGTCAAACCCTATGTGGCCGTCTCTGCCCTGAGCGCTGGCGTGATTAACCGTAATACCAGCCTGTTTGATCCCGGCTGGTGGCAGCTTCCTGGTTCAGAAAAGCGTTTTCGTGACTGGAAAAAATGGGGCCATGGCCGTCTGAACGTCACCAAAGCGCTGGAGGAATCTGCTGATACCTTCTTCTATCAGGTCGCCTATGACATGGGTATTGACCGCCTGTCAGAATGGATGAATAAATTTGGTTACGGCAGCCGTACCGGCATCGACTTACCGCAGGAGAGCGCCGGTAACATGCCGACCCGCGACTGGAAGCAGAAGCGCTTTAAAAAGCCGTGGTATCAGGGTGACACCATTCCGGTGGGGATCGGCCAGGGTTACTGGACGGCAACCCCGTTGCAGATGAACAAAGCGATGATGATTCTCATCAACGACGGCGTCGTCAAGGTGCCGCATATGCTGCGCGCCACCCGCGAAGGCCGCACGCTGATGCCCTATCGCCAGCCGCCTGAGGCCCCGATAGGTGATATCCATTCCGGCTACTGGGAACTCGCTAAAGATGGCATGTACGGCGTGGCGAATCGCCCCAACGGCACCGCGCATAAGAGCTTTGCTGATGCACCTTATAAAATCGCCGCCAAGTCCGGTACGGCACAGGTCTATGGCCTGAAAGAGAACGAAACGTATAACGCCCATAAAATTGCTGAACGATTACGCGACCATAAATTAATGACCGCGTTTGCCCCTTATGACAAACCTCGGGTGGCTGTGACCATCATCCTGGAAAACGGTGGCGCCGGTCCGGCTGTCGGCACCGTGATGCGCCAGATTCTGGATCACATTATGTTGGGTGATAACAATACAGTTCTGCCGGACGCCGCCCCTGTGCCGCCCGGTTATGAAGGTGAATAAACATGTCGATGCAAGATAGTCCGCAGAAACGATCGATCTGGATGCGCATCCACATCGATCCGATGTTTATGCTGATCATTCTCGGACTGCTGACTTACAGCGCCGTGGTGATCTGGAGTGCCAGCGGACAGGATCCCGGCATGATGGAGCGTAAACTCGGTCAGATCGCGATGGGTCTGGTAATCATGATTGTGCTGGCGCAGGTGCCGCCACGCGTTTATGAAGGCTGGGCACCCTATCTCTATATTGTCTGCGTCATCCTGCTGGTGGCGGTGGATGCCTTTGGGCAGATCAGTAAAGGTGCACAGCGCTGGCTCGATCTCGGCTTTGTGCGTTTTCAGCCCTCGGAAATAGCCAAGATCGCGGTGCCGCTGATGGTGGCGCGCTTTATTAATCGCGATGTCTGTCCGCCGACGCTGAAAAATACCGGTATTGCGCTGATTCTGATCTTCCTACCCACCCTGCTGGTGGCCGCACAGCCCGACCTCGGCACCTCGATTCTGATTGCCGCCTCAGGCCTCTTTGTGCTGTTCCTCTCGGGGATGAGCTGGAAACTGATTAGCGTGGCGGTGCTACTGGTCGCCGCGTTTATCCCGATTCTTTGGTTCTTCCTGATGCACGACTATCAGCGTGACCGCGTGATGATGCTGCTCGACCCGGAAACGGACCCGTTGGGTGCCGGTTATCACATTATCCAGTCGAAAATCGCTATTGGTTCGGGCGGACTGCGCGGCAAAGGCTGGCTGCAGGGCACCCAGTCTCAGCTGGAATTTTTGCCGGAACGTCATACTGACTTTATCTTCGCGGTTCTGGCCGAAGAGTTAGGTCTGGTCGGCGTGCTGCTGTTGCTGACCCTTTACCTGCTGCTGATCATGCGGGGACTGGTTGTAGCCGCCCGTGCACAGACCACCTTTGGCCGCGTCATGGCGGGTGGTTTAATGCTGATTTTATTCGTTTATGTTTTCGTTAACATTGGCATGGTTAGTGGTATCTTACCGGTAGTTGGCGTGCCGCTGCCGCTGGTCAGTTATGGCGGCTCCGCGCTTATCGTGCTCATGGCGGGATTCGGCATTGTGATGTCGATCCACACTCACCGAAAAATGTTATCTAAAAGTGTCTAAGAGGCTGCAGATGCGTAAGGAATGGCTTGGCGTTGCACTGGCATCACTGGTTCTGGCGGCCTGTACCACGCCCGAACCCCAAAATACGGCGCCGCCGCAACCGGCTTACAATGGACCGGTGGTAGAGATTCCAGGCGTTGAGCCACGTTATGAGCCGATCAATCCGGGCACCAGCCAGGATTACAGCGTTAACGGTAAAAATTACCGCGTTATCAAAGATCCATCGAACTACAGCGAAGTCGGCCTGGCAACCTGGTACGGTGAAGAGGCGCAGGGAAACCGCACCGCCACCGGCGAAGCCTACGATCCCGATGCGCTGACTGCCGCCCACCCTACTCTGCCGCTGCCGAGCTATGTGCGCGTGACCAATATTGCGAATGGCCGTCAGATTGTGGTGCGCGTTAACGATCGCGGCCCTTATACGCCAGGGCGCATTATCGACCTGTCGCGGGCTGCCGGTGACCGCCTGAATATCTCCAACAATTCGCGGGTGCGGGTCGACTATATCAAGGTAGCACCAGACGGCACGCTGTCTGGTCCTGGCACCATCGGAACCGTGGTAGCGAAACAGAGCTACTCTCTGCCCGCCCGCCCGGACCTGAGTGGTGGCGCGGTGATGAACGGCGGCAGCGCTTCACCCTCTGAACCGCCCGCGCAGAATGTTGAGGCCATCAGCAACAGCACGCTGCAGAGCAGTGACAACATGGGCGCACCGGTGCAGAGCAGTGGCTTCCTTGGCGCACCCCAGCCATTAGCGAACGGCGTACTGGAAGGTAATGAACCGCCCGCCGCCGCGCCTGCCAGTTCCCCGGCAGCAAGCACTACGGCTCCCGTAGCCGCCAGCGCCGCGCCAGCAGCCAGCACGGGTACCGCCGATGGATATGTGGTGCAGGTCGGTGCGCTGAATGATCCGGCGCGTGCTCAGCAGATGATGAAAAGCCTGAGCCAGCATTATGGCGTGC
>NZ_JBXUHX010000014.1:45403-129279 GCF_058148845.1 Pantoea sp. RCC30.1 | reverse complement strand
CGGAATTGGTAGACGCGCTAGCTTCAGGTGTTAGTGTCTTAACGGACGTGAGGGTTCAAGTCCCTCTCTTCGCACCAACGTTGTCATCCCCAGGTTTTTCCCGCTCGTCTCTTCTGCTTCCATTGCAGATTCGTTTTATCCCCTGCTCAGTTTAGTTTTCCCGGTTACATTACGTTTTGCAGTCGCTTCGACCTGCACACCCGTTTTAACCCTTTCCGCCTGTATTAAATCAGATGAAAATTCACAGAGACCGCTGCCAGTCCACCCGCTAATGCCAGACACGATGGCAGCAGCAGATAATGGCGCAGACGCTGGTTAAACAGCATCACGACCGTCAGCAGCAGCGCAACCGTCATTACCAGCCGCCACTGGCTGAAACTCGGTTCCCATAAGGCGAACAGCGGCAGCGCAACACACGGCAGCAAAACACCCCACGCGCTATCCAGTTTTTTACCCAGTGCCCAACTGACTCCCCACAGGCCGCAGGCCGCGATAATCGCTATCCCCATGACGCCAACCTCAAATGATAAGCATTCCCATTATCATATGATAGTTTTGCCCGCCTTGCAGCCTGTTTTTGTCACGCCCGGCAACGAAGATGACAGACCGGTTGGAAAATGCTAGATTGCGGCCGATAACACCTTTAATAACCGCACCAGCAATAATTTGCTCACTGTCTGGCATACCCTCTTTATGCTTTATGCCGGCTTGCGCTTTGGTATTTCAGGGTCGTCACGAGTATTTATAATGAAATTACAATCATATGAAGAACTGAAACAAAGTAAATACCGGCTTTCAGTGATGCTTTTTCTGTTTTTAAATATCGCCGTTTCGCTATTTTATCTTCTGCCAATAATGAACAAAGAGACAAGCGATACCACCCTGCCGGTAATATGCGTCGCGGCTTTTAGCGGTGTAATTCTAATTACCCATTTAATATTGCCTAAAGTAAAACTCCCACTTTTAAATCCTGTGGCGCTGGTACTGGGAATGCTCTGGGCGTGGCACATTAATTATCGCTTTCATCAGGTATTCTATTTCGATGGCGGCTATCTTATTATCAGTTTGATCAGTGTGTTATTTATCAGTGCCATTGCCCTGAGCGATTATCTGGGGGCCTTTTGTCTGCATGTCGCCCCACCCGTACTCACTGTATTACTACTCGACAATGCGCAACATCTGCCGCTGATCCTGCTGACCATTACCCTGCCGCTGATTGGTTTCTCACTCCAGCATCTGATGCGCCGTCGTGCCGATAACTTTACCCGGCGACTGATGCATCAGCTTTACGAAGAGAAAGAGACCTTCAGCGATCTCAGCATGCTTGATCCGCTGACCGGCCTTTATAATCGTCGTGGCCTGAAGAACCGGCTCGATAATATTCTGGAAAACCACGCTGGCAGCCATTATGTACTGCTGCTGGATATCGATCACTTCAAGGCCTACAACGACAATTATGGGCATGCGATGGGCGACCAGGCGCTGGCACGGGTCTCTGTGGCTATTCGAGATGCGGTGCGTTCGCGCGATGTCGTTACCCGCTATGGCGGCGAAGAGTTTCTGGTGCTGATGACCAATGTGAACAGCTCCATTGCCATGAAACTGGCAGAGCGAATCCGTCAGTATGTGCTGGATTTAGAAATCCCCCATCTTTTCAATGAAACCGTTTCAACCCACGTCACCATCAGCGCGGGTATCGCGCCTATTTACGATAATGACTTTGATCTGGCAGTCGCCAATGCGGACAGCGCATTGTATGTGGCTAAGAATCAGGGCCGGAATACCATTCTTGCCTGGGAAGACTTACCCCGAAAACAGCATCAGACTGCCAGCGAACATGCCTGATTCAGCCTGACACGGTCGATGCTCAACCGCGCTAAGCCCGCCTCTTTGCCGCTCGATCCGGTCAGATAACAAATCTTAACGCCTGCCATTTTCCCGCCAGCAGCGACGATTTTTTACGCGACTTGTAGAGTTAATCAATAACGATTATCATTTGCTTTCTTATCTACACTTTTCGCGAGTCGTCATGGCAACCGTTTCAGCTCAGGAACAGCGTTTCAACGCTCAGTCGATGATCTTCCGGCAGAATGACCGTCCACTGGCGGAAAGTCTGCACGAGCGGCTGCAGCAACAGCGTAGCTATCTCCTTGATTCTACTAAATTTAGCCAGTCTGCTCCGCGCGACACGCAGACTCTCGCTGCCTGGTCACAATCAGAGGCCTTTGCCCCGCTCATCCAGCGTTACAGTAATTATCTCTATCGCGATCATCCTGATGCGGTTCGTGAAGCCAAGCCGGTGCTGTCACTCTGGGCGCAATGGTATTTTGGCCTGCTGCTGCCACCGCTGATCATGGCGTTGTTGCAGGAGTCACGCGCGCTGGACTGCTCGCCAGAGCATATTCGTGTCGGGTTTCATGAGAATGGCCATCCGGCCACGTTCTGGATTGATGTGCAGGAGGATGAAGAAGCGCGCTATCTTAACCCTCAGCAACGTATTGATCGGCTAATTCAGCAGCATCTGATCCCGGTGGTTAATGGTATTACGCAGCATGGTGATATCAACGCCCGACTCATCTGGAACAATATGGGCTACTCGTTCCAGTGGTTCCTCGGTGAGCTGAAAAGCCAGGTTGATGAGATGCTGGTGCTGCAACTGGAGCAGTCGCTGTTCTTTAACCAGCGACTGCTGGATGGCAGCGAAAACCCACTCTACCGCACCATGATCCCGCGGAATGGCGAACTGGTCCGTCGCAGCTGTTGCCAGCGTTATCGCATTCCTGATGTCGAACAATGCGGCAACTGCACCCTGAGCGGCAGCTAAACAGACTTAATTACGTCGAATTCTCCGTTTATCTCGTTTACAGGCACTGGGGCTTGTGGCAATTTTTACGCCTTCGATCAGCCTGGAGAGAAAGATGAGTCTGGAGTCCGTGCGCCAGTTCTTTGCCGAACACGCCCCTGAAATTGAAATTATTGAACTGGCAGAAAGCACTGCAACGGTCGGAATGGCTGCGCGCGCCCATGGCGTGACGCCAGGAGAGATTGCCAAAACCCTGTCACTGAAAGTGAAAAACGACGTAGTGCTGATTGTGACACGCGGCGATGCCCGGCTGGATAATCGCAAGCTGAAAGCGGCGCTAGGCGCGAAAGCGCGGATGCTAAGCGTAGACGAGGTGATTAACTGGACCGGCCATCCGGTGGGTGGCGTCTGTCCGTTCGGACTGGAAAATCCGCTGACCGTTTACTGTGATGTCTCACTGCGCAGCTTCGACGAAGTGTTACCCGCCGCTGGCGCTATCCACAGCGCCGTCCGTATTTCGCCACAGCAGATGGCTGAACTGACTAACGCCCGCTGGATCGACGTGTGCGAAACGATTTAATGCTTTGCATTTGCTCACCCAGGCCAGCACCTGCAACTTCTGACCGTGCCCTGATGCTGCTGATCATCTGACAGCGTTTCTCCGCCTTGATGGCCATCGCCGCATCATGGAAATGACCCGGCGTAGCCCAGGCTGGCGGGTTAATCGCCCGGAGTCTCAGGATTTCAGGCGTTTAAATGCTTCTTCGATGATCGACAACAGCACCGTATTATCGACACGATGCAGCACATGCACTGATGCGCCACAGTGTTCAGGCACCCCGACAGTGAGCCGAAGAGGGTGACGAAAACGCCAGCTTTTACCGCGCGTCGCACCGGGACGAAGTTCGATATCAACCCGATAATCGGTGCCTGACGCGACGCGCTGATTCAGCAGCCAGGCCACCACCATCGCATCATGGATCCAGCATCCTGCCAGCTGACGCGTCTCCATCGAATAGTCGATCCACGGACGCAGCGTTTCGCGCACAAAATCAGTCAGCGGATGATCGACGGCGGTAAGGCGGGTCAAATCCTGCTGGGTCAGCAGCGTCTGCGTGGTGACATCCATCGGTACCAGCGTCACGGACGCACCGCTGTGCAAAACCTGATGCGCCGCCTCTGGATCCAGACCAAAATTGGTGTCCTTGATATAATCATCCAGCGTAAACACGCCCCCCATGATCACAATCTCCGCCACAGAGTCTGCCATGGCGGGATAGCGCTGCATCGCCAGCGCCACATTCGTCAGCGGGCCAATCGCCACCAGGGTGATCTCGCCCGGATTGTCGCAAATCAATTTGCCGATAGCGTCAGCCGCATCAAACGCATCCGCCGGGATATCTGCGGGCTGGCGCACATCCTGCCACAGTTTACCCAGTGCCAGCTGGTTGACCCGGTTATCCAGCGTTTCGCGCCACGGCGCAGGATCTTCCTGAAGCGCCTGCGTCGCACCCTGTACGACCGGGATAGATAATCCCAGCCGGACGATCAGATCTTTGGCAACGCGCGCCCCCACTTCACATGGCGTGTTACCCGCCACGATGGTGATTAATTCCAGCGACAGTGCAGGTGAAGCTAAGGCCAGCGCAATCGCCAGCCCATCATCGGTGTTGGCACCCGCGATACCGTTGCCGGGATCGCAGTCAATAATGATTCTTTTCATATTTTTATAAGTTAACTCTGGCTTTGCGGCTGACAGCCGCAGGATTCACCGATTTCAAGATAGTGTGGAAACTCCTTTAATTGCGCTTTGCTCTCTCCCTCTTTCAACATCTGAATCGCAGAGCGGGCCATTTCACGCAGTGGCTGGCGTACGGTGGTTAATGTCGGGACATGAAACGATGAGTGATTGGTCCCGTTAAAGCAGACCAGCGCCACATCCTGCGGCACACGGATCTGATGTTCGGAAAAGGCGCGAAGTGCGCCAATCGCCTGACCTTCGTTGCTGGTAAACAGCGCTCGCGGCACACAACCCCGGGCGATCATAGTTTGAGCCGCCTCGTAGCCGCCCTGTGGGGTGTAGCTGGCGGGGAACATCAGCGATTCATCAATCGGCAGGCCACGATCCTGCATGGCATCACGCCAGCCCTGAATACGATCCTGCGCGTTGAGCATATCGACCGGGCCACTGATGATGCCGACCTGCTGATATCCGTGACTAAGCAGATGCGCCGTCACCTGCCAGGCGGCCTGACGCTCATTGACCCGCAGCATGTTAACGCCCGGCTGAGGCTCAACCCGCTCCAGCATGACCAGCGGCGTACCGCTGGCTTTAATCAAATCTATGTAAGGATGGCGATCGACGCTGTTGTAAAACAGTCCATCCACCTGCCGGTTAAGCAGTCCCTGAATTAACTCCAGTTCGCGCTTGCGGTCATCTCCGGCATCCCCCAGCAGCATGACGTGGCCGTGATTCATCGACTCCTGCAACAGCACGTGCGCCATTGAGGCCACAAAAGGATTGCCGATGTTGGGCACCACCAGTCCAAAGGTTTTGGTGTTACCGGATGCCAGTGCGCGTGCTGCCGCATTAGGCCGGTAACCGGTCGCTTTAATTGCCTCCAGTACCCGCTGACGGGTTGCATCGGCGACCGGACGAGGCCCGTTATTAATGACATAACTGACAACTGCCACTGAGGTGCCTGCCGCTTTCGCAACTTCACTGCGGGTCGCTTTTCCCGTTAACGACTTAGGCACATCGCGTTCCTCCATAAAAAAACAGGCCGCTTTACACGGCCTGCTGCTTGTCGCTCTCTCCTGGCAGATGTCATCCTCAGGCAAATCTAGATGGCATCTTCAGGCAGATTGAGATTCCGCCCTCGCGTCTCAGGAGCAACAAAGGTGGTAAAGAATCCAATGGCGGCCATGGCCGAGAAGTAGACCGCAATCGGCCACCAGTGACCGGTATAAGAAAGCATAGCAGCGGCAACAAGCGGTGCGGTACCACCGGACAAAATCGAGCCCAGTTCTTTCGCTACCGCCATTTTGGTGTAGCGATGGTGAACGCCGAACATCTCCACGCCCCATGCTGCCTGCACCCCAAAAATACCCAATGACGCCAGTGCCATACCAACCACGATAACCGGGATCACCAGGATCGGTTCACGCGTGTCCAGCAGCGTAAAGGCAGGCCAGGCGTAGAACATCAGTAACAGACAGAAGACGCGATAAACGATCCGGCGACCAAAACGGTCAGAAAGCCAGCCCGCTAATGGAATGATCAGGAAACCCAGCAGCGAGGCGAGGAATACGGCGGTAGTCGGAACATACTTATCAACCATCAGCACCTTAGCGACGTAACCGACGATGAAGCCCTGAGCCAGATAGGAAGGGCCGTTTTCGCCGATACGCAGGCCAACCATGGTCCAGAAGGCGCGGGTACGCTGGAAGAAAGGCCGTTGATCGACCACCGGGGTAGCCAGTACGCCGGCACGTTCTGCTTCCATCTCCGCTTTCCTGCGCTCAAACACCGGCGTTTCACGCAGGTGACGTCGAATCCACAGCGCAACCAGTGCAATCAGCGCACTGCTGAGGAAGGGGATACGCCAGCCCCACTCCAGCAGGCTCTGCTGATCCATCTGCACCACCAACAGCCAGACCAGCGATGCCAGCAGTGTGCCGCTGTTGGAACCCAGCGCAATCACGGAAGAGACCAGTCCGCGGCGCTCTGTCGGCGCATATTCACCCAGCATCACCGTGCCGCCCGACAACTCCGCGCCAGCGCCGAAACCCTGCGTAAAGCGCAACAGCACCAGACAGGCAGGCGCCCAGACGCCAATAGAGGCATAGCTCGGTATTAAGCCGATAAACGTTGTGGAAGCACCCATCAGAATGATGGTGGAGATCATCACTACCTTTCGGCCTTTGCGGTCGCCCAGCCAGCCGAAAAAGAGTGCGCCAATAGGCCGGGCAACAAAGCCGACTGACCAGGTAGCAAAGCTGGAGAGCAGTGCCATGGTCGGGGTTGATTCCGGAAAGAAGACGTCACCAAAAATGATACCGGCAGCCAGGCCATAGAGCGCAAAATCTGCGTACTCCATTGCCGTTCCGAGCCAGCATGAGAAAGTGGCGCGCCAGAAATCTTTGCGGCCTGAGGAGGTGTTAAACCGCTCATCGGCGGCAGAAGTGGATGACAGTGATGCCTGCTGCTTAACGGAGTTTTGTGCCGTCATAACCCTATCCCTGAATGAGTATGCAGATTGATAAACGCCCCTCCATGGGTCAATCCCCTGATGAAAGCGGAATTCCCCCGGTGGCGACGTTCAGTTGGCTAACCATGATGAAAGGTTAAAGGATTCCCTGGTGTTGGAATCTTGTTCTTCGCCCCATTTCGCCGATGTATTTTTCATCGGTCGCTTAAACTGAGCGAATGTAACTTAACTATCAATGGAGTCTACTGTGCGTCGGGCACCGTGAGTAATCACTGGGTCCCAGTGTATCTACGCGCGTAGATAAATCAATAGATTCTGGCGAAAATTGTTAGAAAAGCTTCACTATCACATTCCGTCACCACACATTTTTAGCGCGAATTCAGCCAGTTAACAGCATCATGTCGCACAAAAAAAAGTCACACACAGCGGTAAGTTACCATTTTCTCTAATCATTAAGCGAGATAAGAGGGACAACGATCCTTTCATCACGTTATGTTGTCGCACACGTCGGTTACCTGCAGATGACACTTCCTGTTTATTCTGAAAAGTCGCGGTAAGCGTGGGCAATGCGTTACCCTGACAAAAAGAGCGGACAGAGATGCTATGAAAATTATTCTGATGCGACACGGTAAACCTGACCACCAGGCGGGGGGTCGCCAGAGCGTGCAGGCATTGGCTGACTGGTGCGAAGCCTACGATCTGTCACAGGTCAGTGACGGACCGCCGCCGCGCAGCATCGAAATAGCCCGTCAGGCCACGTTTATTGTCTGCAGTCCCCTGCCCCGCGCGCAATCCTCCCTGAGCCAGCTCGGTCTGCAGCCCCATGAGGTTGATGCGCTGTTCAGCGAAGTCGCCGTACCGCTGCTGCGAACCGGCGCGGTGCAGCTGCCGACCCTATGCTGGCTGGCGCTGCTGCGGCTGTTATGGCTCTGCGGTTATGCGGGCGACGCGGAGTCGCTGCAACATGCGCGCAGCCGCGCTTCGGCGGCGGCAGAGAAGCTGATAGAGCACTCACAGCAAGGCACGGTGCTGCTGTTGGGCCACGGCATCATGAATAAGATGATTGCGCGCGAATTACGTAAACGCGGCTGGCAGGCGGAGAAGCACGCCAGCAGCCGCCACTGGAGCACTGCGATCTATCATCGTCCGTTTATCTGACCGATCGGAAAATAGCCCAGCACTTCACAGCCTGTTCCGACACGCGGCGTAGCAATCACTTTACGCTGCGCCAGATCGATCACACTCAGCGTGCCATCATCCTGATTGGCAATCAGCAGCTGTTGCCTGTCTGGCGTGAAGCAGCCATCCATCGGCATGTTGCCTACGCTGATATCACCAAGCGGATTCAGCAGATCGTCAAACAGTGTCACCAGCGGTTCCTGATCCCCGATTGCCACCAGCTGTTCGCCATCGGCGCTGAAGCGAACCACCTGACAGGGCTGCTGATGACCCGGCAGCGTGATGCGCTGACGAATGCGGTGGCTCTGTCGATCGATCAAATAGAGCAACGGCGCGTCAGCAGCGCTGGCGACCAGGTAAGGATGTTTCGGTGAGGCAGCAATGCCCGCAATCGGGCCGGGCAGCAGGATGGTATCGATCACCCGCCCCTCCGCTTCACAGAGATCCACCACGGTGATAGTGGCATCCTCTTCGTTATCGGTGAAGAGCTTGCGGCCGCTGGGTGACAGCGTCAGGCGATGCGCGTTATGAGAAGGAATCGGGATGATTTTTTCTACTTTGTCGGTCTGCGGATCGATCACCGCCACGGCAGCACTTTGCTCACAGCAGAGATAGACTTTGCCATCGCGGCCCAGCTGTCCGCTGTGTGGTGCCCGCAGCGGTGACAGATCGATAAAGCCGCTGATCTCACGACGTTGTAAATCAATGACCGCCACTTTATGCCCCGGATGCGGGTTATTACCATGAACGCCGTCGCCATAAATGGGCACATAGGCTTTACCCCATTGGGCCAGTATCAGGAGTTCATGCGGTCGCGGTGGAAAAGCGTTCAGTTCCCGCTCGACCGCGAAGGTTTCCGGATTAAGAAACAGGACGCGATTGCCCTGCTTATCTACCGCCAGTAAACCGTAGGATTCACTCTGCATGCGCGCTCCTTTCTCAGTAAGTTCTTCTTAAGCGTAGACAATCCTCTTCGGGCTGTCTGATTCCGCGGATTGATGAGCCGGGCTTACGCCACGCATTAAGCACAATATTCACGGCTGCCGTGGTCCATACCGCACGCTAACCCCCCTGCGCAGCATGATATTCAGATATTCCTTAATACTGGATTCCGTCGCATTTAAATAAATGATTAACAGCAGCGATATTATTATTTCCATAACATGACCGGATTGTTTCCGTATTATCCTAAAGTCGAAAAAAGATATAGCTAATGTGTAAATAATGTTTTATTAAAAAGGTGCAGTGCAATTAAACAGCCGTGAGGAAACTATCGCGCACTTAAGCACTGCGTCGCCACCAGGGAAAACTATTCATTAATTCCCGCACTCATCGGGATTGCAGCCACTCTGCAATCCCGGCCGTTCCCGCCTCTGGCGGAACGTGCAGAGCCTGCACGATGACGGGAAAATAAAAATAACAGGTGTACCATGACTTCACATCGCAAACGTCCAGCGCATAAAATCTGGCGTAACTGGAAAAGAATATCGTTCAGTAGCCAGATGTTATGGAATAAGAAACAGCAGAGACTCTGTCAGGCACCGGAATATGATCCGGGGCAGGAAGATAATATCGTATTAGTTGCGCAGCAGAAAAATTTGCCAGAGATTCCAAAAATTGTCTGGATGGTCTGGCATAACGATCATCTGCCGACCTCGATGGCGCTGAATATCAGTAAAATCCGGCGGGACAACCCCGACCACCAGGTTTATCTGATCACGCAGCGCACACTGTCGCAGTGGCTGCCCGAACTCAACTTTATCTCTTCCGATCTGACGCTGGCACATAAAAGTGAAATCATCCGGCTTGAGCTGATTCACCGTTATGGTGGTATCGGCATCGACTGCAGCACCCTGCTGTTTGAAGATCTCGCCTGGGTGCATCGCGTTCACGAAGCGCGGTCAATGGATATCATCGGTTACTACCGCGAGCAATCGACGCAGAACCTGCTTGCGCCGGTCATTGAGAGCTGGTTTCTTGCCGCGCCGCCGCAAAACCCGTTTATTCGTGAATGGCTGAAACAACTGGCTCCGGTTAAAAACGTCGGTATCCGCAACTATTTCCATGAGCTGAAGAAGCGTGATGATTTTTCGCTGATTGTACAGAATATGGAGAATCCGTCACGTCAGCTCCTGTCGCTGGCGCAGCAGGTGGCGATGCGCGAACACCGGCGGGCTAATCTCTATCTGCGTAAAGGTGAAGCCAGTGCCTGGTATTATCAGCGCCTGCACGCCGACAGCAGCAGCGCCTTTGCGCAGTCCGTGATGTTCCATCAGCGACCACAGACGCCGCCACCGATTATCAAACTAACCGGCAACGAGAGGCTGCATCTCGACTTCAATCTGCGGCTGGGTTTGTATAACCGCAGCAGCCTGATTGGCGAGATGATGCAGACCGCACCGCCTGCGCTGGCATTGCCATCAGCGGTCAAAGCGCGCGCGTAGCCAGTGCGTGAACGTGGTGACCGCGCGTGGCACCTGCGCCGCCCACGGCCGGACGATCCATAGACGGGCGGCAAAGGCCTCAACTGGCTGCCACGCAGGCAACACCTGCTGCAATGACCCCGCTGCCAGCGCCTCCCGGGCGCTGAAATCGGGCAGCATAGCGATCCCTAATCCCTGCAGGGCCGCATCGCGTATCGACTCGCTGTTGTTAGTGGCAAAGCTGCCTTGAATCCGTACCTGGACCTGTTCGCTATCCGCAGTGGTGGCAAACCGCCAGCGCGGTGATTCGACACCGCGTGGGTAGTAAAGGCAGTTATGCTGCGACAGATCCTGCGGCGACTGCGGCACACCCTGCTGGTTGAGATAAGCGGGTGAGGCCACCAGCAACGTCCGGGTGTCGCACAGCGGTAGCGCCACGTGCGTTTCCGGTAGCGTGTCACTGTGACGAATCGCCAGATCAAATCCCTCGCTACTCAGTGACGCGATGCGGTCGGTCACTTCCAGTTGCAGACGCACCTGCGGATAGTCACGCAGAAACTCACCGATAATTGGCACCAGTTGCTGACGGGCAAACGCCACTGGCGCGGTAATTCGCACCAGGCCACGCACCGGCCCGGCGGTATCGCGCACGCTGAAAAAGCTCTGTTCGATGCGGGCAAAAGGTTCGCGCAGCTCCTCTACCAGCTTCTCACCCGCTGACGTCAGCCGCACGCTGCGCGTGGTACGCTGTACCAGCAATACACCCGCCATCTCTTCCAGCTCTTTGATTTTCTGACTCATCGCAGCCTTGCTGACGTCGAGCCGCTCAGCTGCGCGGGTAAAACTGCCCTGCTCGGCCAGAACGGTCAGCCAGTGCAGATGATCCCACAGCGCATCCGTTTTCATCTCTTTCATCATAATTGTTCACTATAGTGAATAATCATTTCAGGCTACGCGCTTTTTCCTGGCGGATAAAGTCTTCACTATAGAGTCATTAATCACTGTGAGGAGCTCGCTATGCCACTGCTGCAATTTGATGTTATTCAGGGTCGTTCAGAATCAGAACTACGTACACTGCTGGATGCGGCACACCGCGCCGTGCTTACGGCCTTTAACGTGCCTGAGCGTGACCGCTACCAGATTGTTCAGGAAAACAAGCGTTACCAGATGGTGTTTCAGGATACCGGGCTGGGATTCACCCGCAGCGACAATCTGGTGATGGTGCGGGTCTATACCAGCCCACGCAGCAGCGAGCAGAAACAGCGGTTTATGGCGGAGCTGGCGCGGGAACTGCGGGAGCATTGTGGTGTGCAGGGCAACGATTTAATGATCAGTTTTATCACCAACGACAAAGGTGACTGGAGTTTTGCCGACGGCGAAGCACAATACCTCACCGGCAAACTCTGAAAAATGCCCGGACATCTGTTCTGCTGACGGTGCGCGCCAGCCACCGTCACGCCTGATAACCTCACTTCTGAAATGACAATAAACCAATCTGCTCTTCACCGCACAAATCGGGCCGGATATGTTGCAGCCGGATTACAGCCAATATAGATTGTCGAAAAACCATCCCCCGAAGGTGGCCGGTTGCGTGAAGCCTCGCGTAACCCTGAAGAGAGGATTTGCCGTTGTCCGAATTGGTGTCCGTCGCATTGTTTCTGGCCGCTATTGCTATTTATTCCTGTAAAGCCGGGCGTAACAAATACTGGTTTATTATTGTTCTTATCCTGCTGGTGCTTTTCGTTGTGCTGAACGCCACCCTCTATGCCAGCAACTATTTTACCGGTGACGGCATCAACGATGCGGTGCTCTATACCCTGACCAATAGCCTGACCGGTGCGGGCGTCAGTAAATATGTGGTGCCCGCGATTGGGCTGATCATCGTACTGTTTCTGCTGTTCTGCCTGCTGTCGTGGATTCTGCGTCGGCGTAAGCGTCCCCATCACATGGGCTGGTCGCTGCTGGCGGCCGCCTGCGCACTCGGCTCGGTGCAGACCACCCCAGCCTTTCGCCAGGTCGCGACCCTGATTGTGTCGCATACCCAACTGGCAGATTCTGACTTCGACAACTTCTATAAAGTGCCGCGTAATCGCATTGAACAGCCGCGCCTCAACGTGGTTTACATCTATGGTGAAAGCTTAGAGCGCACCTATTTTGACCCTATCGCCTTTCCTGGCTTAGCGCCCGAACTGAACCGGCAGAAAGAGCAGAGCATCGACTTCAGCGAAACCGAACAACTGCCAGGTACCGATTACACCATTGCGGGCATGGTTGCCTCACAGTGCGGCATTCCGCTGTTTGCCCCGTTTGACGGTAATGCGTCGGCGTCGCTCTCCAGCTTCTATCCGCAAAACGTCTGTCTGGGCGACATCCTGAAAAACTCCGGCTACCAGAACTGGTTTATTCAGGGTGCCGATCTGCGTTTTGCCGGTAAAGATGTTTTCCTGAAATCACACGGTTTCGATCCCGAAAATCTATATGGTTCGCAGGAGCTGAAAAGCCGCGTTGCCGATACTGCTTACCGCAATAACTGGGGCTATTACGACGATACGGTACTGGATGAAGTCTTTGAGAAGTATCAGGAACTCTCTAAAGCCGGTAAACCTTTTGCGCTGTTTACGCTGACCGTCGACACTCATCATCCTGACGGATTTATCTCACGCAGCTGCGATCGCAGGAGCTACAGCATTGAGGGCAAACCGAACCAGTCCTTCAGTGCGGTCGCCTGCTCGCAGGAGCACGTGGCGCGCCTGATTACGCGCATTAAAGCGTCGCCCTGGTTCAAAAACACCGTGATTGTGGTCAGCTCCGATCATCTGGCGATGAACAACACGGCGCATCCGTGGCTGGTAAAACAGCCACGTCGCAATCTGTTCATGGTGATCCGTGGCGATAAACCGCAGGCGGAGCTGATGGAGGCGAAGCGCAGCACGCTGGATAATGGCGCCACGCTGCTGGATATTCTCGGCGGTGACAATGCGATTGGCCTGGGCCGCAGCAGCCTCTCCTCTCTATCACTCTCCACCCAGTTCGACGATATGAAGAGCAAGGTGACGAGCTGGAAACCCGACATCATCCAGCTGTGGAACTTCCCGAAGAAAATAGACAACTTCACGGTGGATCAGGCGAAGAATACTTTCAGCTTCTCAGGCACCACCTTTAAATTGCCGATTCTGTTCAGTATCAGCGATAAGCATGTGGAGCCGATGCCGGAAGGAGAATATTCGGCCCCGCTGCGCTATCAACTGGCCGATTTCGCCTCAGCCGATAAATTCCTCTGGGTCGATCGCTGTTTTAAAATGGCGCGACTCTGGCAGCCTTCGCTGGCCCTCTCCGGCGATCTCTGTGTGGCGATGGGGCAGCTCGGCGGTACGCCGTCGGTGACGCACGTCGACAAACCTCAGTGGAAAGGCAAAGTGCAGTTCCCGGACGGCGCCGTCAGCGATGCGCGTTACCAGCAGAACCTGGCGCAGATCCGTATTGAAGATAACAACATTCGCTACAGCGCAGACAGCTTCCGGCTCGACGTGCCTGGCGCGCCGGAGAACGTTAAAAGCTTCAGTGGCATCTCACGGCCAGAGAGCTGGGGGCGCTGGTCCAACGCCAATCTCGCACCAGAAGTGCATATCGACTATGTCGATGCGCTGCCCGCGAAGTTCGATCTGGTGATCACCGCGCGCGCATATGGCCCCAACGCACACCGCGCGATTCCGGTTCGGGTCGGCGACCAGCAGCAGCAGCTGCTGTCTCTGGGTGAAGAGATATCGACACATACCCTGCATTTCGACAACCCAGGCGCCAGCCATCGTCTGGTGATTGCACCACCTGAACCGCAGCTGAGCAACACCGGCAATATCACCGGTCAGGATCCGCGCAAACTGGGTATCGGCATGGTTGAAATTAAAATCGTGCCACAGCCTTAACTCCCGTTTTTTCTCTTCACGCCTCTGCGGATTACCGCAGAGGCACCTCATCCTGCCCTCGGCGACATGTTGCGAGACAGCTCGCACTCGCCTGCACGTTACTTGTTGTACTAATTGATATTTTTCGGAAAGGCGCGCAAAATACAACCGACTGAGTGGTGATACGCTTTTTGCCTGTCATGATACCGTTATCGCCGAAGTACACAGGGAGATGTCAGGATGACAAGCGCCATGATGAGTACCCACAAAGCCTTTAAAGCTCTGCAACAGGCAGGAATCGACGATCAGCAAGCGGAGGCGATGGTGGAGGTCTTTACCGATATGCAGCAGAGGCAGCCAGGCACACAGGTCGGGAAGCAGCTCGGTCAGCTCCGGATAAAAGTGGATCAGATCGACGAGCGGCTCGGCTATCTCACCACAAAAGTCAATCAGATCGACGAGCGGCTCGGCCATGTTGAAAGAAAAACCGACAAACTGGCCATCCGTTTTAATCACCTGGAAATCAAAGTGGATAAGATGGAAGTTATGCTCAGTGAAATGAATTTCCGATTAACTGGCGCTGTCGACAGCCTCAGAAATGACGTTGTGACCCTGACCACCGATATGCGCTGGCTCAAACGGTTATCCATCCTCATGACCACCACCCTGCTGGTGGCGGTCCTGAAAGATATTTTACTTTGATGCCATAACTCAATCAGGGTCTGTCGCGCAGCGCCTCCAGCTTCTCGCGCTGCTGACCGTCGGCGGTAAAGTTATCCTCCGCCAGCCAGCGCTGAAGGCCCTTTTTCACCTCCGGCCATTCGCTATCGATAATCGAGAACCAGCTGGTGTCACGTGAACGGCCTTTATAGATGATAGCCTGGCGGAAATCGCCTTCATAACGGAAACCGAGGCGGGCCGCGGCCTTACGGGAAGGCGCATTGCAGCTGTCACATTTCCATTCATAGCGGCGATAGCCCAGGGTTTCAAAAGCGTAACGCATCAGAAGAAAATGCGCTTCCGTCGCCATGCGGGTCTGCTTCAGCCGGGGCGAAAACGTGACATGCCCGACTTCCATCACGCCATGTTCAGGCTGGATACGCATCAACGACAGGCTGCCCACCGCCTGCTCCGTAGCGAGATCGATCACGGCGAAATGTAGCGGGTCACGACTGGCTTCCAGCTGCTTTGCATAATCCTGAAACGCCTGCCGGTCATCAAATGGCCCCATAAACATATAGGTCCAGTCTCGCCCATCCTCAGCCAGTGACCACGCATCAGACAGGGCATCGCTATGCCGTGCCACGCTGTACGGCTCCAGCCGACACGCCTCGCCGGTAAAAATCTGATGCTGCGGTAAAGGACGGGGCTGCCAGTCAGGTAAAGACTGACCGACCGGCTGACCGTATTGATTCTGAAGTTGTGACATATCGCCTCCCGGCTGCAGATGATATCCGCAGATTGCCACTATCATGGTGGGTTAAAAAGTACCACAATCATGAAAAATGATAGATCCACGGGAGCAGACGATGAAGCCACAGATCCCCTCTTTGCTGCTGGCTCCATTGATACCAGCCGCCGGGACAACGCTGCAGCAGCAACTTTATCAGCGGATAAAGCAGGGCATTTTGCAGGGTCAGCTTGCTGCCGGTGCGATGTTACCGGCTACTCGACAGTTGGCACTTGAGCTACAGGTTTCGCGGAATACCGTGCTGAACGTCTGGACACAGCTACAGGCTGAGGGCTATCTGACGAGCGATCGGCAAGGCAGCCGCATCAGCTCACTGGCTTTGCCTGCAACGCAGGCGGATGACGACTCGTTAGCCAGCTGGTCACTGGCAAAACGGATTGAGCCCTTTCAGCAGAGCCATTGGGTCGACACTGGCTCATTGCCCCTGCGTCCAGGCATACCCGCCCTGAACCACTTCCCGATGGCGGCATGGCGCCGGGCGCTGAGTCAGGTGATGAGTTACGCGCCACCGCAGCTGCTCGGCTATGGCGATCCGTTTGGCGAAGCAGAGTTGCGTACCGTACTGGCGCAACAGTTGCGTATCACGCGCGGTGTACGTTGTGACGCCGGACAGATTGTGATTACTGACGGTGTGCAGCAGGCGCTTACGCTATGTGTCGCCCTGCTGAGTAATCCGGGCGATCATGGCTGGATTGAAGAGCCGGGTTATCGCAATGCCAAATCGGCTCTGCAGGCCGGAGAGCTTAACATCGTCCCGATCCCCACCGATGACCAGGGAATGGCCCCCGAGCCGGGACACTGGAAACAGGCTCCGCCCCGTCTGATTTATACGACGCCTACTCATCAGTATCCCACCGGAGCAGTGATGAGCGCGGCCCGACGTCTGGCGCTGATTGCCGCCGCGCAGCAGCACCAGGCCTGGATTATTGAAGATGATTATGATGGCGACTTTCATTATCACGGCGAGCCCATTATGGCGATGCAGGGCATGACCGATAATGCCCCGGTTATCTATCTCGGCTCATTCAGCAAGACCCTGTTCCCTGCGCTGCGTATCGGTTTTATGGTGCTGCCCGCGCCGCTGGTCAAGCGTCTGCAACCGGCACTGCATCAAATCCTGCGCGGCGGAAACCGTCCGGAGCAGCAGGCGCTGACCCGTTTTATTCTCAATGGTGACTATCGTCGCCATCTGGGCAAAATGCGTCGTCTCTATCGTCAGCGACAGGCACTACTGCGAACCGAACTGCAGCGGGCTGCGGGTCAGGCGATTTCGTTGCTGGGCGGTGACAGCGGTATGCATCTGGTGCTGCCACTCGAGCCTCATCGGGATGACGTCGCCATTACCCGCAAACTGCTCCAGGCTGGCTATGCGCCTGGTGCCCTCTCGACCTTCTATCTGACTGAACCGGTGCAGCAGGGGCTGGTTATTGGATATGGTAACTGCAGCGACACACAGATTACCGCAGCCACACGCCAGCTAAGTCGGTTACTTGGCTGGCCCGGCTAACGTGATCATTTCGCGCTGATGAGGCTGGCCGGTGCGGCAATCGACTGGCGGATCATCAGACGGGCATCAAAGCGCGGCATCGGCCCGACGGCTTCGCCGCGTATCTCCGCAATCAGGCGTTGTGCTGCTTCACGGCCCATCTCATACACCGGCTGCGCCACCACCGTCAGCGGCGGGGTGACAATCTCACTCCACGGAAAATTGTCATACATAACAAATGAGAGATCGGCAGGGATTCGCAGTCCGCGCTGCGTCACTTCACGCAGCAGCCACATCGCGACCACGCTGTCAGAGGCAACCAGCGCCGTGGGAGGCTGCGGACGCTGCCACAACTCGGCCACGATACGGGCGATTTCCACTTCATCCAGCGCGTTCACTTTCACCAGCGTCGGATCAAATTCCACACCCGCGGCGGCAAAGGCCTGCATCATGCCGCCGACGCGCTGGGCGACTGGCGTCAGGCCAAAATCGCCTGGCGTGCTGTAGTCGGTTGCCAGTGCCATACTGGTGATATAGGCGATATGGCGGTGGCCGGCCTCCAGTAACCGGGCGGTGGCTTCTGCGGCGACATCAGTAAATTCGCAGCAGATCGCCTCCACATCAAGATCATTAACTGCGCGATCAAACAATTTCAGTGCTCTGCCCTCTTCCAGTACCTGAGTCAGGTGACTGTTGAGATGGTGCTCTGAACAGCAGGGCGCAACGATAATGCCATCAACCCGCTTTTCCAGCATCACCCGCACCGCATCCTGCTCAGCCTGCAGCTTTTCATCGCTGTTACTGAGCAGCAGATGGTAACCGGCCGTACGCGCCACATCGGCCATGCCGCGCAGCGCCAGGCCAAAGTGGGGATTTTCGATATCGCCCACAATCACTCCAATGGTATTGGAACGTCCTGTGTTCATGCTGCGGGCCAGAGCATTCAGACGGTAGCCCAGCGCGGTGGCGGCGCTGTTGACCCGCTCCTGCACTTCATCACTGACCGCCCCATAGCCTCCCAGCGCACGCGCCGCCTGAGCTTTAGAGACTTTTGCTACGCGTGCCACATCCGCCACGGTAGGCGCTTTCGATTGTCGTTTCTGACTCGTCATAATTATTTTGAATCACAGGTTGATGACAGGAATATTGACGCCGAAAAAAGGCTGTGCTTAAACTCATTGTAACCCCTTGAGACCGGTCTCACAATGCCAACGTCTTAAGGTGCAACCTGTGTTGAGACCGGTCTCAATTATAATCGCTGGCTCAACAGTCTCTGATGTTTAAACCTGCAAAAACGGATGAGCTATGAAATCGCAAACCCCCCTGGGCACCCTGCTCGGCACCCTGCTCGCACTCTGTTCACTGTCGTTCTGTACGCTGGCAGCCAGCGATAACAATCCCTATGGGCTGATCGAACCGGGTCAGCTACGCATCGCCAGCGTCGGCGACTCAAAACCCTATACCTTCACGGATGCCAGCGGTCAGTTCACCGGCTTTGACGTCGAATTCTTCAAAGATGTCGCCCACCGAATCGGGATCGATAAGGTCGATTTTATTGGTCAGGACTTCTCGGCGATTATGCCAGCCGTGGCCAACGGTCAGTATGACGCGGCGGTAGCGGCTATCGGCATCACCCCGGCGCGTGAAAAGACGGTCGACTTTTCGACCGGCTATCTGGCGGGATTTCTCACCATTCTCACCCGCGCTGACAGCGGCGTGAAGAATGTCGCCAGCCTGACGAAACACCGGCTTGGCGTCGTTCAGGGCACGCTGCAGGAGAGCTATGCCGTTGAACACTTCACACAGACCGATCTCGTCCGCTTCCCGGATAACAACAGCGCCGTTTCCGCACTCAACAACGGCACGCTAGACGCCATCTTCCTCGACTATGAGGCGGCAAAAAGCTATGCCGAACGCTTCAGGCTGGTCTCTGCCGCCGACATCCCCTCGTTTGATGCACCGGCCGGTATTGCCATTGCCAAAGGCAAGCCCGCCTTCAAGGCCGCGCTGGACAAGGCCATCAAAGCCGCCATGCAGGATGGCACCTGGCAACGGCTCTATGAGAAGTGGTTCCCCGGATCGCCGATGCCAAAACAGTATCTGCCTGGCGGCCAGTAAAGAGGCGGACGTTCGCGTCCTGAGTTAACCGGGGAACCCCCCGCCCTGCATGGAGACGGCGATGGACTTGCTCACAATTCTTTCCCGCACCTTCTTTGATTTTCCATCAATGATGGAAGTGCTGCCGCAGATGCTGTCCACCGGACTGGTCAACACGGTGATTATCTCACTGGCGGCAACGCTGCTCGGCACGCTGTTTGGTCTTCTGCTGGCGCTGATGGGCATCTCGCCCTCACGCTGGCTGCGACTGCCTGCCCGGCTCTATACCGATCTGTTTCGCGGTCTGCCCTCTATTCTGACCATTCTTCTGATTGGTCAGGGCCTGGCGCGATTCAGCTATCAGCTGTTCGGTCCGACACCCTACCCGCTGGGGATCTTCGCGCTTAGCCTGATCGCCAGCGCCTATATGGGCGAGATTTTCCGCGCAGGTATTCAGAGTGTTGAACGCGGCCAGATGGAAGCCTGCCGCGCGCTGGGGATGAGTTATGGACGGGCAATGCGACTGGTGGTGATCCCGCAGGGGATCCGTCGCGTGCTGCCCGCCATCGTTAACCAGTTTATCGCCATCATCAAAGATTCCTCGCTGGTCTATTTACTGGGCCTGATGACCCAGCAGCGGGAGCTGTTCCGAGTGGGTCAGGATGCGGCGGTACTCACCGGCAATCTCTCGCCCCTGATGCTGGCCGGGCTGTTCTATCTGATCATCACCGTGCCGCTGACGCACATGGTCAACTATGTCGATGTGCGTTATCGCACTGGTCGCCGTCGCCTGACGGCTCCGCAAAGCGGCTTAAAAGAGGTGGATGAAGTCAGGCCGCCCAGCGGCGCACTGATCACGCATCCCCGCATCGGAGGCAACCATGAATAACCTGAACAGCACAACTGCCGCGACCTGGCACGGTGCCAGCCTGGAGCTGCGCGATCTGACGCTGGCCTATGGCCCGATTGAAGTACTGCGTAAAGTCTCTTTGCGGGTCGCGCCTGGCAGCACCACCTGCATCATCGGGCCATCCGGCTCGGGTAAATCGACGCTGCTGCGCGGCATCAACCGGCTGCATGAGCCGCAATCCGGAGATGTCCTGCTGGCTGACCGATCCGTGCTGCACGACAAGCCTGATGCGCTGCGGCTGCGGATTGGCATGGTGTTTCAGCACTTCAATCTCTTCCCCGATCACAGCGCGCTGGAGAACGTTGCGCTGGCCCCATGGCGGGTCAAAGGGCTGCCCAAAGCGCAGGCGATGGCGATTGCGCGTCAGCGGCTGGAAGAGGTCGGACTGGGTCAGCGCGCGGACCACCGGCCTCGCGATCTCTCCGGTGGCCAGCAGCAGCGTGTCGCGATTGCCCGTGCGCTGGCGATGGATCCCGAGGTCATGCTGTTTGACGAGGCGACCTCCGCGCTCGATCCCGAACTGGTGAAAGGTGTCCTGACGCTGATGGCGGATCTCTGTCGTCGCGGCATGACGATGGTAGTGGTGACTCATGAAATGGGCTTTGCGCGCAAAGTGGCGGATCAGGTGGTGTTTATGGACGAAGGCGAGATTGTTGAAGCCGGGCCGCCGGGCGCCATTTTTGATGCACCGCAGTCACCGCGGCTGCAACGTTTTCTCTCTGAAGTGCTGTAACTGAGTAAGGAACCTGATAATGGCAGTAAAAACTGAAATGAAAGTGGTGGTATTGGGTGGTGGTGTCATCGGTGTGTCGACGGCGCTGGAGCTGACAAAACGCGGTGCCGCAGTCACGCTGGTGACAGAAGCCGCACTCTGTTCCGGGGCATCGGGACGTTCGCTGTCGTGGCTTAACTCGGCGGGTGAACGCTCCCTGCCCTATCACGCGCTGCGCATGGCGGGCATTGATCGCTATCGCACCTTGTTTGCTCAACATCCTGACCTCGACTGGCTGCGTTTTGATGGCGGGGTCTGTTGGTTCAGCGACGATGAGGCCGGAACGCAGGCGCGGCATGCCTATGAAAAAGCACACGGCTACGACTCACAACTCATGACCGCGGATACCGTGGCGCAGGCAGATGCGACGATCGATCCCGATGCGCTGCCGTCACAGGCGATATTCAATCCCGGTGAAGGCTGGGTCAGTCTGCCGCACCTGACAGAGTATCTGATCAATCAGTTCCGGGCGCGCGGTGGTGAAGTGATAGAACACGCCGGTAAAGCCAGTGTGATCACCGAGCATGGCCGTGCCTGCGGCATCCACAGTGAGCGGGGTGAACTGCGGGCAGATGCGGTGGTAGTCGCCTGCGGCCCCTGGACTCCGGATGTGGTTGCGCCACTGGGCGTATCGATCCCCAACGGCTCGCCCGTCTCCATGCTGGTGATCACTGAACCAGGCAAACATGAACTCAAAGCGGTGCTCAACACGCCACGCGCCGCTATCCGGCCCAACCCCGGCAACCGTTACGCCCTGGATCATGACTGGTACGAGGAAGATATCCAGCCGCTGGCCGGAGGCGGTTACCATATTGATAAGCAGGTGGTGGCGAAGCTGGCGGACGAAGCGAGCAAGCTATTACGTGGCAGCGAGCCGCTCAGCGCCCAGAGCTGGAAAATCGGCCTGAAGCCGATTCCCGGTGATGGCGATCCGGTGCTGGGCCAACTGCAGAAGGTGCCGGGCTGTTATGTGGCGTTCACGCATTCGGGCGCAACGCTGGCGCTGATTGTCGGGGAATTACTGGCGGAGGAGATCGTAAGCGGTGAGAAGCATCCGATGCTGGCAAGCTTTGGTGCGGAGCGTTTCAGCTAAAAAAAAGCCGGTCATTGCGACCGGCTGATTTTATTTAGCCACGGAAGAAGATATCGCCCGATTTACCCATGACGATTTTGCCGGTGTCATTGGTAATAAGAATGTAGTTGGCGTTGATATAGGCCCAGTGGGTATCCGCCTGCGGAGCGGGCAGATTACGCTTTTGCCATTCAGTGATGGTGTACGTTTTATCGGTGTATTTCTCTGGCACGATGTCACCGATTTTGTACTGTTTGTAGTCGATGATGATGGTGCTGAGTTCGTAATTAGGGCGCGAGCCGTTGGACGGTGCCGGGGAAGTCGGCGTCGTCGGCGTAATGCCATCATTAGATTGTGAGCTGGTCTGTGGCTGGATTTGCGCGGCACCGGCGTCCGGCTGAACGCTGCCGGTATCAGGCGTAGCGGGCTGGGCACCAGGATTAGCGGGCTGAATCTGCGGCGGTGGCGGAACGGTATCCGTTGCTTCGCCAGCGGCCTGTACACCGGGGATCAGGCTCAGCGAGCCAACCAGTAATCCCATTGATAAAAGTACACGTTGAGTCCTGCGCATAATGATTTCCACGTTGAATTTTGACAGTCAGGCTAAAGACAATTTTTATCGCACTTCAGTTCCGGTGTGCTGATGCTATGTGTAAGGAAAAACAGCGCTATTCACTTTACTGCACACAGCTCAGGTAACGGATCACTGTGGAACCACTTTATCCTGAGTTGCCAGATCGACCAACAACGCAATGCCTAAATAATTGCTCCAGTTAAAGCCGTTCTGCAGTACCACAATCGCATTGCCGTGACGTTTATCGTAGCCGATAAAACTGGCGTAGCCGCCAATATAGCCCACCTGCCAGGTGATCTGCTGCCCTTCGATGGTGTCGGTGACCCACGCGATATTCTGCACCTGCGCGCCCTTCTGATACCACGGCTGGTTCACCGCCGCAAAAGCCCGATCCTGCGCCGTATCACCGGTGGCATTGAGGTGCGCGCGCAGATAGGCACTCAGATCGCGCGCATTGCTGTAAAGACTGGCAGCGGCCACCATGTTGCCGTGAAAATGCCAGTCAGGCGTCAGCGTGCCACGGCGGATAAATTTCGGCTGATCGCCTGCATGGCCCAGCGCACGCAGCGGATAGCCCGCCAGCGTTTCCGGCACAAAGCTGCTCTGGTTCATCTTTAACGGCGTGAAGATCAGCTGTGACGCCAGCGTCTGAATGTCCTGATGAAAACGGGTGCGCACGATAAAACCGAGCAGCGCATAGCCCAGGTTGGAGTAGTGTGGCAGGCGTACCGCAGGTGCTGTGAAATCCGCCAGATAACTCAGCAATTTATCGCTGTCGAGATTGCCATAGAAGTTCTCGCCCGTGTGCAGATAATGAACGAACTGCAGCAGCATCGGCAAATCCATATCCTGACGCGGCAGACCCGAGGTATGCGTCACCAGCTGCAGCAGCGTGATGCGCCGCGCGTCAGCACTTAGAGGAACATCTTTCGGCAGCAGATCCGCCAGGGTATCGCTCCAGTGCAGCTTGCCCTGATCCACCAGCTGGATAATCACTTCTGCCGTCACGCCTTTACTCAGCGAGCCCAGCGCAAACAGGGTATCGGGCGTAATCGGATAGCGATGCACCCGATCGGTGACGCCGAATGGATAATAACGGGTCGGGCCGCCGCGATGAATCACCGCAATGCTGATGCCGGGAACCTGCTTCTGCTGCATGAAGTGCTGCACGATGTCATCGACATTTTCGTGAAAGGTGGGGTGCGTCAGATAAACGCGGTCGCCTACCGGCGCGGAGGTTTGCGACAGGGTTCCACAGCCCGCCAGCAGGAAGACCACGGCTGGCAGGAATTGCGTCATTAATCTGCCGATCCATTGACCAGCCTGGGGAATCAGTTTGTGATATAGCACAACAGCCCGGCTGCCGGAAAATCCATTTTTCATTTAATAATCATTAGGTTAATTTTATTTAATACGCAGCAGCCCAGCAATAGCGCAAAAATGTACCATAAAGTGCTGCAGGCTATCGCATGCATAACAGGGTTAAAGTGGTGTTAAACGCGGTTTAGCCACTGCGTGTCGCCCGAAGATGGTTAGCTGTGTTGCGGCCCACAAGGGTGTACACTGCTGCGGTTTTAAGGCTCAACGCCGCGCTGAAATTTTGAAATGCCCGGGAGGCAACCGCATGAAAGAAGGCCCACTGTCCGAAAAAGAGCTGCAATGGCTGGAAGATATGCTGGAAAAATATGGCAGCGAAGCATCGATTATTGATGTCTCCGAGCTCGACGGCCTGCTGACCGCCGTCCTCTCTGGTCCCGTTACCGTTGAGCCCAGCCAGTGGTTGGTTGCCCTGTGGGGTGGCGAGAAGCAGATTCCAAAATGGAGCAACGAGCGTGAAATGACGCGCTTTATGTCGCTCTGCTTCCAGCATATGAATGATGTGGCTGACCGCTTATCTGAATTCCCGGAGCAGTTCGAACCGCTGTTTGGCATCCGCGAGATGGAAGGTCTGGAATTTACCGTGGTGGAAGAGTGGTGCTTCGGTTACATGCGCGGTGTCGCGCTGACCGACTGGTCTGCCCTGCCGCAGGACCTGCAACCCGCACTGGACGCCATCGCTCTGCACGGCGTGGAAGAGAATCTTGAAAAGATCGATGCTATGACGCCAGACGAGATGGAAGCCAGTATTGAAGCTATTCGTCCTGCTGCGCTGGCGCTGCACGATCACTGGATCTCCCAGCCAGAAGCTATTCCCGCTCCCCAGAAGCCTGTCGCGGCAGAGAAGCTGCCCGGCCGCAACGATCCCTGCCCGTGCGGCAGCGGCAAAAAATACAAGCAGTGCTGTC
Source organism: Pantoea sp. RCC30.1 (assembly GCF_058148845.1). Taxonomy (NCBI): domain Bacteria; kingdom Pseudomonadati; phylum Pseudomonadota; class Gammaproteobacteria; order Enterobacterales; family Erwiniaceae; genus Pantoea; species Pantoea sp. RCC30.1. Next base: position 104,094 of record NZ_JBXUHX010000014.1, on the reverse strand, counting down.
TGCATTGATCAACTGCTTAGCCTCACGACCTGCCGGGCGGCTATTCGACCCGGCATGCTTTATCTGACTATCCACGACAGTTTGACCTGCATCACTCTACCCACATGCTTACCTGAATAGACTGCTCACGACTTGAACAGCTTCGTGCTTATCGCTAAGGTAAGCGCGATTTTACCCGCCAGGAATAGACATGATCACCATCGCGCTTATTGACGATCACCTTATCGTCCGCTCCGGCTTTGCCCAGTTGCTGGGCCTGGAACCGGATTTCAAGGTCGTCGCGGAATTTGGTTCTGGCCGTGAGGCGCTGGCAGGTTTACCGGGCTGTGGCGTTCAGGTCTGTATCTGCGATATTTCGATGCCGGATCTCTCCGGGCTGGCGCTGCTGAGCAAGCTGCCGGCGGGCCTGGCCACCATCATGCTGTCAGTCCATGACAGTCCGGCTCTGGTGGAGCAGGCGCTTAATGCCGGTGCGCGCGGATTTCTCTCTAAACGCTGTCGTCCCGATGAGCTGATCGCGGCGGTGCGCACGGTCTCCACAGGCGGCTGTTATCTGACGCCAGAGATTGCGATCAAGCTGGCCGCCGGTCGGCAGGACCCGCTTACCCGACGTGAACGTCAGGTGGCGGAAAAACTCTCACAGGGCATGGCGGTAAAAGAAATTGCCGTTGAGCTGGCGCTGTCACCGAAAACCGTACATGTCCATCGCGCGAATCTGATGGAGAAGCTCGGCGTCAGCAATGATGTGGAGCTGGCGCGCCGCATGTTTGATGGCTGGCAATGAGTTCTTGTGTTTCGCGGCTGATCTCCATTGTCGCCAGCTTTTTCATCTTCTCGGCGGCCTGGTTCTGCCTGTGGAGTATCAGTCTGCATCTGGTGGAACGCCCGGAACTGGCGGTGCTGCTATTCCCGTTTGGCCTGCGTCTGGGGCTGATGCTGCAATGTCCACGCGCTTACTGGCCGGTGCTGCTGGCAGCTGAGTGGATCATGCTGATCTGGCTGGCGAAGGTGGTCGCGCTGGCCCATCTGCCGCTGTTAATGGCGGGCAGTGTACTGACGCTGCTGCCGGTGGCGCTGATCTCCCATTACCGCCATCAGCGCGACTGGCGCACGCTGCTGAGCCAGGGTGCGGCACTGATCGCCGCGGCGCTGTTGCAATCCCTGGCGTGGGTGGGACAACAAGAGATGCTGAACGCCCTGCTGCTTACGCTTACCGGTGGTCTGACGCTGGCTCCAACCTGCCTGGTAATCTGGCACTATCTCACCAGCACCCGCTGGCAGCCGCTGGGGCCGTCGCTGGTCTCACACCCGGTAAACTGGCGCGCCCGGCATCTTGTCTGGTATCTGCTGCTGTTTGTCATCAGTCTCTGGTTGCAGCTTGGCCTGCCCGCTGAACTGTCGCGCTTTACGCCATTCTGTCTGGCGCTGCCGATTATTGCGCTGGCCTGGCACTACGGCTGGCAGGGTGCGCTGATCGCGACGCTGATGAACGCAATCGCGCTGATCGCCAGCCAGACCTGGCACGATCACCCGGTCGATCTTCTCCTCTCGCTACTGGCCCAAAGCCTGACCGGACTGCTGCTGGGTGCGGGTATCCAGCGGCTACGCGAGCTGAATCAGTCGCTGCAGAGTGAGCTGGCGCGCAACCGGCGCCTGGCGGAACGGCTGGTCGAGACAGAAGAGAATGTACGGCAGGAGGTGGCGCGCGAACTACATGATGATATCGGTCAGACGATTACGGCAATCCGCACTCAGGCGGGCATTGTACAGCGCCTTGCGCCAGATAATGGCCGGGTGATCCAGAGCGGCGTCCACATTGAACAGCTCTCACTGGGTGTCTACGATTCAGTGCGGCGACTGCTGGGACGTCTGCGACCCCGTCAGTTAGATGACCTGTCACTTGAACAGGCGGTTCGTTCCCTGATGCGTGAGATGGAGCTGGAGGATTGCGGCATCGTCAGCCACCTTGAGTGGCGTATTGATGAGACGCTGTTGAGCGAAGCGCAGCGCGTCACGCTGTTTCGCGTCTGTCAGGAGGGGCTGAACAACATTGTAAAACACGCCAGCGCCAGTGCCGTGATGCTGAAAGGCTGGCAACAGGATGGTCGCGTTTTGCTGGTGATTGAAGATGATGGCTGCGGTCTGCCGCCAGGTTCCGGTCAGCAGAGCTTTGGTCTGGTCGGGATGCGCGAACGCGTGAGTGCGCTGGGCGGATCCCTGACTATCTCCTGCACCCATGGAACCCGCGTCAGCGTGCATCTGCCGCTGCGTTCGGCCTGAGGAATCACCGTGTTTAACTTTCTGAAAACGCCCACTAACGCCGCCCCGCTGCAGGACAAAAGTGAGATTGACAGCCGCTATCGCTACTGGCGGCGGCACATCATGTCGACCATCTGGATCGGCTATGCCCTGTTCTACTTTACCCGCAAAAGCTTCAACGCGGCAGCACCGGAAGTGATCGCCAGCGGTGTGATGATGCGCACCGATATCGGCCTGCTGGCGACGCTGTTTTACATCACCTACGGCCTGTCGAAGTTCTTCTCCGGCATCGTCAGTGACCGCTCCAATGCCCGTTATTTTATGGGGCTGGGGCTGATCGCTACCGGCGTGGTCAATATCCTGTTTGGCTTCTCCACCTCACTGTGGGCCTTTGCGCTGCTGTGGACCATCAACGCCTTTTTCCAGGGCTGGGGCGCGCCGGTCTGCGCGCGCCTGCTGACCAGCTGGTATTCGCGTAACGAGCGCGGCGGCTGGTGGGCATTATGGAACACCGCACACAACGTCGGCGGTGCGGTTATCCCGATCGTTATCGGCGCGGTGGCGCTGCACTATGGCTGGCGAACCGGAATGATGATTGCGGGCAGTTTAGCGATACTCGCCGGACTGTTTCTCTGCTGGCGTTTGCGCGACCGGCCTCAGACTGTCGGCCTGCCCGCGGTAGGCGACTGGCGACAGGATGAGATGGAGATGGCGCAGCAGCAGGAAGGCGCAGGTCTGAGTCGCAAAGCGATCCTGACCCGCTATGTGTTATTCAATCCCTATATCTGGCTGCTGTCGTTGTGTTACGTGCTGGTCTATGTGGTTCGCGCCGCGCTCAATGACTGGGGAAATCTTTACATCTCCGACACGCTGGGGGTGGATCTGGTGACGGCCAACTCGGTAGTCACCCTGTTTGAGCTGGGCGGTGTAATAGGCGCGCTGGTCGCGGGCTGGGGCTCGGACAAGCTGTTTAACGGCAACCGTGGCCCGATGAACCTGATTTTTGCAGCCGGGATTTTGCTTTCCGTCGGCTCACTGTGGCTGATGCCCTTTACCAGTTACGTGATGCAGGCAGCTTGCTTTTTTACTACCGGTTTCTTTGTCTTCGGCCCGCAGATGCTGATCGGCATGGCGGCAGCCGAGTGTTCCCATAAAGATGCGGCGGGCGCGGCAACTGGCTTCGTCGGTCTTTTCGCCTATCTCGGCGCGTCACTCTCCGGCTGGCCGCTGGCGTGGGTTATCGACGTCTGGCACTGGAGCGGCTTCTTTGCGGTGATTGCCACGGCGGCGGGGATATCTGCCTTGCTGCTGCTGCCGTTTTTAAATGCTCAGGCGCCGCGCCCTCTGCCTGAAGCGTGATACGTCTCTCCTTTTTGCCTCAATTGGGGAAAAACTAAGAAATTTTCCTGGTTTCGCCTGGATGCTGTCTCAGGCCAGTCTGGCGGCAGGTTTTTACAATGCCAGCCATTCGCTGCCCATTGCAGCTATTCCAACCAGGAGAATCCCCTTCCATGCTGGCATTCCTCAAACAGGTGCGCAGACCAACGCTGGATCTGCCAATTGAACTGCGGCGCAAGATGTGGTTCAAGCCGTTTATGCAATCCTATCTGGTGGTCTTTATCGGCTACCTGACCATGTATCTGATCCGCAAAAACTTCAATATCGCGCAGAACGATATGATCACCACCTACGGACTGAGCATGACGCAGTTGGGGATGATTGGTCTGGGCTTCTCCATCACCTATGGCGTCGGGAAAACCCTGGTCTCCTATTATGCGGACGGCAAAAACACCAAGCAGTTCCTGCCGTTTATGCTGATTCTCTCGGCCATCTGTATGCTGGGTTTCAGCGCCAGCATGGGCACCGGTTCCGTCAGCCTGTTCCTGATGATCGCCTTTTATGCTTTAAGCGGATTCTTCCAGAGTACCGGCGGCTCCTGTAGCTACTCCACCATCACGAAGTGGACGCCGCGCCGCAAGCGTGGCACATATCTGGGGATGTGGAATATCTCCCACAACCTCGGCGGTGCCGGTGCGGCAGGTGTCGCGCTGTTCGGTGCCAATGTGCTGTTCGACGGTCACGTCATCGGCATGTTTATCTTCCCGTCAATCATCGCACTGATTGTTGGTTTTATCGGCCTGCGCTATGGCAGCGACTCCCCGGAGTCTTATGGCCTGGGCAAGGCTGAAGAGCTGTTTGACGAAGAGCTGAGCGATGAGGACAAAGAAGCTGAAGATGAGTCGATGACCAAATGGCAGATCTTTGTCGAGTACGTACTGAAGAACAAGGTGATCTGGCTGCTCTGCTTCGCCAACATCTTCCTCTATGTAGTGCGCATCGGGATCGATCAGTGGTCAACGGTTTACGCCTTCCAGGAGCTGAAGCTCTCTAAAGAGGTGGCGATTCAGGGCTTTACCCTGTTTGAGGTGGGTGCACTGGTGGGTACGCTGCTGTGGGGCTGGCTATCCGATCTGGCCAATGGCCGTCGTGCACTGGTGGCCTGCGTCGCACTGGCGCTGATTATTGCCACGCTCGGGATTTATCAGCATGCCAGCAACCAGTATGTCTATCTGGCATCGTTGTTCGCACTGGGCTTCCTGGTCTTTGGCCCGCAGCTGTTAATCGGCGTCGCCGCGGTCGGCTTTGTGCCGAAAAAAGCGATTGGTGCAGCCGATGGCATCAAAGGCACCTTCGCTTATCTGATAGGCGACAGCTTCGCCAAACTGGGCCTGGGCATGATTGCCGACGGCACACCGATATTTGGCCTGACCGGCTGGGCGGGCACCTTTGCCGCACTGGATGCTGCCGCTATCGCCTGTATCTGCCTGATGGCGTTGGTTGCCGTGATGGAAGAGCGCAAGATTCGCCGCGAGAAACGGCTACAGCGTTTGAAGATGGCGTAAAGATAAAATCAGGCCCGGCGTAAGCCGGGCTTTTTTTTGCAAAAATGAAGAGAGAGATTGCTGCAGAAGACACGATACAGACTCATTCCCGATAGAGTCTGAAATGTGTTTCAACGATAACTATCCACCTTCCGATTAACCCTTCTGAGTCCACTTCCTGCTGAAACCGAACTTTGCTGCAGGCATTAACAACGCCTGCGGATTACAGGCGACCTGCCAGCATCCAGTGATATATAACAGCCAGCACAGCCGTTAAGGTACAATAAACCGGCATTATCAGAATAACGGGGAATAATCATACTTATTCATAAACCTGGGAAACCGACATAGAAGATGAAAGCATAACAACCCTCTCCGTTTAACTGGCCAAAGATATTTATCTCATCATGCTACGCAAGCAAGCAGCAACACGCGAAATTTTTTAACATGGATTATAAAATTAACATCACTCCCCGTACCACACATACAGCTAATTAAAAGTACATTTATTGCTAAAAATAACCCCCTTTTTTTATTGCCATATGAAAACGCAAGTTTTTATTGCGCTTCAGAAATATTAACACCTGGAGTTAAAAAACCATTCTACCTTTTAAACACAACCCCTTTCAAATCCAGAACCAGCCAACAACCAACTGTTTTTAATGACTATTTTTATTCATTCTATTTTGAAACCCTTTTTTGCATGCACAAAGCAGCGCATTACCCATATTTACATTGAACTGACAGAAAAATCCGATAAAAACTGAAATAACGTTTAAAATTAGAATTTACAGCCAAAAAAAAGAAATATTAAAAAATTTATATCCATAAATTAGCTGCATTTTGATTATGACCGATACTATATCTCGCCAGCGCTCAGCGAATTCCATTTTATGATTTTATTTGTAAGAATACGGATTGCAGTTACCTGAACAATTAAACCATCACCCCTGCTTCTTTGATAAAACAGAGGTGATTGAAGTTATACCGAATAGTATTACCGCCAGGTGAGGCAGTCCGTTAGCAGATATCACTCTATGAGCAATATGACCGGGGTAATAAAAATTAAGGATAAGCAAATCAATCGTAAAACAGGATAAAACCTTACCCTGAAAAACGATCTTTAACCTTACAGCAGGGCACTGGAAAAAGCGTTCCACATTATTAATGCAGCGTCTTAAATGGCACCATTTATTACAGAAAATAATACTTTTCAGCCATGTTTATTACGCCACAGCAGATGGCAATTGTTAACGACCACATGGAGGTTAATTAATTGTTTTAGCGATATTCTTCTTAAATAAGCACAGCAACGCCTGGTGATTAATTAATCGCCTGGCTCATTTCGGCATCTATGGGTGAAAAATGAAAATTCAATTAATTATTAAAGACAGCAATGGCAATATCATTGCTAAGCATGCTTTAAAATCTGGGCAGTCGCTGGCATTGAAGTCCACGCCACAGGCTGCGTCCTATGAAGTTCACAGCGTTGATGGGCAGCCTCCGCAGAAGATCGTTGCGTCAAAAGCTAACGGCCAGATGAAATTTAAGCTGGTGAATGATGTAACGGGTGAACAGTACGACATCGTCCTGCAAAACGTCACCGCAGATGAACTCCCGATCATGACTGCCTCTGGGCCGGATGGTGTGGCCTATGCGTATAACTATGATGCGGCTAATGGCGTATATGAACTCGCCTCAACGACTGCGGATCCGCTCATTGCTGACAATGTCTATTTGGCGGGTGGTGTTTTAGGTGGTCTGGCCGCGATAATTGGTGTGGCTGCAGCATCAAACTCAGGTGGCTCTTCCTCAAGAAATAACAATACGGCAGCAGTCAATGAGGACAACAGCGCTGCCAGCGTTGTTCCTGGCACAACGCCATCTCTTGTCGACGATGCGGGTAACCTTGTGACTGGTAGCAGCACCAGCGACAGCACCCCGACCATCAATGGCAGCGGCATGCAGCCCGGCTCCACCGTGGTGATCACCGACGGAGACACCGAACTTGGCACCGCCACCGTGGATGCCGACGGTAACTGGACCTTCACGCCCGACGCCCCGCTGGCCGACGGCGACCACGCGCTCGTGGTTGACGGCACCGACGCCAGCGGCAACCCTGCCAGCAGCACCGTCGACGTTATCATCGACACCGGCGACACGACGCCGGGCACGAGTGATGATGCAGGCAGCCCGGCAGAAGACAATGACAGTGCCGCTGTGCCGGGCGACGACACAGGTAATCCAGCGGAAGGCGACACCGGCGCCGCCGCGCCGGGCCTGGCCGACGACGCCGGCAACCCGATCGCCGACGGCGGCAGCACCAGCGACAGCACCCCGACCATCAGCGGCGGCGGCATGCAGCCCGGCTCCACCGTGGTGATCACCGACGGCGACGCGGTGATCGGCGAGGCCACCGTTAATGACGACGGCAGCTGGAGCATCACCCCCGACGCCCCGCTGCCCGACGGCGATCACGCCCTGGTCATCGACGGCACCGACGCGAACGGCAACGCCACCAGCGACACCGCCAACATCAGCATCGACACCTCAGGCACCACCCCGGGCCTGGCCGACGACGCCGGCAACCCGATCGCCGACGGCGGCAGCACCAGCGACAGCACCCCGACCATCAGCGGCGGCGGCATGCAGCCCGGCTCCACCGTCACCGTCTCCGACGGCGACGCGGTGATCGGCGAGGCCACCGTTAATGACGACGGCAGCTGGAGCGTCACCCCCGACGCCCCGCTGGCCGACGGCGATCATGCCCTGGTCATCGACGGCACCGATGCCGGCGGCAACCATGTGAATGACACAATCAATATTGTGGTAAATACACAGCCATTTGTTGAGATCGTTGATGATAACGGTACTGCTCTTCTGAATGGCGATATCACCAGCGATGGTACCCCTACGTTCAACGGTAAGAACTTTGAGCCGGGTACGATAGTTGCTATTACTGATGGAGAGACGACGCTGGTTAGTCTGACTGTCGGTGAAGATGGCAGTTGGACCTTTACGTCAGATACCCCTCTGGCTGATGGCGCGCACGTTCTCGGTATCTCCATTACCAATCTGCAAGGTGATACAAACAATGGGTTCATCGAACTGACGATCGATAGCACGCCACCGGAAGGTGTGGATATCAGTACCGTGACCATGATTGATGACGATGGCGCAGCAATTACCGCAGCAGGCGTTACTGCTGATAGTACACCGACCTTCAGTGGCTCAGGCCTTGAGGCGGGAGCAACGGTGATTATTCGCGACGGCGATGAAGTACTGGGTGAAACCACGGTGAATGAGGATGGCAGCTGGTCCTTTACGCCTTCGGATGCACTCGACGATGGTGAACACCAGTTTACCTTTGAAGTAACAGACACCGTCGGCAATAGCAGCGGCATATCCGCAGCGATAGATCTGTCGATTTCTTCAGCTAAAGGGATCAATACCGGCGTAGTGATCACGGATGATGCAGGCAGCATCATTACTGATGGCGATGCAATTAATGACAGTACTCCAACGTTCAGTGGTCATGATCAGACGCCAGGCTCTACAGTAACGATTGCCGATGGCGAAAACGTGCTGGGCACTGTCGTGGTTGATGCTGATGGAAGCTGGAGCTTTACCCCAGAGACAGCACTTGCTGAGGGTGACCATACGTTTATCGTGACTGTAACGGATAGCGAAGGAAACACCAGCAGCGATACCATCAATTTTGTTGTCGACACCGTTGCGCCAGACATACTCAACATTACCGATGTTGTGGTAACCGATGATGAAGGAAATATTTTAGCTGCGGGCAGCCTGATTGCTGATACAACACCAACCTTCAGCGCATCGGGTCTGGAAGCTGGTACCACCGTTATTGTTCACGATAATGGTGCCGTACTGGGTGAAGGACAAGTGGAGAGTGATGGCAGCTGGTCTTTCACACCATCTGAAGCACTGGTTGATGGTGAGCACAGCTTCACATTTGAAACAGTAGACGCCGCCGGTAACAACAGTGGTGAGTCAGCAAGCGTTAATTACGTTGTGGATTCTGTTGCCCCGGAAGGTGTAGACATTACCACCGTAGTGATCACGGATGAAATCGGTGAGGTTGTCAGCACGGCAGACATCCAAAGCGATAACATACTGACCTTCAGCGGCAGCGATCTTGAGCCTGGAACCACCGTTACACTGTTCGACAAAGATCAGGTTGTGGGTGAAACCACCGTGGCTGAGGATGGCAGCTGGCAGCTTATCCCAGAGGAAGGCCTGTATGACGGCAGCCATGAACTGACCTTCACCGTAACTGATGCAGCCGGGAACAGCAGCGATCCTTCTGCAGTAATAGATCTGAATGTCCAGGTTATTAACCTGCAAGCCTCAGATAATATTAGTTCAGGGGCAGCTGTGGGCTTTTCCTATCCTATTAGTGCTACAGAGGATCTGGGAACGGTACTGAGCGATGGCGGATTAATTGCATTTAATAATCAGATCGTGAGTGACCCAATCGTTGTCGCCGACGGTACGATTTTAAGCCTTGATGTTACCGCTACCTCTTCCGCATTTCTTAACATGGCAAGTAACTCGACGCTGGTTTTGCAGAAGTACGATTCGTCTACGGGTACATGGGTCAACGTTTCCGAGGAAAACACTGGCAACCTGTTCGGCCTGTTTGGTCTGGGCGCATCATCAGCAACCATTACGCTGGAAGGTCTGACCGCTGGTCAGTATCAGTTGGTCTATACCACCAGCGGGGTTAACGTTGGGGTTAGCTTCAGTCTGGATGCGACCAAAACCATCTACAAACTGGCAGAGCAGGGCACACCGACCGACTACACAACGGCAACGGGCAATGTGATGTTGGACGCTGACAATGTCTATGGTGCAGATTCTATCGCGCATCAAACCTATACCACAGTCAGTTCGGTCAGCTTTACTGACAGTGATGGCATTGTTTCTGAAGCTGCTATTGATGACGCTACTGGCACAGCAACGCTGGCAGGAAAATATGGCACGCTGGTGATTAACGCCGACGGCAGTTATGTCTACACGCCGGTTTCAGCAATGGAGAGTATCGGCAAAGTTGACTCCTTTACCTATACCATCACCGATTCCGTCACCGGCGAAAGTTCGTCGGCACAGATTCATGTGCAGATTGGTACCACTAATGCTGCGCTGAATCTGAGCTGGGATGCGACCGACCCATCCGTGCAAGCTGTCACGGACATCGCTTCCAGTAATGAGGCGGATGCCACCGTACTGATGAACTTTGTAACATCCAGCGCCAGCGATACAGGTGTTGCGCTGGCTGCAGGCGGGGTTACAGGCGGAGTAATGAACTACAGCTCGACCTTCTCGCTGACCGGTGTTGACGATATCGTCACCGGCTCACTCTCGCTGAGTACCGAGTGGAACCTGTTCGGTAATAATTTCGATTCACCACTTCACATCACTTATGAAGTACAGATACAGAACAGTGATGGTTCATGGTCCACAGTGAAAACCCAATCAGCCGTTGTGGAGGCTGGTTCTCATAATGGCGAAGTTATTCAGAACGTAGAGATGTCAACGCTGCTGTCAGGCCTGGACAAAGGAACCTATCGTGTTGCAATTTCAACCAGCGGTGCAACCAACGTGGTGAAAATGGACATGTCGGTCCAGACGCTCAGTACCACGGATTACGTCATTACCACCAGCGAGGTAGCAAGCGGCAACATACTGACAGATGAAGGTACGGACGGTGCGGTTGATAAACTGAGTTCAATTTACACCCGAATCTACGCTAAAGCGGGTGATAGCGTTGGCGATGTGGCCATTGATGATAGCTATACCTGGGTTACCGAGAGCGGCGTCAAGATTACGGGTCAGTACGGCACCCTGCTGATCTATAGCAACGGTACCTATACCTATACCCCTGACACTACGACGTTGCCATCTGGCTCTCAGGATATATTCACCTACGCACTGAAAGGTGCCAATGGTGAAATCGTCACTGCAACAGTGACGATCAACCTGGGCGTTGAGGTTAACGGTAGCGACGGCGGTGCGCTGGTCTTCCAGGGTACTGAAGCCGACGACGTGTTTGATGTTTATGACATCAACTTCGCCTCTGTGGACGGTGCAGCAGGTGACGACACACTGGCGTGGCATGGCAACGGTCAACGGGTTTTAAGCGACGTCGCAGCGAAGGTCAGCAACATGGAATCAATCATGTTGACCTCTACCTCCGGTGCCGACAATCTGGTAATCGATGCGCAGAGCGTAGAGGATGTCAGCAGCGAAAATAATGTGCTGTATATCAAGGGCGTTTCTGGCGATCACGTGACGCTGGAAGGCACCTGGGTGAACAGCGGCACAGTAGTGGTGGATAGTATCTTCTATACCCACTATACCAGCACGACAGCCGCCGGTTCGGTGGTTGATATCTATGTGCAGCAGGGACTTTCTCTCTCCTCTGCCACCTATCAGGATAGTCAGAACGGTGCGGAGTACACCGTGACCGCCGCACAGGAAGTCGTGGGTACAGCGGACGATGATACCTTCAACGTAAGCAATACCAGTTTCACCAGCATTGACGGTGGTGAGGGTCTGGATACGCTGGTATGGAATGGTACTGGTACTCTGACGCTGAGTGATATTCAGGCGAAAATCAGCAATATTGAAGAAATTGAGCTGGCGAATAGCAGTGCGGCAAACAATCTGGTGATTACGGCACAAAACGTGGCGGATATCACCGATGCTGACAACACGCTGTTTGTTAAAGGCGCAACGTCTGACACGCTGACACTGTCAGGAAGCTGGACGCTGTCTGGTAGTGAAGTGATCAACAATGTCGATTACGCTCATTATGTCAGCACAACTGATGATGGTCAGACAGTGAATCTCTATGTTGATCGCGATATAAAACCGAGCACCGCAGAGACCGTGCCTGAACACAATGCTGCCGACGTGACGGGCAACGTTGCCTTGCTCAGCGACAGCGTGGCGCAGTCCACTACGATGAACACCGCGACCAGCAGCTTCACTAGTGAAAGCTTTACGGTTAACAGCGCCAGCGATCTGCAGGAGATTAACGTCAGCGTTACCGGGGAATCGATCAATGCCAGTAACAGCGTTTCGGTGAACTGGTCGCTGCAGGTTTATAACGAGCAGACGCTGCGCTGGGACAACGTGACCAGCGGCACTCAGGCGGTCACCAGTAGTAATCCGCTGAGTGTCTCGCTGGAAGGCCAGAGTGCGGGAACCTATCGCATCGTGGTCGACAGCACGCAGTCCGGACATCCTGGCTTCCTGTGGTCAACCAACTACGACGCGCTCACCGTGAAAGTGGCAGTGAATATCGTCAGCACCACCGACTATAAGGTCAGCACCAGCTCAAGCGCGACCGGTTCGGTCTTCGCCAGCGACAGCGCTGTGGATAGCACGCAGCAGGTGAAATCGATAGCGGCAGGCATTGTTGCCGGTGCAGCGAGTTATACGCTGATAGCGGCAGCCGGAACCACTATCGCGGGTACCTATGGCACGCTGACTATCCATAATGACGGCAGCTATACCTACACGCTGAACAGCGACTCGGTGATCAAACTCTCCGGCAGCGAAGACACGTTCACCTACGTTCTGGCAGATGGTACTACCAAAAATCTGGTGATCACGCTGGGTGTTTCCGTGGATGGATCGGAAGGGGGTGCGCTGATCTTTGCCGGTACCGTTGGCGATGACAGCTTTACCGTTCACGACACCCAGTTTACCTCGGTAGATGGTAAGTCAGGGCAGGATACGCTGGTCTGGGATGGAAAAGGTGACCTGAACCTCAGTGAAGTTGCTGATAAAGTGAACAATATCGAAATCATCGATTTGCAGTATAACGGCCAGTCAGCAGCGCTGCTTATTACTGCCGATGATATTGAGAAAATCACAGATAGCAACAACGCGCTATATGTGCGGGGTGGCAGCAATGACACCCTTTCACTGCAGGGGGTATGGGTGGCTCACGGCGTGGAAACGCTGGATAACCTTATCTACAAGCTGTACACCAGTACGACGCTTGACGGCACAACGGTCAAGCTCTACGTCCAGCAAGGTTTAAGCTTTAATGAAGTAGCAGAGCAGATTTCTGGATCGATTCATGATGCAGCATCTGATCTTACCGTGGTATCGGTGAGCCTGAATGGTGAAACCACCGCGATTACCGACGACAGTGCCGTCAGCGTCAAAGGCACCTATGGCACGCTGGTTATCGATGAGGCGGGTCACTACAGCTACGTGGTGGATGATGCGTATGCGCACAGCGGTAACATTGATACCTTCACCTATGCCCTGTCAGACGGCAGCAATGCTTCTCTGAGCTTTAACCTGGGTGTTGATGTTGATGGCAGCGCGGGTGGAGAAATTACCTTCACTGGCACAAGCGGTGCGGATGTTTTCGAAGTCTATGACACCGATTTCATCTCAATCAACGGTGCTGATGGTAACGATACGTTGGCCTGGCATGGCACCGGTACGCTGAACCTCAGTGATATCTCGGCCAGGGTCAATAATATTGAAACCATCGACCTGATGACAGATGCCGGAAAAGACAATCTGGTAGTTAGTGCAGAAAGTCTGCTGAAGGTAACTGATAGCGATAATACGTTATTTGTCAGAGGGGAAAATGGCGACACGGTGACGCTCAATGGTAACTGGGAGCAGGCAGACGGATTAGTGGCAAATGGGGTTAACTATAACCATTACACCAGTTCTGCAGCCGATGGCTCCGTGGTACAGTTATATATTGAAGACGATGTAACCATCGGATAATTAAAATCCGCATTAAAAGCAGGCTGGGTTATTTATACCAGCCTGCTCTTTCCCCGCGCGCTAAGCCGACTTTTATGACTGAGGTATATTTAACTTTTAAAATATCATGAAAAAAATAATTATCATTTTGCACTGTATTTTTATTACCCACTCTTCTTTTGCTGCAGATAAAAAACTATTCTCTGCAAGTGAGCCTGCGGTCAATGAAGCGCCTTCAGGCTTTTGGGGCGTATTCTCAAAAACACCGGAGCCTGGAACACGGCCGGCAGGCGGATCGGCGCTGGCAGATAAGTTACAGATAAACCCGGCAGAAATTGATATGCAGCCTGCTGACACGCATGCGGCCGAATCTTTTCCAGCTGACTGGCAGGCAGCCATTCAACTGGCAGTTAATCATCATCCCTCCATCAGCAGCAGCATTGCAACCTTAGAGTCTTCAGAATTCACCATTGATGGGGCTAAAGCGGGCTATCTTCCGGCCATAAAAGCGGGTATCACCTCGGGCCGTCAACAGGATGAGGGCAGTGGTCACGTTGCCACAGTAGGCCTGTCTCAGATGCTCTATGACTTTGGTAAAACCGGCAGCGCGGTCGATCAGGCCAGCGCGAAATATCTGCGCCAGCAGGCCACTGTCCTGATGCAGATCGATACCATTATTGAGCAAACCGCACTGGCGCTGAATGAAGTTTATCGTTCTACGCAGCTGCTCGATAATGCGAAGAAAGAAGTCAAAGCCCTGCGTGATATCCTGGCTCTGACGCAAATGCGTGCCGAGGCAGGTGCCAGCACCCGTGTGGATCCGGTTCAGGCCCAGGCGCGCGTTGAAGCCGCACAGGCGTCACAGCTGGATCTTGAAATCAAACTGGAGCAGCAGAAATACCATCTGCAATCGCTACTCGGTCAGCCGGTCGCAGAGAAGAAAATATCCGCGCCGGTCTCCCTGTTGCCCCTGATTGAGCGTCAAAGCGCCAGGATCGATTTAAACCGTAACCCGACCATTTTAGTGGCCCAGGCAGATGCTGCCGTCGCCCTGGCAGAGTTACGTAATTACAAAGCGCAGCGCTACCCCACTTTATCGCTTGAAGCCAACACCAATAAATATATCGGCGACATTGCGGATTATCAGCGCCATAGCCAGTACCAGAACGTTTACCTTTCCGTAAATAGCACGCTTTATCAGGGCGGTGCATTAGTGGCGCAGGAAAGCGCCAGTGCCAGAGCGCTGGAAGCAGCCAGGACCACTATTGCCAGTAAGAAACTGGAGATTAGCGATCAGCAACGAAATTATTTCCAGAGCGTTAAGGGATTGCAAAAAAACATCACGTTACTGAGCAGCCGGATGAAAACCATTATGGAAACGCGCGCCCTGTACCGGGAACAATATTTATCTTTAGGTAATCGAAATGTTCTCGACTTACTCAATGCCGAACAGGAAATAAGTCGCGCCCGGCAGGATTTAATTAACGCCCGTTGCGATCTGTGGGCCTCCTCCGTTAATTATCTGGTGGTGACCGGAATGGCCCGCGACGCGTTTGATTTAAATAATAAAGTGATCCAGGGACTGCGCATTGCGCCGTAATTCTGTCAGCTAAGAAGAGAAGATGATAATGAACACGATATCTGACAGGGAGAGTGCTTCAGCCCAGCCTGAGGCAAAAAAGGCTTATACCCCCTGGCTTGAAGCGCTGCTGCTGGTGGCTAAACATTACCGGCTTGATGGTTCACCTGAACGGGTGAAAGGAGAAGCGGAATGGCATATGCAGCACCTTTCACAGGATGCGCTGATTGAAAATATGGCCCGCCAGCTCGGCCTGCTGGTCATTTTCGATGAGTTTGATCCGGAGCAGCTCAATCCCTGGCGGATGCCGCTGATCGTCGATTTTGGTTCCCGCGGCGTCGGCGTCATCACCACTATCGGCGAAGAGGGCAAAGTCAGCGTAATGCTGAGCGGTGAAAAACAGCTGCAGACCACGTTAAGTATTGAAGAGCTGTCGCAACATGCGCAGCGCGTACTGCTGGCGAAGCCGGAGTCCTCAGTGCCAGATGCTCGGGTAGATGACTACATCAAACCGCATCGTGCTGACTGGCTGTGGCAAACGATTCTTCGGGAGTGGCCAGCCTATGTAAACGTGATGTTTGCGTCGCTGATCTCCAACGTGCTGGGTCTCTCCGCGATGCTGTTCACCATGCAGGTGTATGACCGCGTAATCCCTTCCCAGTCCGTTCCCTCACTCTGGGTGCTGTTCGGTGGCGTAATGATAGCCTTGACCTGCGTTTTTGTGATGCGCATTATCCGCACGCATATCTCTGATATGGCGGGTAAAAGCGCGGACCTGCGCATATCCGATCGCGTCTTTGGTCACGCTTTACGTATCCGTAACGATCAGCGTCCCAAATCGACCGGATCGTTTATTGCCCAGATCCGCGAGCTGGAACAGATCCGTGAAATGATTACCTCGACAACCATTTCTGCGATTGCCGATCTGCCTTTTTTAATCATCTTTCTCTTTATCCTCTGGTTACTGGGTGGATGGCTGGTGCTGGTTCCGCTGGCGGCGATTCCGCTGATTGTTATTCCGGGCCTGCTGGCACAGGGTTCACTGGCGAAGCTCTCTAAAGCGACCATGCGCGAGTCTGCGGTACGCAGCGCCATGCTGGTTGAGACCGTACAGGGCATGGATGACATCAAGCTGCTGCGCGCAGAGCCCTACTTTCAGAACCAGTGGAATCACCTCAACGAGGTAATCAGTCAATCTTCGCAAAAGCAGCGTTTTATCAGTGGGCTGCTAATGAGCTGGACCAGCGAAGTTCAGACTATTGCTTACGTGGGCGTAGTGCTGGTGGGCGCCTTCTTTGCCATGAGTGGCGACCTCTCTACCGGCGTGTTAATTGGCTGTTCCATGCTGGCGTCACGCATGATGGCACCGCTGGGACAACTGGCGATGATATTTGGCCGCTGGCAGCAGGCCAAAGTGGCGCGTGAAGGACTGGAGAACCTGCTCAACAGCGAGGTCGATCAGCCAGAGCGCAGCATCCGGGTTCATCGCCCGCGCATTAACGGCGAATATGCCCTCTCCGACGTCATCTATCGCTACGACCCGAACTCCCCTGACCCGGTGCTGACGGTGAAGAATCTGACGATTAAAGCCGGTGAGAAAGTGGCGCTGCTGGGGCGTAATGGATCCGGCAAATCAACGCTGCTGCAACTGATGGCGGGCCTGTTGCAGCCGGGCGAAGGTGCACTGCTGCTGGATGGCGTGCGTCTTTCCTCTATCGATCCGCTGGATGTGCGGCGTGATGTCGGGCTGCTCACTCAGACCTCTTCGCTCTTTTACGGCACAATTCGCGAGAACTTACGCCTGGGCATGCCGCTGGCAACGGAAGAGGAGATGCAGCAGGCACTGGAGATCAGTGGAGCCCTCGACTTTATTCAGCGTCTGCCTGAAGGCATGGATTACCTGTTGCAGGAAGGAGGGAAAGGCTTGTCTGGCGGACAGCGTCAGCAGCTGTTACTGGCGCGTACCCTGCTCCGCCAGCCCAGCGTGCTGCTGCTGGATGAACCTACTGCCTGGCTGGATGACGTCGCTGAAAAGCATCTGATTGAGCGGCTGATGACGTGGATGGGTAACCGGACGCTGATCATAGCCACTCACCGCCCGGCGGTATTGCAGCTGGTTGACCGCATCATGCTGATCGACAAAGGCAGAATTGCGCGGGATGGCTCGAAAGCAGAGATGCTGGTCACCCGGCCCGAAGCCAGCACCGCGCCTCATCAGGGCAAAGTAAATGTTAAACCGCAGGGAGCACAGGCATGATTTTCTCCTTATTCCGTAAAAAGAAGCATCAGCGTTCCCGTAAACGCCCCTCGTCCGGCGGTCTGATTATTATGTCAGTGCTGGTCATGCTGCTGCTGTTCTTTATCTGGGCTTCGAATTTCGAACTGGATGAAGTCACCGTCGGTGTCGGCAAAGTCGTACCAAGCTCACACGAGCAGATCATCCAGTCGCTGGAGGGCGGGATCCTCAAAGAGCTGAAGGTTCACGAGGGCGACGTGGTTGAGGTGGGTCAGATACTGGCCCTGCTGGATCCAACCCAGATTGACTCGGGTGTGCAGGAAAGCACCTCACATTTACGGGCTGCGCTGGCAACCGCGGCGCGCTTGCAGGCTGAGACCGCTGGTACACCGCTGATTTTCCCGAAAGAGGTATTAGCCGATCCGCCATTAGTGGCCGCTGAGACGGCGCTTTACCACTCGCGGCGGGAGAACTACAGCAAAACCATCAGCGGCCTGACCGAAGCGCTGAGCCTGATAAACCGTGAGCTAAATCTGACCTCTTCCCTGGTGGCAAAAGGCGCGGCCAGTAATGTGGAAGTGCTGCGCCTGAAACGCCAGGCGAACGATCTGCAAAACAAGCTCAACGACGCAGAGAATCACTATATTGTTCAGGCACGTGAAGAGCTCGCGAAAGCCAATGCCGAAGCGGCGTCTCAGCGCTCGATTATTATCGGACGCGCTGACTCGCTGACTCGCACGGTGATTGTTACGCCAGTCAGAGGCATTGTTAAAGATATCGAGGTCAATACGGTTGGCGGCGTTATTCCACAGCGCGGCAATCTGATGGAGATTGTGCCGCTGGATGAACAACTGATGATTGAGGCGCAGATTGCCCCGCGCGATGTCGCCTTTATCACACCGGGCCAGCGTGCCGTGGTGAAACTGACGGCGTATGACTACAACATCTATGGCGGTCTGGAGGGCAAAGTAGCCTCTATCTCACCTGACACCATTCAGGATGAAGTGCATCGCGACCAGTACTATTACCGTGTCTACATCCGCACCGATAAGGATTATCTGGTCAATAAAAAGGGCAAAAAGTTTCCGGTTTATCCTGGCATGATCGCGATGGGTGAAATTCATACCGGCAGTAAAACCATCATGGAGTATCTGATGAAGCCGCTTAACCGCGCGAAGGAAGCGCTGCGGGAGAGGTAAAGTAAGTTTTACTGCCCCTGCAGAGGGGGCAGTAAACACCAGCACACAGCACTGTCATACCCATCAGGCAATCAACCTATTGTCCCCCTTCCCTATCCCGATATTCTTTAACCTCCTCTCAGAATATTTAAAAAATGTCCTTCACGGTGGTCAGTCAGTCCACTGGGTTGTGGCCATGTTTTAATATTTACATGGCTTAGTGCCTTTGCTTAGATGATAACTGACAAGGTGAATAACTGATTAAGCGGAACCTTATGATGATAAAGGCGCTGACTGAGCGGCAACTGACAATTATGCGACAGCTTATTTCTCATAACAGTTATGTGAGCCTGCGCTCTATTTCAGAAAAAACAGCCATCACCACCCGCACTTTACGCCGTGACATCGCCGATATTAACGAGAAACTCTCTGAGCAGGGAATCAACCTCAGCGGTAAAAGTGGGAGAGGGATCACAATTAAATTCGCTGATGCGCAGTCTGAAATTGCCGCTCGCCGGATTTTCTCAACGGAGGTGGATGATTTCAGTAGTAACTTCAGGATGCTGAAAATAGCCTCTGATTTATTAATGCTGTCGCCAAAAAGTTCCTCCATCAGCGAACTGGCGGATAAATATTTTATCAGCCGCGCTTCGATAGTGAATGATTTAAAAACATTAGAAACCTGGTTACATCAGTTTGATTTAACCTTATTAAAAAGCCGCGTCGGAACCAGCATAAAAGGCAGCGACCATAATATTCGCATGGCGATGAAAGCGCTGGTGTTAAAATCAATTTATAACCATCAGGACATGATGGAAAGCCGTCTGGATGAAAGCACGTTGCAGGAGCTTTCAGAGAAATTTGGTCAGCAGGCTGTCCACTTTACCCTGCAATTAATTAATTTCATTGAACAGCAGCTGCACTATACGATAAGCGATCCTTACTACATTAATTTATTTACCCATATTCTGGTGCTGATCCACCGAAGTCACTCGCCGATGCACAGGACGGATGCCCGCGCGGTGACCATGAGTCGGATCAGCGATCACCACGCCTGGCAGGTTTCGCTGGCGGTGATAGAGCGCATCGAAACCGCATACAACACCGTGCTGGTGGCCGAGGAGACTCACTCTATCTATCAGTATCTGGTCTCCTCCGGTAAGGCGGGCGGCGAGACGCCCCAGCACGATGACGCACTGATTTCGGAACGTGAAACCCGCTTCGCTGAGGCGCTGATTGCGCGGGTGGCGCAGCGCATCAACATCGAAATCACCACTGACCAGAATCTGCAGGCTTCACTATCCTCGCATATCAAGCCGATGCTGAACCGCCTCAGATATCACATCCGGATTAAAAATCCGCTGCTGCATGATATCCAGACCGAGTTGGGAACGGTGTTCGCCGCCGTCAAAGCGGTGATCAACCAACTGACGCAGGAGTACAACCTGGATGAAATCAGTGACGATGAGGTGGCTTACCTGACGGTGCATATTCAGGCCGCCATCGAAAACAGCATCAAGGTAAAACGGGTATTGCTGGTCTGCTCCAGCGGGCTGGGCACCTCGCAGCTGCTTTACGGGCGGATTATCCGCGCCTTTCCTGACTGGAAGATTATCGACATCGTGCCAGGGAAAAATATCGCAGATTCCCTGAAACGACATGAGTGTGACGTGGTGATTTCCACTATCCGGCTGGAGCCGCTGGAAAAACCAGTGGTCTATGTCTCAGCGCTATTTTCGGCGAAAGATATCGCAAGAGTAACGGAGTGTCTGGTATCGAATTCGATTAATTAATAATGGAGAAGCAAAATGACGACAGCCGTGGCTATTAATGAAGTCCTGATAGAAGAATGTATTATTCTCGATGTCGATTGCCAGACGAAAGAACAGATTATTTCTCAGCTGACCGATCTGCTCTGCCAGACCGGGGCAGTCACCGATAAAGCTGCATTTCTCAACGATGTTTATCTGCGTGAAGAATTAGGCTCCACCGGATTTGAAAACCACATTGCGATTCCGCACGGTAAATCTGCTGCTGTGGCAAAGACCCGTATTGCCGTGGGCCGTTTACGCCGCGACATTCCGTGGGAGACTATCGATGGGACCAAAGTCCGGCTGGTTATTCTCTTTGCGGTGAAAGAGTCCGATAAAGATGTCGGCCATATCAAAATGCTCGCCAAAATATCCATCGCGTTAGGTGATGAAGATGTGGTTGAGCAATTACTTACTGTCCCGCATCGCGAAGAGATGTTTCATTTACTGTTATCCCGCTCGGGAGCCTGAATAAACCGGAGAGCATTATGAAATAAAAAAAATTAAGGAGGTATCCCAGGTTGTAGCCATCCCTTCAGACCGAAAAACATAAATATAAAATTTTCACTGGAGAACGTTTATGAACATCATTGCCATTACCGCCTGTCCTACAGGTGTCGCCCACACCTACCTTGCCGAAAGTAATTTAAAAAAAGCGGCTAAGAAACTGGGCCTGAATGTATTAGTTGAAACCCAGGGCGCGATTGAAAGCGAATATATTTTCAGCGACGACGATATTCATCGGGCCGACGTGGTGTTGATCGCCGCAGATAAGAAAGTTGAGATGGCGCGCTTCCAGCACAAAAATGTGATTGAAGTGCCCGTTACCCGTGCTGCGAAGGATGCTGAAGGCTTGCTCAGCGCGATTGTTAACGGTGAGCTGGCCCCCAGGCTGGTTGACTCCGTCCCACAGACTAATGCGTCTGAACCCGCTAACCATGGCAGAGAGGCGTCGGGTTCCCGTTCGTGGATGTCAGAGATTTATGTGCATCTGATCACCGGCGTGAACCTGATGATCCCGTTTGTGGTGGCGGGCGGCATCCTGATCGCCCTGAGTTTTTCATTCGGGATTACGGCGGCCACGCCAGGGGACGCGAATTTCAGCCCGATAGCGAAGATGCTTTCTGACATCGGCGGCGGTTCGGCCTTTGCCCTGATGCTGCCGATTCTGGCACTGGGGATCAGCCAGTCTATCAGCGGCAAAGCGGGCATCGTGGCGGGCGCCGTGGGCGGGATGATGGCGATTCACACCGGTTCCGGCTTCCTCGGTGCGCTGATTGCGGGATTCCTGGGCGGATATATCACGCTGTTGATCAATAACCATATCCATCTGCCCAAAGCGGTCGCCGGCCTGAAACCGATTTTGATTGTGCCTCTGCTGAGTGTGCTGCTGACCGGTGCACTGATGGCGTTGCTGATTGGTGAGCCGATCAAAATGCTGCTCGGCTGGCTGACCGACTTCCTGAGTTCTCTGGGTAACGCTAACGCCGCCCTTCTCGGCCTGCTGTTCGGCATGATGGTGGCCTTTGATATGGGCGGCCCGCTGAATAAAACCGTCTGTATGTTTGCGATTGGCCTGATGTCGAGCGGGATCTACGGACCGATTGCCGCCTGTATGGCGGCGGGCATGGTGCCGCCGCTGGGTATCGCGCTGGCGACCACCCTGTTCCGCCGTAAGTTTACCGAGCAGGAGCGCGAAACTGGCAAAGTCACCTACATCCTCGGCCTTTCATTTATTACCGAAGGCGCGATCCCTTACGCGGTCGCCGATCCGTTGCGCGTCATCCCGGCCATTGTGGCGGGCTCCGGCCTCGCAGGCGCCCTGTCCATGATGCTGGGCTGTGCTTCCCGCGCCCCACACGGCGGCATTTTCGTCATCTTCATTCCTAATGTGATCAGTCATGTCATGGCTTATCTGTTTGCGATTGCTGCAGGCAGTCTGCTGACAGCGCTGATCCTGCTGTTTCTGAAAAAAGATATCTCCGTTCCTGAACAACAAGGATAAAACCTATGCTTTACAACATGAAAGATCTGCTCAGCGTTGCACAACAGCATCAGTTTGGTGTCGGTGCATTCAACATCGCCAGCGCGGAATTTGGACGCGTGGCGGTTGAGACAGCCGAGCGACTGGATTCACCGCTGATTCTGGAGATCCATCCTGAAGAGATGGCCTTCACCGGCCCGGAGTTTATTGGCTATCTGCGGACGCTGGCGATTCAGGCGCGGGTGCCGGTGGTGATCCATCTGGACCATGGCCGTTCGCTGGAAGAGGTAATGAAAGCAATCTACGCCGGTTTTACCTCGGTAATGATTGATGCCTCGTCTCATCCTTTTGAGCAGAACATTGCGCTGACGAAGAAGATTGTCGAGATAGCACACACGATTAATGTCTCCGTGGAAGCAGAGCTGGGCACCATCGGTGTGGCGGAAGGCAGCGGTGAAGGCGGCAGTAACGAGATTCTGTATACCGATCCGCAGCAGGCGGAAACCTTTGTGCGTGAAACCGGCACCGATACGCTGGCGGTCGCTATCGGCACCTCTCATGGCCTTTACCCCAAAGGGAAGCAGCCGAAGCTGGATATCGAGCGCCTGCAGCAGATCCGTAAGGTGGTGGATATTCCGCTGGTGCTGCATGGTGGTTCGGGCAACAAAGACAGCGAGGTCGTGGAGTCGATCCGTTATGGCGTCGGTAAAATCAATATCTCCAGCGACATGAAGAAGGCGTTTTTCGTGGCGCTGGAGCAGGAGCTAAAACAGGGCGGACACGAACCTAATTCGCTGTTTGTTAAACCGATGCAGGCAGCAGGTGAAGTGGTGGCTGCGAAGATGGCGCTGTTTAGTTCGGTGGGGAAAGCGGCGCTGTATCGGTAAGAGATTGTGTGGGAGTTGAGATTGGGAAAGGCACTGATGGATCGGTGCCTTTTTCCGGAGTTTGAGAGGTGAGTTTTAAAAAATTTCAGGCCAGCAAGCACCACTCATCAACGAAAAGAGATCTGCTCATCGCTCTTCTTTCGTATGCCAGGGATCCACAATGTAGATGGCATTGTCACGACGTTCGTAGTGAATCTCGTAGTCATCCAGTATCACCTTTCGAACTTCACGAGGTTCATATCGGACCTGCTCTATGCCGATTGCTGGGTGTGCTTTGAGGCCAGCGCTGCCAGTTATCAGGCGGTCCAGGACATCGTCAGCATGCTGGCGGCTATACTGCAGAGCAAAACGGTAGATGCGTTCCAGGTCATCCTGTTTTAAGCGTCCAGTAAATTTCCATTTATCAGCTTTTCTTTAAACGATGACCAAATTCAACCATGTCCGCGTGACTGACTACACGCCCGGCATCCACATCGGCAAGACCAGCCTGAATGCTCTGATGTCGCCGTTCTCTTTCAGCCAGCATAGTGGTTAACGCTTCCTTAATGATCCAGCTTTTAGAACGATCCAGCTCTACAGCCAGATTTTCTACAGCATTAGCCAGCTCGGTGGGTATCTGTGCGCTAATAGTCTGTTTTGTAAGAGAACCCATAGGGATCACCTCGGTTAATAACATTTAATAACTTTTATTAAGTTTAGCATGAGCTTGCCTATAAAAACATCAGCGCTTATTTTGCTGTTAGCCTCCTGAGATTGGTTTCACCCTTCTGGTCACCTGTGGACGGGTCTGATAAATCACTATCAGATCTCACTATATCGGGCGGATATGAATCTGATTCTCTGTTTATCAAGACGATGCAGGCGGCGATTGAAGTGGTCGCGGCGAAGATGGCGCTGTTTAGTTCGGTGGGGAAAGCGGCGCTGTATCGGTAAGCCAGTTGCCAGTCGTTAGTGGACCCGGCTGCGATTCAAAGAGACACTGAGGATTCGGTGTCTCTTTTGCTGGCATCACAATAATCAGCGCTCTGTGCGACTGACTGAAATTCAGGGGCGTTTAGCGAGGCGACCTGTTCAGCCACGGACGGTAATAGATATGTTCAGCCTGGAAATCGACCGCGCCTTTATTACCGGTGAGACGCTGAGCAAGCGTTAGTGCAAAATCGAAGGCGACACCCAGACCCCGGCCACTGAGCAGATTGCCATCCTCCACCACATCCTCCATCACATACTCGCCATCTGTTACCGCAAGCCCCAGTTCACCTGAACAGGTGTAGCGACGGCCTTTCAGAAGGTTATTGCCACCCAGCACCCGGGCGGCGGCGGAGCAGATGGGCGCAATTAACATTCCGGCTTCATCATGCCGCTGAATTAAGGCAGCAACAGCAGGACTGGCGGCCAGGTTCTTAGAACCTTCAGGCCCGCCAGGCATGATCAGTGCATCGAATAAATGTGAGTCCTGTAATTCTTCAATCAGCTTATCTGCTTTAATGACGGCACCGTGGTAGCTGACGATCTCGCGCTGAGGCTGACAGGCAACGGTGGTGACTGTGATGCCAAGCCGGCTGAGTATATCGAGAATAATAAACGCTTCTGCCTCTTCAAATCCTGTAGCCAGGAGTAATGCTGCATTTTTGGACATATTGCCTCCGATGATTTTCAATAAATGAAACACTGTTTCATTTTATCGGCATTCTACCAGAAGTTTCCCGCTGTCGATGACTCTGTTTGAGAGATGGGAATTTATGACGTGTGCGTAACAGGATGCCATTGGCAGCAAGTGGGGCGCTGGCCTTTCATTGCAGCATGAGCCATGGGCTGGTTTTTCTGGGCGGGTGATCGTCCTCTTCAGCCGGGTTCGTGCTGGGAGAAGATTTGGTTACAGCAGTGTGGCTGGGTCGGTGGAGGATTCAGGGTGATGAGGTTTGGTTACTCGGCGGCTGAAACGTCAGCTGGCGGCGTTGAAAGAATAGCGCAGCGTTTATCCAGTAGTGACTCAACGGACGCCCGATTGCCCTTATCCCAGCCGCGCCGGGTGGTGAGCAGGATAAACCCTTTTTCTCCCGAGAACATCGCCGGGATGAGCGCCACACCAGATTCCGCCAGCTGCGGTGGCGACAGCCGGAAATGGCGTGCCACGGAGGAGACAGGATAGATCCCCATCGCCGTCGGCTGCATAACGCGACGGGCATAATAGGTGTGATTCAGCAACCGATCGGGTAAGGGTCGCCAGTCATTATTAATATAGGGACGCTCGGCCTGAAGCTGGCGATAGACATCCTCCCGCAGGCAGGTCAGATGAATATGCAGTTGATTCTGGCTGCGGCCATAAGCGGAATTCAGCGCCATGCCGAGCCGATCCTCAGGCACTTCAGCACCATAGGCCGCCATCAGACGATAGCGCATTAACCAGGCGTAGCCGAAATAATCGGGACGTCCGGGGCGCGTCAGCGCAATGCTCTCAATGCCGGACATTGCCACCGTGGGCACCAGAATAAAGTGCAGCCTGTGGCGAGGATTCTGGATGATGCTGTAGCCCTGGTTGCTGTCCTGCGGCAGATAGATTTGCTGGCAGGGTGCCGGATCACGACGGTAGTGATAGTTATTCATGCAGAGGTCATGCGTGACCGTCCACAGTGCGTCAGAGTGGGCGCATCCTGTCAGCAACAGCGCGATGACCAGCGGCAGAGACCGGCATCGCCACAACCATGTCCCGTTCAGGTAACTCAATTATTCAGAACCTTAGTCAGCTCAACCTCATGGGTTGTGGGATTAAAGTACAGATAGAACTGATCCCCATCCAACTGATCAGGCCTTGCCCATATTTCCTTCTCGCCCAGACTGCGATTTTGCTTCACGTATCCCAGCTTTTCGAGATAAGCGTGAAGCGATGCAGTATCTGTAGCCCCTTTAAATACGATGCTATTTGACGGTGAATAACCGTCACCGGGATGCGATTCAAAGTAGTAGTTGTCCGTTATACGCGGGGCGTTTTCAATGTCCGGGTCTGTCAGTATGTGGTAGTTAAAGAAATCATTTTCTTTATAGACAGTCGTTTCATCAGAGCCAGATGCAACAAGCCAGACAAACAAGCCAATGAGAATGAGGACGGTAGCAGACACAAGCGCGGACCACTTAAACAGGTTTTTCAGTGTCTTGCCCCCATGAATGAAAGTGATGTCCCATCATTGGTAACTACCTTAACGATTCAAGATGTGAAGTCGTTCCACGGCCTGAGCCAGGTCATAAAATGCGGAAAATTTACCTTATACGGCTGATGTCGCACGCATTATTCATCTGGATCAGGAAAAGAATCGGACGGAATCCATGATTTTTATGGGAGCCGATAGCCCCGTAGTAGTCCCAGCGGCGAACCGTTGAATCAAAGCTGACTGGCTTGAGACGATAGCCATACCGACCCGGTATGATAGCCCGATAAAACCCGAACAGATCGGACACCAAATCTTCACCACTAAAACCACTATCTGTGTACCATGAGAATGAACGCAGACTTTGCAGGCCTTCGAATCTGGATGCGGTGTTCATCATTATCACCAGCATGATTCTGTTAATGCATATTAGCTCAGACCTCATCTGACAGACACCTGTATGAAAAAGCCGGAAACTGTTAGATCAGGTCTGAACTAATACATTAAAGTGCCTTTTTTGGGGTAGGCCCCTGAAGGATATGATTACTTTACGGACAAAGATTGAGAAGTTATAACGAATTCTCTTTTACGATCTCATCGTTTTCATCAATACGATAAACCCCATTCTTAACCACAAACAAGACATCTCTATTCCTGTCGTTTTCAGCAGTAAAAACCTTATTTTTATCTATACAGTTAGCTAGCGGTTTCATATCTTCAAAGCATAGGCTGTCATAGCCATCCCCTTCTTTATAACCGTCGCCAAATAGCCAGAACGTAACAGTAAAATCACCATCTTTAGCAGGTTTTGGAAGATCATACTTTTCTTTCAACATCGCCTTATTTTTTAGCCACCAGGTAATTTTCCCTCTATCAGTGAACGGGAAGTTTCTTACTAAGACAGAGCTAAAGCCATTCGTTCTGTGATGAACTGCAACAATTTCTACTGGCCGAAATGATACCCAAAGGCAATAACCAAAAAACCCCACAGCAACCAATAGTAGCACGTAAAGCGTTTTATGAATTTTAGCCTTCATTACGATTTCCTGTAACATGCTCATTTGTATCATTGCCTTACATAACGTGAATTAGGCAGGCGGTAAGGCGTTGCCGCTTTTCTCTCCATCAGGATAGCCTCTTTGGCATTTTCCTATTCCGCATGGCTGGATCAAACCAGAAAAAAGGGTTGATTTTGTTGCTGTCCTTGCGCGAGGGACGCAGTTCTAATCGAATTCATCTTTTATAATGTCGCTATTTTTTAACGAGTATCTACCCTCGTAAGTAGCAAAAATAACATCATCATCGTGATACTGTCTGACAGCAAATACGGCATTTTTTTCAATGCAATTTGCTTTTGTTTTCATATCATCAAAACAGCGCCTATCATATTTCCCTTCCTCTTTATATCCATCCCCAAAACCCCAAAAGATAACAGTAAAACTTCCGGATGGTGATGGTTTAGGGATATTATATTTTTCTTTCAGCATATTTTTATTTTTTAGCCACCAGTTTATTTTTCCTTCATCCGTAAATGGGAAGGTTTTAACTAAAACAGAAGCATGATTACCATCCTCATGAACAGCAACGATTTCAACCGGACGCAGACACAACAAAAGCCAGTAGCCCAGCACTACACAGCCAACCAGGAAGAGCAAAGCCATAGTTTTCTTATTTTTTACTCTCACTTGCGGTCTCCAGTAATCTCTATGGTGGCTTCCATATTGGTCATAAAAGGTGTGAAACCAAACTGACTGTATCTCTGCAGCACGCGGTCGAGTTTGGGGTTTTGAATAGGGTATAGGGAAACTTTAGTGCAGCCATGAGAATACATTCCTTGTGTTATCGTCCTTTGGGCCTTTCACAAGGATAATACGCTTACAGACGGAGGTGTAAACATTGTAGTAGTCTGTTTTAATCGAATTCAGATTTTTGGCCGTTTCCGGGCAAGGATCATAATGGACGCCTTGCGTTAATATTCCATTATTAAAATGTAACGTTGTTACTTTTAGATTCCCTGTAATTTTCTCACCTGCTACGTTGCCTTACACACTATCGCCTTATAGAAAGGCGGTGAGGCAAGCGTAAGCCGTTGCCGCTTTTCTCTCCCTCGGGTTAGCCTCTTTGGCAATTTGCTACTTCTGCATGGCTGGAGCAAGCCGCAAAAAAGGGATGATTTTGTTTCTGTTCCTACGCGAGGGCGGGAGTTATTCGTATTTCTTTTTTTCCATCTCACCGTTTTCCTTTACATAATATTTTCCGCTATCCAGTCGAAAATACAAACCTGTTCTTTTACTGTACACCACCATCATTAGAGAATTTTTATCAATGCAGTTTATATCTGTTTTCATATCTTCAAAGCAGAGTCTGTCATAACCATCGGTTTCTTTATATCCCTCTCCAAAACCCCAAAAAATGACGGTATAAAAACCATCTTTGGCAGGCCTGGGGATGTCGTACTCATCTTTTAGCTTTTTCTTGTTTTTCAACCACCAATTAATTCTCCCTTGCTCAGTTAATGGAAAATTTCGCACTAAAATATCGCTATAATTTCGCTTTTGATGAGCAGCCATGATCTCAACGGGACGTAACAACAACCAAAATAAGTAACCCAGCAGAGCGCAGCCAATGAATAATGCTGAACACAGCACTTTCTTACCATTAATTTTCATTGCGTTCACCAGTAATATCTACAATCGTTTCCATATTGGTCAAGTATGGCTTAAAGCCAAACTGACTATATCGCTGAAGCACAAACCAGATGCGGAAGAAATGAAACTGACTGAATTTTGTTTTCAGTATATCGTCACTATCAAGGCCAAAATGATCCTATATTTTGTAATGCACCACTGCCCGGCATCGGTCATTATCGATGTGCAGTGATTTAAGGATGATATGTGTTGCCCAGGTGTCATGAACGGTGGCACCCATACCGTTATAATTATCCTGAAACCTATCAAATTTAGGTAATTTACCCTTTAATATTGCATCTCTCAGTTTGTCTAATTCATTTCGGGGATAACATTTATTTTCCCAATCGATATTTATGCCGAAGGCTTCTTTTAATAACAAGTATGTACTATTTTTTGTTTTATCCCGAATAATATGTTCTTTTAATGCACTGTTCAGCGACATATCACAAAAGGATTTACCGTTACAGTTCTGCATGTGAGTAATCATTTTTTCAATCAGGAAGCGGTACGGTCCGCAAAGAGAGAATTTACGGGATAACAGGCGGAATTCATCAAACAGCATGTCGGCACACTGCTGGTGGGTAATCTTTTCACCCTGGCCGCGCAGATTGCAGCAGAACATGGATTGAGGACGATCCATTGAAGAACGCCGGGTCAGCGTGTAAGGATCAACCTGGTCAGATATATAATTCAGCTGGTAATGAGATTTTAACTTTGCTTCGGTCAGATCGCCGCAGCGCAAATCTGTAGCACCGTAGTCATCCATCCTGTTTTGGGTTTTGAATAGGGTGCAGGGGAACTGTAGTGCGTCCATGGTGATACATTCCTTGTGTAATAGTCCATTACGGTATTCACAAGGATAATACGCTCACAGACGGAGGTGTAAACATTGTATTAGTCTGTTTTGCCAAAATTCAGATTTTTGGCCGTTTCCGGGCAATGAGCATAATGGATGCCTTACGTTAATATCCCATTATTAAAATGGTAACATAGTACCTTTTAGATTCCCTGTAATATTCTACTCTATGTCCTTCGCCACGGTGGCCTGCATCCCGGCCCTGATATTTTTCTTCGAAATAGTCGATTGTTGGTTGTTGACAATGAAATTGCGTGTCTGACTTACTACACTTCTGGTATCCACGTCAGCAAGACTGTACTGGCATAGTGAATCTGGCCACTGCAAACGTCCCTTTTCCATACATGAGTAAAGGTGAGTAATCTGCATCATTAACAGTGAATTTTCCTTTTGATGCGATGTCTGGTTCCTTCTGCTTTGATCACTCTCTGGATGAGAATTATTTATCATAATGCCTCATCCTAAAATGAAAATGACCTGCGCCTGATATTCAACATAATCCTGAGTTAGTAATATATTTAATATTTTCTGTATTTCTATTGTGCCACCGTGCTGCCAATCCTGTAGAGCCTGATAATTCAGTGCCAAATGCAGGTAACAATCTTTATAGCCCTACCGCCAGTTTTCCTTCGTAGGTGTAGAAGGAAGTGTTATAAATAGTATGCTGTTACGGCTTTTCTTTCCACCAGGATTGCCTCCTGGTGATTTTACTACATTACGGGCTGGGATGTTATTTAAACTCGAATTCCTCTGTGAACTTAACTATATCGCCGTTTTTTGTAGCTGATATTTCCCATCATATGTTATAAAGATCGTACCCAAATTCTCACTTTTACTGACAGAGAAAACAGCATCTTTATCAATACAGTTTAGCGGTGGCAGTATATCGTTAAAGCATAGCCTGTCATAACCATCAGTTTCTTTATACCCCTCACCAAACAGCCAAAAAGTAATAGTAAAATAACCATCTTTCTCAGGTTTAGGAATATCATACTTTCCTTTCAGCATATCCTTATTTTCTAGCCACCAACCGATTTTATCTTTATCGGTAATAGGAAAATTTCTTACTAAAATAGAACTGAATCCATGCTCTCTGTGATGAACTGCAACAATATCAATCGGACGCACTGACAACCAAAAGCAATAACCCCCAGCGCAACTAAAAGCAGCGCGTAAAACATTTTTTTATTTTTTGCTGTCATTACGGTTTCCTGTAATTTCTATGGTGGCTTCCATATTGTTCATAAAGAGCTTAAGGCCAAACGGATTATATCGCTGTAGCACAAACCAGACACGAAATAAACGGAACTGGTTGAACCTGAATGTTGAAATATCGTCAACATCAAGGCCAAAGTGACCCTGAATTTTGTAATGCACCACCGCCCGGTAACGGCCATTATCAACCTGTAACGATTTTATAGTGATGTGTGTTGCCCAGGTATCTTGGACAGTTATACACATGCCGTTAAAGTTATCCTGAAAGCGGTCAAAAACTTTATCAGCGTGACTATATGACCCATATCAATCCAGCCCAATAACTCGATGTAAACGATGCCTCTGTCAAATACGTCAAATAATGTCCCGTCCTTTATCTCTCTTCTGGTGCTCATACTTACATCTCCCTATGTCGTTTGCCTGTGAATGTTAGCGCCTGTTATTCAGGCAGCAACGACGGCAAGCTCTTTTAATTAACCTGCTATCCACTTATTAATATCCCATCGGTGCTCCATGGGGGTCGGAAAATAAAGTCAGCCAGGTGGCGGAATCGTTGCGTTATGTCGCAGGGAAGAAGCGCTTATTCGACGTACAGATCATAAGCATTCTCCGCGAGACCGAAGCATAGACCGGATGACTCTATTGCTGTCACTATGTGAGGACTTAAATTTTAATCGAATTCGATTTTTATGATTTTACCACTCTGGTCTAAGCGATAATTATCACCATCATACACCGTGAAAGTGAGACCAAAATTTCTGCTTTTATCTACGGAAAAAACAGCATCCTTTTCGATACAATTCAGTTTTGTTTTCATATCGCTAAAACATCTCCTGTCATATTTCCCCTCTTCTTTATAACCATCACCGAAATCCCAAAAAATAACTGTAAAATAACCAGAGGGTGATGGTTTAGGGATATTATATGTTCCAGCTAACCGATCTTTATTTTTTAGCCACCAGTTGATTTTCCCCCTATCCGTAAATGGAAAATTTTTAACCAAAACAGAAGCATGATTACCATCCTCATGAACAGCAACGATTTCAACCGGGCGCAGACACAACCAAAGCCAGTAGCCCAGCACTACACAGCCAGCGAGGAAGAGCAAAGCCATAATTTTCTTATTTTTTGTTCTCACTTGCGGTCTCCAGTAATTTCTATAGTGGCTTCCATATTGGTCATAAAGGGCTTAAAACCACACTGATTATATCGTTGAAGCACAAACCAGATACGAAAGAAACGGAATTGGTTGAACCTGAATTTTGAAATATCGTCAACATCAAGGCCAAAGTGATCCTGGACTTTGTAATGCACCACCGTCTGGTAGCGGTCATTATCAACTTGTAACGATTTTATGGTGATGTGTGTTGCCCAGGTATCGTGCACCGTGATTCCCATACCGTTTAAATTATCCTGGAAGCGGTCAAATTTAGGGAGTTTTCCATCCAGGATAGCATTTATTAGTTGATTTTTTTCATTTTCCGGAAAGCATTTACTTTCCCAGTCAATATATTTTTCAATAGCCTCACGTAATCTTAGACGGGTACTGTTCGGTGTACTATTCGATAAAATATGTTCTTTCAAAGCACTATTGAGGTTCATACAGCTGAAGGGGGAACCGTTGCCATCTTGCATATGGGTGATCATCTTTTCGATCAAGTGCTTGTACGGGCCATAAACCGAGAACAGGCGCGATAAATCGCGGAATTCATCAAACAGGATAGCAGAGCACTGCTGGCGGGTAATTTTCTCACCTGCGCCACGGGAGCTATAAAACATGGACTGTGGTTGAGTGAACGGGGTGATTTTCGTCAGGCTGTAAGGGTTGGCTCTGGTGGAAACATCAACCAGATGATAATGCGTTTTTAACTGTGCTTCGGTCAGATCGCCGCAGCGCATATCACTGGCGCCGTAGTCGTCCATCCATTTTTGAGTTTTGAATAGGGTACAGGGAAATTGTAGTGCAGCCATCGTGATACATTCCTTGTGTAATAGTCCATTACGGTATTCACAAGGATAATACGCTTACAGACGGAGGTGTAAACATTGTCTTGATCTGTTTGCGAAAATCAGATTTTTGGCCGTTTACGGGCAAGGAACATAATAGACGCTTTACACTAATATCCCATCATTAAAATGCCACGTAGTACCTTTTAGATTCCCTGTAATATTCTACTCTATGTCCTTCGCCACGGTGGCCTGCATCCCGGCCCTGATATTTTTCTTCGAAATAGTCGATTGTTGGTTGTTGACAATGAAAATGAAATTGCGTGTCTGACTTACTACACTTCTGGTATCAACGTCAGCAAGACTGTAGTGGCATAGTGAATCTGGCTACTGCAAACATCCCTTTTCCATACATGAGTAAAGGTGAGTAATTTGCATCATTAACAGTGAATTTTCCTTTTGATGCCATGTCTGGTTCCTTCTACTTTGATCATTCTCTGGATGAGAATTATTTATTATAATGCCTCATCCTAAAATGAAAATGACCTGAGCCTGATATTCAACATAATCCTGAGTTAGTAATATGTCTAATATTTTCTGTATTTCTATTGTGCCACCGTGCTGCCAATCCTGTAGAGCCTGATAATTCAGTGCCAAATGCAGGTAACAATCTTTATAGCCCTACCGCCAGTTTTCTTTCGTAGGTGTAGAAGGAAGTGTTATAAATAGTATGTTGTTACGGCTTTTCTTTCCACCAGGATTGCCTCCTGGTGATTTTACTACATTACGGGCTGGGATGTTATTTAAACTCGAATTCCTCTGTGAACTTAACTATATCGCCGTTTTTTTGTAGCTGATATTTTCCATCATATGTTATAAAGATCGTACCCAAATTCTTACTTTTACTGACAGAGAAAACAGCATCTTTATCAATACAGTTTAGCGGTGGCAGTATATCGTTAAAGCATAGCCTGTCATAACCATCAGTTTCTTTATACCCCTCACCAAACAGCCAAAAAGTAATAGTAAAAGAACCATCTTTCTCAGGTTTAGGAATATCATACTTTCCTTCTAGCATATCCTTATTTTCTAGCCACCAACCTATTTTATCTTTATCGGTAATAGGAAAGTTTCTTACTAAAATAGAACTGAATCCATGCTCTCTGTGATGAACTGCAACAATATCAATCGGACGCACTGACAACCAAAAGCAATAACCAAAAACCCCCAGCGCAACTAATAGCAGCGCGTAAAAATTTTTTTTATTTTTTACTGTCATTACGGTTTCCTGTAATTTCTATGGTGGCTTCCATATTGGTAATAAAAGGTTTAAAAGCAAACGTATTGCATCGTTGTAACACAAACCAGATACGAAAAAAACGAAAAGCGTTAAATTTTAGCTTCGAAATATCCTTAACATCTAAGCCGAAGTGATCCTGTACTTTGTAATGTACCACTGCCCGATAGCTATCGTTAGCAATATGCAGTGATTTTAAGATGATGTGGGTTGCCCATGTATCGTGAACTGTTATGCCCATCCCGTTAATATTATCCTGAAATCGGTCAAATTTAGGTAGTTTACCATCAAGTATCGCCTCTCTTAGTTTACATTTTTTATTTTTTAGATAGGTATTAGTTGTCCAGTCAATATTCTCGATTAAAGCGTTCTTGATTTTTGACAACGTACTGCTCTCAGAGCTGTCATTAAGAATATGCTTCTTCAAAGCACTGTCCAGGTACATACTGGTGAAGGGTAAACCGTTACCGTACTGCATATAGGTGATCATATGCTTGATTAGATGTTTATACGGACCATAAACCGAGAACAGGTGCGATAAGTGGCGCATTTCATCAAACAGGATTGCAGCGCACTGCTGTCGGGTAATTTTCTCACCTGCGCCACGGGAGCCATAAAACATAGACTGTGGCTGAGTGAACGGGGTGATTTTCGTCAGGGTGTAAGGGTTTACTCTGGTGGAAACATCATCCAGATGATAATGCGTTTTTAACTGTGCTTCGGTCAGATCGCCGCAGCGCATATCACTGGCGCCGTAGTCGTCCATCCATTTTTGAGTTTTGAATAGGGTACAGGAAAATTGTAGTGCAGCCATCGTGATACATTCCTTGTGTAATAGTCCATTACGATATTCATAAGGATAATACGCTTACAGACGAAGGTGTAAACATTATATTAGTCTGTTTTTCCCGAATTCAGATTTTTGGCCGTTTCCGCGCAAGGAGCATAATGGACGCCTTACGTTAATATCCCATTATTAAAATGTAACGTTGTTTCTTTTAAACTCCCTGTAATTTGCTCACCTGCTACGTTGCCTTACACCCTATCGCCTTATAGAAAGGAGGTGAGGCAAGCGTAAGGCATTGCCGCTATTCTCTCTGTCGGGATAGCCGCTTTGGTACTTTGCTGGTGCCGCATGGCTTGAGGCAAGCCGAAAAGAAGGGATGGTTTTGTTGCTGTCTCTACGCGAGAGCGGGAGTTATTCATATTTTCTTTTTTCCATCTCACCGTTTTCCTTTACATAATATTTCCCACTATCCAGTCGAAAATACAAACCTGTTTTTTTACTGTATATCACCATCATTAGAAAATTTTTATCAATACAATTTATATCGGTTTTCATATCATCAAAGCAAAGTCTGTCATAACCATCGGTTTCTTTATATCCCTCTCCAAAATCCCAAAAAATGACGGTATAAAAACCATCTGTGGCAGGTTTGGGAATGTCATACTCGTTTTTGAGCCTTTTCTTGTTTTTAAAATTTAATTGAAGATCTTTCACACCTTGAAAAAAGCTCTTCTGAAATGGCGTTTTCAAGGAAACTTGCTAAAATATCCAAGCATTCCCCAGTATTAGGGAAAATTGATGTGCCGGTAATCATTGAATATGTCAAACAACATTCATTCCTCTCTACAGTCATGATCATTAGCGAAGATGGTAAGCAACTAATCGTCAAGACTAAAAGATCACAAAAGCATTTTATCAAGTTGCTCAGCGATGATTATTTAGAATCACCGCTCACTAAAATCCTATATGATTCATTAGCAAAAGATGAACTTAGAGCATAATTAATTATAAAAAGCCTCTATACTTGTAGGAGTACAAGAGGCTAATTTTACTTAATATTTATTGCTTAGATTGTTCATTGCACAGGCCTAAAAGCAAGGAGCAACCACTTTAAACGTTATCGCTTCCTAATCTATTTTAACGTCTTCCTTGTTCTCGATAGCATTGATGCCGCTAGCTAACAGCTTACGCGCTTTGTCTCTCAGACTTCGAGCATCCGCTGGGAAAATATCAGGATATTTCCCCAGCGCCACCATATTCTCTTGGCAACTAAAGCGATAACGAAACCGCCAATCTTTTGTGCTGTTAGGGTAAACCAGTAAAACCATGCCTTCGCCGTCAGTCAGCTTCCAGGCTTTTGCTTCAGGCTTAGCCGAACGAACTTTCACTTAGGACCATGATAAGTATCCTTTTAAGAGGTAGGAGTCGATACAAACATATCGAAAGGGAATTTACCTGCACATATATCAACATCACTAAGTTGATGTGGATCGTATCAGGTGAACATGGGGTAAGTGATAAAGTGCGACAGAGCTTAAGCAAAGCGGAATTTTTTACACAAAAAAAGCCGCCCTTAAGCGACTTTAATTTGCATATTTGGTGCCGAAGGCCGGAATCGAACCGGCACGCCTCGCGGCGGTTGATTTTGAATCAACTGCGTCTACCGATTTCGCCACTTCGGCACTGAAGGGTATGCGGAAAACGTTGAGGATTATACCGTTACCCCCTGTTTCCGCAACCCTTATCCGCAGGCAGTGGTGCAACTGCTGAAAAAAACGTCTTTTAGACCCTCATGGACACTGCATCACATCCTTGCCAGAAATTCCTTACCTAACCTCGCCCGCACAAAAGCAATCGCTTCGGCTCTCAGGCGCCACTGGCATTACAAAAGCCTTAACTCGAAACAGGCTTCACATCCGTCACCAGCGTCGGCAGATCCCAGGTGCCGCCCGCATGGATATAACGACACATGCCGGTCCCGCCGTCATAGCTTTTGCGGAAAGCCTTGCCGTCCCATACCCAGCTTTCCTGGCTCATGCAGTCGCCGATGCCCCGGCCTTTCTGCACACTGGTGATTTCGCCCTTGTCGTAATCCGATCCGGAAATCGTCACCAGCTCAGGCTTGCCTTTCAGCTGATTATCAATCACCCAATAGCCATAGCCTTCGTTATACGCGGCCCGCCAGCAGAGCGCCGAAAGCAAAGCGTGGGTGTCATCCAGTGGCGTAAGCGTAAGTCCGTCGGTTTCCGGATCGCTGTTTTCTGCCGGTGAATAGAGGCTATCACAGGTATCATCGTCATTATGATTGACCGTTGAAAGCAGTCGGGTTTTCAGCGCATCGCTCTCTGAGGCAGTCAGCAAACGGGGTTCGCCGCTGAGGGTTTTTGCCGCCTGGATAACCGGTGCGGGCACAGCCTTAGCTACACTGCTTTCCGGCTTATTGCCCTTTTTGGTGAGCGCGTCTGGCGTGCCGATACGGCCCTGCACGTCGTCCGCTTTCAGCAGCACGGCATAAGCGCCTTCGCCAGAAAGCTGGAATGGCTTTGTGCCGCCCTTAAATTCGACTTTCCCGCTGCCTTTGACGGCGTTGATTACCGCAGAGGTCTGACTGGCCGACATGCGCCAGTTGTCATCAGCCGCCACCAGCTCGCCAGCTGATTTCCCGTCAATCCACAGTGTCAGCTTTTCCGCCGGTTCGCTGTCATCTTCGGTGTCACCCAGCGTTACTTCTCCCACTGTCTCCGTTCCAGGTCCAGCGGCTCGGGTGAGTAGGATGGAGCCGGACGGATCCTCTTCTTTGGCATAACCCGCAATGCGGCAGGTCAGCGTGTTATCACAGACAACTTCCCAGTCTTTGTGCTCAAGCGTTTTTCCGCTCTGGGCGGCCTGAGCCGACAGGGAGAGCATCGCCAGCACGAAAAGCATCGGTTTACAGTTCACTTTATTCCCTTATGTTTTACTTCTGATATCAGCACAGATATCACTCTTACACCACGAGTGAGAGGAAACCAACGGCCATTATTTATTGCCGCCAGGCTTTAACGAAAGGCTAAGCCACGTTCCTGGGCA
This sequence comes from Pantoea sp. RCC30.1, assembly GCF_058148845.1. Taxonomy (NCBI): domain Bacteria; kingdom Pseudomonadati; phylum Pseudomonadota; class Gammaproteobacteria; order Enterobacterales; family Erwiniaceae; genus Pantoea; species Pantoea sp. RCC30.1. Next base: position 65,505 of record NZ_JBXUHX010000014.1, on the reverse strand, counting down.
ATCCGGCTATCGGGCAACCTTCTCTTTTCTGTTACGCGCTTCAACCAGCGCGTTGTGCAGCTGACCGACAGAGAGATCGCGGACAACAGGCGCAGGAATGCCGCGCAGACGTCTGCAAAGATAAACAATGCCAAAAAAGTCGATGCCTTCACTATGAAAAAGATATTCGTTTTCTTTCAGGGAAAACGCCTTACGGAAACCCTCTTCTTCTGCAGAAAAGCTCACGCCAAAAACTTTTTCCGCTTCCTCCAGCAATTCAATACCATCATCGCCGGTAATACCCAGATCCTGTTCAAGCCAGCTGTTTTCATCGATTGCTTCACGTCTGCATCCTGAAAACTCTCGAATAAAAGCGATAACGTCAGCTAATGGGGGTTTCATATCTTTGCTCCTGCTAAAGCGCTCCGCGCCTTGCTGTCATATCACAGTCGTCCTAAGGTCATTTCCTGCACCTCGGCCGCTGGATTGGCCTCTTTCACGGCGGCAAGAAAACCGGCAAAATCCCGATTGAAAAGGGTATAGTTATTCAGGATTCTGAACTCCCTTTCGGTTTTATAAGCCCCGGTAACGTAACGAACCAGCCATACTCTGCGACTGCTGACTTCAGTTCCGGTGACTTTTATCCTGATAATATTTTCCAGCGGAACTTTGCAAAGCGTTTCGCCTTCACGCTGCTGATACAGGAAGCCGCTGTCATAGTAATAATCTTCCGTATTCATGCCCAATTTTTTTAATATCGGCGTATTAGCCGATATCTTTTTCATCTCGCTTAGAGAAGGGGAGAGCCCTTTTTTAAGGGGCAAAGGCTTGAAGCAATACCAGATGAGCAAAATGAAGAAAACTAACGACAGCAGTGAGAAAATAAAATAAACAAACTGATGCATTTAAATGACCCGACCTGTTCGGATAGCTCCTGATTATATCGAAGAAGATATGACGCCGTTATCCGTTTTTACTGCCCTGCCAGCTCATCTTTCAGTGCACTACGATCTGTCTGACGAGTGCCAGCGATAGATAGTGCCGAGCGCCAGCCCCACAACTGAGTTGCCTGAATAAATCCGGTTACGGCCCAACGTTTTAACCTGAGCATCCTCCCTCAACTTATCTCTTACGCTGATGTTGTCTTGATTGTCTTACAGCGCCTGTTCGCCCTTAAAAACTCCCAACTCCCTCCCCACCTTTACGGTTTACATTTACCTGCATTTGTTATGTGATCCTGTTACGTGAATTCCTCGAGCTGTCTCGCAAAACAGGATCCTGCATGCGCTTTTACCAGGCCGATCCCCGCCTTGAAAACTACTGGCGCGGCGTTATTCTTTTTGGCAAAAACGTCGCTTCCTATAAATTTGCTCTTGCCCATGCGCTATACGACCTGAAGCAACCGGATAACGATTTGATTACGCTGGAAGCGCTGGCTGTGCCTTTTGCGCGGCATTTATGCGCCCACCTGCGTCATGCGCCAAAGCAGATCACCAGCAAAAGCAGCGAGTTTCTGGAGGCGTGCAGGCAATTCAACGCAGGCGAAATCAACGAAGAACGGTTGATCGCTCTTACCGTTAAGCGCGGTTTCGCTAACGTCATTGATGCTTTTCATAATGTGAATCACGCCGAGATCGACAAACGCTTTTTCCTGGATGAACGGCGAAGTCATAAAGGCATCCGACTTACGGATAATTTTTATGAGCTGACGGAAAACGAACAGTTCGCCAGTCTGGTAGCGGAAACGGATGCAAGATGGCGGCTGGTTGAAGAAGCCTGGGCGATGAACGTTTCACGCAACCTGATTGCGGTTGATTATGACGATAATGACAAAATGCTTTTCAGCCGCCAGAGTGGTCGCCGCGTCGATATTACCAGCTGTCGCAGCAGCCTGAACGGCTACCAGAAAGGCCTGTGCTTTTACTGCTTCCGCGCCATTGGCGTGACGGGCGGCGAAGAGAACCTGGCGGATGTCGATCACTTTCTGCCGCTGATGCTCAGCGAGCAAATCGGCAACCTCAACGGCGTCTGGAATCTTGTGCTGGCCTGCCAGACCTGTAATCGTGGCGCTCAGGGTAAGTTTGCACGCATCCCCTCGATAGCGCTGCTGCAGCGACTGCATGATCGAAACGAATACTTTATTAACAGCCATCTGCCATTGCGGGAGACGTTACTCCGCCAGACCGGCGCAACGCCAGTGCTGCGACATAGCTTCCTGCAAAACAGCTGGGATACGGCAAAATGTGCCTTGCTCCACGAGTGGCAACCAGCGGCACAGGGAGGCAGCCAGTTTTGAGCAACGAAGATTATTACCGTCAGAACGCTCAACAGTTTTTTGCCGACACCGCAAGTGTAGATATGTCTGCGCTTTACCTGCCTTTTATCGACTGCCTGCCGCCGGGCGCTCGCATTCTTGATGCAGGCTGCGGTTCAGGTCGTGACGTCAAAGCCTTTAGTGAAATGGGTTTTGCCGTCGAAGCCTTTGATGCATCGGCGGAGCTGGTTGCGCTGGCTCGCCAGTTGTCCGATAAGCCTGTAGCGCAGATGCGCCTTCAGGATGTTGATGCGGTTGAAACATATGACGGGATCTGGTGCTGCGCATCGCTGCTGCATGTTTCTGAAGCTGAACTCCCTGACGTCATGACAAAACTAGCCCTGGCGCTGAAGCCTGGCGGCGTCTGGTATCTCTCTTTTAAGCATGGCCGCGGCGAACGGGAAAAGGATGGACGCAGATTTACGGATATGGATGAGGGTGGGTTACAGAAACTGATCGAGGGGATAAAAAGAGAGGCTGGCTTTGAGGGCGTAACGGCAAAAAGGTTCGCTTTTGAAACGGCAAAAATCTGGCAGACTGATGATGTACGTGCGGGACGCAGCAATGAGGTCTGGCTGAATGCGATTATCAGGAAAAGTTTAATCTGATAGCTGGCCTGTAAAACCCCTGACTCCCACTCCCCTCTAACCGCTCACCCAGCCCACACACGCAAAAGAGCCAACCTCGCGGTTGGCCCCTTCTTGTATCTTGCATTCTCAGCATCGGGTATCAGCCGTGCCCGTTTACAGTTCACTTGATTTCCTCAGGTTTTATTTCTGTCCGGCTAGCGCGGATATTTTGTGATTATATCGAAGAAAATATGTCACCGTTACCCGTGGAAACTTCAAGGAAAGTTTTTTACATAAAATCTTTAACAGCTTTCATTTTGGCGCGGCCCTGACCTTCAAAAGATTGCCATGACAGTTACAATATTTTAATGTTTACGCATCAGAGGGCACGGCTTCCGGGGAAAAGCAATAGACGCAAAAATGCTCGCCAGTTCAGTCTTATCGGGCGTGGTTTCAGTACCGATGGATTTTTATCTGGGACTGGAGCGAACCTTTCAGGATTTAAACCTTTCTGATGGCGGCAGAGGCATCCAGTCACGCAATATGCATGACGACGTCCGCGTTGGCCGGGCTGTCTATCAGGCCTTCAGGGACAGAAATAAGATAGCGAAAATCGTTAATATCATCATTGATGATTCGCTGCAGTACCTTCCCGAACCTGCACTGCGCAAGGTTTATGACAAGCTGATAGGCAACGCAACGTCAATGACCAGCCGGACGACTACGCAACTAACATTGTCTTCTTACCTGGGATCAAAGGTCGTCAGTGGTGTCATGCTGTCATTAATTTCCCGCTTAGCACTCAGGGGGCTGACCGGTGGCCTGACTGGCGGCGTCATCGCTCAGGGCGTAATTTCCCACGCCTGTGAAGCCTCCAGACGACTTCAGATGCAAAACCCTGAACTGTGGCGAAAACTGCGGATTAACGACTACGACATGCTCTATTTCATGTTCGAAGAACCCCTGCAGAACTTCATCAAAATGGGTGAAATGTTACGTAAAAACCCCTCAGCCTCCAGAGAATTTATTAATGCTATCGAAAATTATCAGACTTCTTCGTAAGCTCATCGCCGAAGTGTCCGGCGGTCTGGTATTAATGGCTATGGTAGTGGGCATATTTTTAGCAGCTACGCTGAATGAAGGTGCCATGCGCATCATTGCTCCGCTGCTCGTTCTTGTCGCGGGACTGGTTGTTTACGGTCTGACCTGGCTGATAGCTGAAAAGCCAGACCGCCGTTAACCCTGTGCTGACTAAAGCCCGGACAACCAGCGTGAGTCGTCATAATTTCAGACCAGATACCTGTCGAACACGCTGTCCTTGCCTCTGGCGGAATAGGTCAGACAGGACGTCAATATGGCGATTTTTGCAAGGAAGGATAATAAAAAATCTTTCATCCTCAATTTAATTACGGCATTAAATTCATCAACGCGCTTATTACTTCCGTGACGATAAAAGTAAAAAACAATGAAGACAGCTCGGCAAATATAATTTTAAAGATAGATATTAACCAAGCCCAGGCAGTCGATAATAAAATATGTCATAAGAAAAGCGGAAAATTTAATTTAAACCAGGACAAGTCATGATAAAACCAGCAAGGATATTAAATAATTTATCATAGGGGCGTCCTTATGACTGACTTCAGAAAATCACTTCACAGAATAATAACACCCACAACCACCTGAATATTTTATCACTTTTATTACTGAAGATTCCCAAAGCGCTATTTAATGAAGAAAGTCAGGAACGTTCAGCTCCTCAGCCTTTTTTAGAAAAACTGAATAAGCACATAACGAGGTTGAGATGGAACAAGCACAACGCAGTGCGTGGAGATGGGGACTGGCGGCATATCGCTCTCTTCTATCACCAGCATGCAGCCCGGCCTCAATCAGTGCGGGCCACTCGGGTAAAGCACGGATCTGCCAGCGCGATACCTTCAGTAAGCTTTCGCCAGCGATAGCGCTCAACGCCAGCATCAGAAGCGTCATGGTCAACCACAGTGTGGCGGCTGAAAAAGCTTTGGAATGATCGCCAGTCCGGTAAATGGCAGGCAGGCCAGAAACAGAATTGAGGCGACCGCGTGTAAAGACAGCCCCCCCTTTACACGCCGCAACCTTAATCGCTCACCTTCCCCACAAACGCAAAAGAGCCAACCTCGTGGTTGGCTCTTCCTGCATCTTGCATGCTCAGCATCGGGTATCAGCGATACCCATCAGCGCCTGTTGTTGTCAGGATGAGCGCCTCAATGTGAGTGATCATGCAACTTACTTTCAACCTTGTCCTTCACTTCGCTGGCTTTCTCGCTCACCTTCTCAGTCAGGCTCTCTTTGTGGTCACGGTTATGTGTACCTGGTGACTGTGTGCCTGCTGCTGCGGTCGCAGGTTTTACGCCTGCAGTTGTACCCGGCAGTTCCCGCTCCAGACCACCTCGTGCATGGTCAATATCCACTTCCTGACGACGCACCGTATCGTTAATGGTCTCGGTACGATCGCTACCGTCGGTACGGACTACCACTTCTTCTTTCACGTGGGTCGTTTTGTTAATCACCGGCTGCTCATGGGTCTCAGCGACCTCGACGGTTTTCTCTGACCAGTCCACTTCACCGGCCAGCGCGGGTTCATTCACCGAACGACGGAAGATGTCAGCGTGCTGCTCATGCAGCGAGATATCTTCAGATACGGTATCGGTCACGGTATAGCGGCGTACGCGGGTCGAACCTTCGCTCACCAGACGTTTACCCACTTCTACCTGCTCTTCGGCCAGACGCAGAATATCGGCTTCGCTCTCGTCACCGGTCAGTGAGGTGCGCAGCGGCTCAGCCGGACGGTCGTTAGTCTCACCGGCAAACTGCTTGCCTGCCGTCGTCGGGTTGATGCCCGGCGCGGTGGTGCCATTATCAACCGAGCTTTGCATACGTGACGGTACGTCCACCGAGTCATGAGAATGGAGAATCGTCATGGCGCGGGCCAGCTTCTCCTCCTCAGTACGGATGGTCAGCACGACGCCGCCCTTATCCATGGCTCTGGTGTAGACATCCGCCTCATCTTTATCGACGTCGTGCCCAAACAGACGCTGCCACAGGCTCGGATGGCGGACAGACTGCCCTTCCTGCTGCAAACGTTCTCCACTGATAAGACTGATGTCCCGATCAGAAAAGCCTGCTTTCACGAGATTTCTTTTCGCGGCCTCTGCCTGAATTGCAGAATCGAACAGTGTTACGATTTTTTCGTGTGCCATGATAGGTTCCTCTCTGTTAGCTGATTTGATCGTCATCTCTCTCAACATTCACCTGCTGCTTACGTCGGGTCACCACTTCCTGAAAAGGAACATTCTCCTGCACTTTTCGGATGTGGATCTCCTCTTTAAGCACCAGCTTTCTGACAATCTGGATTTCTTCCTCTACTACCGGGACAATCAGTACACCGTTCTCCTCCCTGATTTCGGGCATCGTTTCAACGGGCTGCCCTTTTGCTACATGCTCAACCTCAACCTTCTCCCGGTTAAGCAGTGTACTGATGACCTCGTCATGCTCAGTTGTGGAACGGGTAACGCGGACATGTCCATCCACAATCTTTTGCTTCGTCAGGGCTATTTGCTCTTCAGCGAGTTTAAGCGTGACGTCTGCATTTTTATTGTGCTCTGGCTGTCCAGCCATAATATCGCTCCCGTTAAATTAAATATCGTCCACAACTGCCTGACACAGTGATTAAGCATGAACACTCTGGCTGATTTCGCAAGCCGGAATAATAAAAAAAACCCTCCAGATGAATTTAATTACGGTACAGAAGACCGTGTTAAAAACCAGCACCCCGGCTTAATCAACCGCTACGCTAAAAATAAAAACAATATAAAATACATAAAGTTATAGAAAAATAATTTATCAGGTAAATATTATCTCACCAGACAAAATCGCTTATAAACCCACCGATAAGCAAAGCGGTAAATTTAATTTAAACCAGGACAATTCCTGATGAGCGCCACGAGGATATTAAATAATGTTTCAGCGGCCACATTAATTTCCGACACCCGATCATTACTTTACAGAATAATAAATCCCGCACTTATCCGGATATTTCATCGGCTCTATTACAGAAGATTCCCAAATCACTATTTATGAAAAAAATTCAGGAACTTTCTGCTCCTCCACCTTTCTTAGGAAAACTGAATAAGCACATACCGAGGTTGAGATGAAATTAGCACAACGCAGCGCGTGGGGATGGGGACTGGCGGCACTTCTGGTCGCAGGCAGTGCATCAGCGGCAAGCTGGCAGGATCAGCTGAGCAGTGCAGCGTCGCAACTCAGCCAGCAGAACAACGGCAGCACCAGCGGCACGACGCAGCAGAATGGCGGCCTGTCGCTCTCTTCTATTTCCAGCATGCTGGGCGGTGGCGACAAAGCGGTCAGCGCCAACAGTATGACCAACGCTGCGGGTGTGATGCAGTACTGTGTCGAACACAACGTGGTGAAAAATAATGTGCAGTCGGTGAAAGATCAGGTGCTGAGCAAGCTCGGTCTGAACACTACCACCGCGCAGGAGCAGAAAACCGATTACACCCAGGGCGTGGCAGGTCTGCTGAATACCGGTAACGGCCAGCAGCTCAATCTGCAAAGCCTGAGCAACTCGCCGATGGGTGAGAAGCTGAAAACCAAAGCCTGTGACGTGGTGCTGAAGCAGGGCAAAAACTTTATCTCCTGATCCCCTCTCTTCATCTCTCCCCTCTTTGCTCTGAGGGGAGCGTTAAACGCCCCTCTGCTGTAATGCCTGACATTCCCTTAACCTGGAGTTGAGCGCTATAGTATTGTTTTGGTTTCTACAGGACAGCACGCATGAAAGGCATCAACATCGCACTTTACTTCGACCCCGATCAGATTCAGGCCTGCGTTCACGAACAGGACGACAGCTATCTCAACAAAAAATTCGAGTATGACGATGGCGTGATTGAAGAGATCTACCAGTGGCTGGAGCAGTACGAACCCAAACGTACCCACATCTGCGTGATTGAAAACGAAACTGCCGAGCTGCTGGCCGATGAGCTGGTCGACAGCGGATTCCGCGTCCATCAGGTCACCATGCATCAGTTGCTGAGCTGGTTCGCTACCGAGCCGCCTTCCACGCCAGATGGCACGCCGATGCGCGCCATGCTGCGTTTCCTGGAAGATGAACATCCGCGTGAATATGAGTCGCGCACGCCGCAGACCGAAGCGCTGATGGAAATGTTCGACGAGCTGGATGCGCTGGAGATGGTCGATGACGCCGACGATGAAGACACGTTGCCAGGCGATCTGCTGCACGCCATGAAGAAGCACAAAATCACCGCCAGCGAAGCCGCCCAGCATCTGCTGCCGGACGTCAACGAACGTATCCGCGAGCATCTGATGCAGTACCCCGAACTGATGACGCCCGAAATCCTGCAGGACTTCTTCCCGGAGCTGCTTGAGGCGCTGGAGCGCCCGAAACACTAATCAGGGAGATCGGACATGCTGGAACTGATTAAAGCAGTGAGCCTGGGGCTGGTGGTGATTCTGCCGCTCGCCAATCCACTCACCACCGTGGCGCTGTTTTTAGGGCTGGCAGGTGAGATGAACTTCCAGGAGCGCAATCGACAGGCGCGCCAGGCTTCTATCTATGTTTTCGCCATCATGATGGTGGCGTGGTACGCGGGCAGTGCGGTGCTGAATACTTTCGGCATATCCATTCCTGGCCTGCGGATGGCGGGCGGCCTGATCGTCGCCTTTATTGGCTTCCGGATGCTGTTTCCGGCTAAGCCTGCGGGCCATTCGGTTGAGGCTAAGCAGAAACTGGATGAGCAGGAGGCAACCAAAGAACCGGTGAACATCGCCTTTGTGCCGCTGGCGATGCCGAGCACGGCCGGGCCGGGTACTATTGCGATGATCATCTCCTCTGCCTCAACGGTGAGGAGCGGCGTCGACTTTCCGGCCTGGGTCATCACCGTCGCGCCAGTGCTGATCTTCCTGCTGGTGAGTCTGATTCTGTGGATTTCACTGCGCAGTTCAGGGGCCATCATGAAGCTGGTGGGTAAAAGCGGGATTGAGGCGATATCGCGCCTGATGGGATTTTTACTGGTCTGTATGGGCGTGCAGTTTATCATTAACGGCGTGCTGGAAGTGGTGCGCACCTTTCACTAATCCGGGATTTCCCCTCTCCTGACGGGCAGAGGGGAAAACTCAGGACCGATTACTTCAGCGTTTTACGCACTTCAGCAACCTGATCTTTGCTCACCGCTGGCGCGGTGTTGCTCCAGCCCTGACGAATAAAGGTCGCCAGCTGCGCGACTTCGTCATCACTCAGACGCTGACCAAAGCCTGGCATCGCCAGCTTCGACGGGGCCTTAGCGGTGGAAGGCTGCTGTGCACCGGCCAGGATGGTGTGGATCAATCCGGTTGGATCGTTGGCATTGACGATCGTCGCCTGATCCAGCTCCGGGAAGATCCCCGGGGCGCCTTTGCCGGTCACGAAGTGACAGGCACCGCAGTTATCCAGATAAAGACGCTCACCTTCGCTGAGGTTCTTCGCGGCGGTTAGTTTGGCTTCAGTGGCCCGCTGCGCCTGCACGTTGTACGCCTGTAATGGTGGGTTACCGCCCAGGAACTTCAGGTAGGCCGCGATGGCTTTCAGATCGGCGTCGGTCATGTGTGAGCTGCTGTGCTCAATCACCGAGGTCATCTCACCACCTACTGCCGCTTTATCGTTACGGCCGGTCTGCAGGTAATCGACCACTTCCTGCTCGCTCCAGCGTGGCAGACCACGCAGCGACGGCACATCCCAGTTGTTCAGGCTGCCGCCTGCCAGGAATTTATCATCACCGCTGTCCAGCGCTTTCTCGTTCATGCCCAGACCGCGCGGCGTATGACAGCTGCCGCAGTGGCCCAGAGTCTCCACGATATAGGCACCGCGGTTAACTTCGGCTGACGCGCCCCCAATCGGCTGGAACGGCTTGTCAGACGCGAACGCCCAGTTCCAGAAGCGCATGCCCCAGCGCTGGCTGAACGGGAAACTCAGATCGGTTTCCGGCGGCTGTTCTGCACTCGGCTGCACGCCTTTCATGAAGTAGACGTAGAGCGCGTGGATATCGGCATCGCTGATTTTGGCGTAATCAGGGTAAGGCATCGCCGGATAGAGGTGGGAACCGTCCGGTAATACCCCTTTACGCACCGCGTCAGAGAACTGCTGCTCGCTGTAGTTGCCGATACCGTGCTGCTTATCGGGCGTGATGTTAGTGGAGAAGATGGTGCCGAGGTTCGACTCAATCGCCAGTCCACCTGAATAGGCAGGCTTGCCAGGCAGCGAGTGGCACGCCATACAGTCACCCAGCCGCGAGAGGTATTCGCCCTGCCTGATGAGTTGCGCTTCATCTTCGGCGTGAACCGGCAGCGCAAATCCGCTGGCTAACAGCACCGCGTTGGCAAAAATAAAAGACTTCAGTTTCAGCTTATTCATGCGCTTATGCCTGTACCAGTGGGCCGGGATTTTTCAGATACTGATCTTTGATCGCCTGTGCCGCCATCAGAGTGATCGCACCGATGGTATCGGTCGGGTTCGCCTGGAAGTTCTGCGGGAAAGCGTTGCCGCCCGCCACAAAGACGTTATGCACATCCCAGCTCTGCAGATACTTGTTCAGCGCCGAGGTTTTCGGGTTATCGCCCATTACGGCACCGCCCACGTTGTGGGTAGAGACATATTTGGTCAGGTCGAAATCCGCGCCCATTGGCAGGAAACTCATGCTCATGCTGTCAGGGTTCAGCTCTTTCGCGATATTGCCGACGATGCCTTTCAGGTGCTGCTGCAGCTTCAGCTCATTCTCTTTCCAGTTGAAGGTCATGCGCAGCAGTGGCAGGCCACGGTGATCGTTGTAGTTCGGATCGAGATCCAGATAGATATCGCGGTAAGACTGGCAAGTGGTAGTGATGCTGATCTTCATCGAATGACCGTACCACTCCTCCAGACCTTCCTTGTATCCCATGCCCCAGGTCGGCGTGCCTTTTGGCAGCGCGGTGCTGATCGGCGTACCGGTCGCCTGTGAGCTGTGGATCTTCGCGCCGCCGAGGAAACCGAGTGATGGGCCGTCGAAGTTGCCTGGCGAGATATCGTTAAACATCTGGCCGGTGGCGCCCGCCGTGGCGTACGGATTGAAGTTTTTATCTTTGAAGAACAACGTTGCGCCGCCGTTGGACAGAAATGCGTAGTTACGCCCTACCACGCCCTCTTCGGTAATCGGGTTGTAAGGCTTGCCGATGCCGGAGAGCAGCATCAGACGCACGTTGTAGAGCTGGAAGCTGCTCAGCACTACGATCTTCGCTGGCTGGAAGCATTCGTTGCCCTGTGCATCGATATAGATCACGCCTTTCGCGGTTTTCTTATCATCGTTCAGCACGACCTTGATCACTTCCGCGTTCACTTCATAGGAGAAGTTCGGCATGCGCTTCAGTGAATCCATTACGGCGGTCTGCGGCGACGCTTTGGAATAGTTCAGACAGGGATATTTACTGCAGTAGCCGCAGTAGTTGCACGGCGCAATCTGGTTGCCGTACGGGTTTTTCCACGCACGCGACACACAAGCCGACGGGTTCGGGAACGGATGGTAACCGAGTTTGGTCGCCACCTCTTTGAACATCACGTTGTTCAGTGTGTCATCCAGCGCAGGCAGCGGATAAGGCTCAGAACGCGGGCCTTCAAACGGATCGCCGCCTTCCAGGATTTTGCCGCGCAGGTTGCCAGTATTGCCCGACTGGCCGCAAATCAGTTCGAATTTGTAGTAGTAAGGTTCGATCTCTTCCCAGCTGAACGGGAAGTCCATTACCCGCATGTCATCCTGCAGAATGCCCGGCTTATAAGCCTCGTCGACATAGGTCTTCAGTTTGATATCGGTCGGCGTCGGGCGGATCAATACCGCCGTCCAGTGCAGGCCGGAACCCCCTACGCCGGTGCCCGGTGCAAATGCGCCCCATTTACGGGTGGGTAATGCCGTCTGGCTGCTGTTGTAGCGTACGGTGACCGCCACTTCGGCGGGCGTTGCAAACACTTTGTTGCGCACCGCATAAGCGTATTCATCTGCCGGTTTCGGGTAGGCGAATTCGTCATAATCACGATCGCCGCCGCGCTCCAGTGCGCGCACGTCCAGACCGGCCAGCGCCAGCTCGATGCTCATCAGCGAGCCTGCCCAGCCGAGGCCGCAGACCACGACGTCGACTTCTTTTTTAGTAACCTGTGCCATGATAATCCTGTTTCAAATACCTGATGTGGAAGCGCTTTATGCGCGTTCACCTTTGATGCTGACCGGACCCAACGGATAAGGAACGTTGTGCTGTTTCACCCACTCGGTGAAGCTGGCACGCGCGCCCGGGAATCCGATGGCGATCCAGGCTTTCATGCCTTTATTACCGCCGTACATCGGGTCGGCCAGGTAGCCATGCTTGGTATCTGAAAGCAGCTGGCTGAAGAAATGGGCAGGCTTAAGATCGGCTTCGCCCAGCGCGGCAAAGTCGATCTCGTTTTTGTTAACCTGGGTCAGCACCGCATCTTTCTCTTCCAGCGTCAGCGCATGAAACGCTTTCTGATGGGTGTTCTGCGACCACTCGTTAATCAGCCGGATGCCGGTCTGATACATCTTCTGTGGGCGGAACGGGATCTGGTAACCCATGGTCGCAGGGGCCTGCGTATTGAAAGGCCCCTGCATGTAGATTTCGCTGCCAAACGCTTCGCTGTGCAGCTGCTGATCGATAAAGATCGGCACGTTAGTTTCCAGCGCGCCTGGCGCTTTGCCTTTGCCGCCTGCCGGAATTAAACGGTCAGTGGCAGCCAGGATAAACTGCCACTCATAGGCACTAAAAAAGATCGGTTTGTAATCGGCTAACTCCGGTGCGGCCATCTCTGCCGCCTGTGCCGCAGTAATGCCTTTGAAGACCAGTTCACTTAATGGCAACGCCAGCAGTGAACCGAGCAAAAATTTACGCCTGGTGGTGGGTTTTTCTAACAGCATATCCGCACGACTCTCATCTGCTAAATACCCGCTTTATTTGTTATGAAGCTGAAAGGCTGAGTGCAGGCGGAAAACTCCCCGCAGAGATTAATGCACGCAGCACAGACGACGGCAGAACAGACAAGGGCAGGTAGAATTATGGTTCGGTGACTAACGGAACTTATCGGTTAATAACCTGGCAATCTTAGGGATATAGATATGTCTGAATGTAAAAATTGAATTTAAGATGTGTCTTAGTGAAAGTTTATCATGGTGTTGCGAAAGGGTTACGGAGAGGTAAAAGCTTTACAGCGCGTAAATCGGGGGTAAAACCGCATAAACATCGGGTATTTAGCCATTCTGACGCAGGAATGAAGGTTATTATTTTCACCCTGTCATCATCACGCCGAATAACCGATAAAAAAATATCATACTTCCATACAAGAGAATCATTCTCATTGTTAACACTATAGTGACTTTGATAGTCATACAATCAGACTATGCGCAATTTGTGATCGGCTGAGTAAAACCGGCTTTATTCCGCTCCTTGTAAAATGATCATGAAATAATTACTGAGCGTCATTATCTTATTTTGTCTCTTTGCCTGAATCTCTACGCTAATAATTGTGCAAAGCTCATAACAAACCGGCATTTTGAGATTATCCGGCGCCCGATAGAGTAGAGCTATCAACGACTCAGGATAACTCTCGATGCGCAAAACGCGACTCTCACTCTCTTTATTCACTGCTCTGGCACTGGTTCACCTGGCACACGCCGCTACGCCAGCCGACACGCTGGTTGTCGCCGTGCCACTCGATGGCATCATCAGTTTCGATCCGGCGGAAAGTTTTGAAACGGTCAGCACTAGCAGCCTGCGCAATATCTACCAGACACTGCTGGAGCCGGATCATCAGAATCCTCAGCAACTCTCGCCGCTGGCCGCCACGCGCTGGCAGGCCGGAAAAACGCCCCACAGCCTGGTGTTTGACCTCAACCCGCAGGCCCGTTTCGCCAGCGGTAACCCGCTGACCGCGCAGGATGTGGTCTTCTCCTTAACCCGTGCGGTAAAACTCAATAAAGCACCCTCTTTTATTCTGGGCGAGTTTGGCTGGACGCCGGAAAATATCGAGCAGCAGTTCAGGGTGATCAACGACCATCAGCTTGAGCTGCGCTGGCCCGCTGAAATCGGCAGCGATCTGGCGCTGCGCCTGCTGACCGCACCGGTCGCCTCCATCGTCGATAGCAAACTGGCGCAGGAGCACGCCAGCAGCAACGATTACGGCAATGCCTGGCTGAAGATTCACTCCGCCGGCGGTGCGGCTTATGCCATCAAACAGTTTGTGCCGCTCCAGGCGCTGGTGCTGGAGGCCAATCCCCACAGCAGCCAGAAGCCGCATCTGAAGCGCGTATTACTCAAGGGCGTGGCCGATCCCGGCAGCCGCCGTCTGCTGATCCAGCAGGGGGATGTGGATGTCGCCTATCAGCTCGGCCCGGATCAGATTGCCGCACTGAAAAATGTGGCGAATGTGCGTGTCGACGCCTTCCCGTCCAGCCTGGTTTATTACATCGGCTTTAACACCCAAAGCCCGCAGCAGCCGGCGCTGGGGAATCCGGCGCTGTGGCAGGCGGCTCGCTGGCTGGTCGACTATGACAGCCTGGCGAACCAGCTGCTGAAAGGTCAGTACCGCATCCATCAGAGCTTCCTGCCAGATGGCTTCGATGGCGCACTGAAGACTACGCCGTTCCATTACGATCTGAAAAAAGCACAGGAGATTCTGCAAAAAGGCGGCATCAAACCGGGTACCCATATCGCGCTGACGGTGGTGAATCAGCCGCCTTATATCGACGTGGCGCAGGCGCTGCAGGCGAGCTTCGCTAAAGCAGATGTACAGCTCGATATCCAGCCGGTAGCAGAATCAGAGCTGTGGAGCAAAATGCGCAGCCGTAACTTCCAGGCGATATTCTCCTACTGGGGTGCGGACTACATCGATCCCAACACCAACGCCAGTACCTTTGCCTCCAATGTTCCGGGCGGCGGCAAGACCCTGGCGTGGCGCGTCGGCTGGTCCATTCCGGAACTCAGCGCCCAGACCCGCGCCGCCGCTGGTGAAAGCGACGCCGTGAAACGCCGCAACCTCTACACCGGGCTGCAAACCCGCGTCCAGCAGGATTCGCCGTTTGTCGTGCTGTTACAGGGTGCGACCCAGGTGGCAGTGCGTAGCAACCTTAGCCATCTGCAGCAGGGCATTGGTGTCACCCTGCTGAATTTTGAAGAGGTGCAGAAATAACTCTGGTTCAGGCCGCTGCTTCCTGGGCAGCGGCCGCGTTTTTCACGAATTGTTCTCCTCCTGTGCCGCTCCGGCTTGCTATCCTTCAGGCATAACCTTCAGCCTGAGAGTGGAAAATCATGACTTCCCCGCTACTGATTGCTCGTACGCCAGACGTCGAACTTCATCTGTTACCGCAAATGGCTAACCGCCACGGCCTCATCACTGGCGCGACCGGCACCGGTAAAACCGTCACGCTGCAGAAGCTGGCAGAATCGTTCTCCGACATTGGCGTGCCGGTCTTTATGGCCGACGTTAAAGGTGATTTGACCGGCGTGGCGATGGCGGGCCAGTCCAGCGAAAAGCTGCAGGAGAGACTGGCGAAAATCGGCGTCACCGACTGGCAGCCCCAGAGTAATCCGGTGGTGCTGTGGGATATCTTTGGCGAGCAAGGCCATCCGGTGCGCGCCACCGTCTCCGATCTCGGGCCGCTCCTGCTGGCGCGACTGCTGAACCTGAATGAGGTGCAGAGCGGGGTGCTGCAGATTATTTTTCGCATCGCCGATGATCAGGGTTTGTTGCTGCTGGACTTCAAAGATCTGCGCGCCATGACCCGGTACATCGGTGACAACGCCAAAAGCTTCCAGACCCACTACGGCAACATCAACAGCGCCTCGGTCGGCGCGATCCAGCGCGGCTTACTGACGCTGGAGCAACAGGGTGCGGAAAATTTCTTTGGTGAACCGATGCTGGATATCGCCGACTGGATGCGCGTCGACAGCAACGGCAAAGGTGTGATCAACATCCTCTCCGCCGGGAAGCTCTACCAGATGCCCAAACTCTACGCCACCAGCCTGCTGTGGCTACTGTCGGAACTTTACGAACATCTGCCGGAAGCAGGCGATCTCGATCAGCCAAAGCTGGTCTTCTTCTTTGATGAGGCGCACCTGCTGTTTACCGACGCACCCGCGGTGCTGCTGGAAAAAATCGAACAGGTGATGCGGCTGATCCGTTCTAAAGGCGTCGGCGTCTGGTTCGTCACCCAGAACCCGGCAGATATTCCGGATAGAGTGCTGGGCCAGCTCGGCAACCGCGTCCAGCATGCCCTGCGCGCCTTCACCCCCAAAGATCAGAAAGCGGTGAAAACGGCCGCCGATACCCTGCGCGCCAACCCGGCATTTGACAGCGTCGAGGCGATTCAGGCGCTGGGCACCGGCGAAGCGCTGATCTCCTTCCTGGATGCCAAAGGCAGCCCGTCGGTAGTGGAACGCGCCATGGTGATTGCACCGGGCTCGCGCATGGGTCCGGTCACCGGCGATGAACGTAACGGTCTGATCAACCATTCCCCGCTGTATGGTAAATATGACACCGAAGTCGATCGCGAATCGGCGTTTGAGACGTTGCAAAAAGGCTTCCAGGCCGCCAGCGATGAGACCAGTGCGCCAACGGCTAAAGGCGACGATGTCGCGGTCGACAATGGCATCCTCGGCGGGCTGAAAGAGATTTTGTTTGGCCGCACCGGGCCGCGCGGCGGCAAGCACGACGGTGTGGTGCAGACCATGGCCAAAAGCGCCACCCGTCAGATTACGAATCAAATCATCCGTGGGATACTCGGCAGCCTGCTGGGTGGCCGTCGCCGATGAGCCCGGCTCTCTGCTAAGATCAGGTTATGGATAAACAACACGAACTCAAACGGACCAAACGTCTGGCGCTGCTGCTGTTGCTGCTCGCCGCCGCGACTTTCATCGTCACCCTTTTCCTGCCGCCCGGCTTCTGGGTCAGCGGCGTAAAAGCGATTGCGGAGGCCGCGATGGTCGGCGCACTCGCGGACTGGTTCGCGGTGGTGGCGCTGTTCCGGCGCGTGCCGGTGCCCTTTATCTCGCGCCATACCGCCATCATTCCGCGCAACAAAGATCGTATCGGTGAAAACCTCGGTCGCTTTGTGCAGGAGAAGTTTCTTGATACCGATTCCCTGCTGAATCTGATTCGCCGTCACGATCCCTCAAACCTGCTGGCGCAATGGCTGAATGCGCCGGGCAACTCGGACCGCATCGGCCACCATCTGTTGCAGGTGATGCGTGGCTTCCTCGATCTCACCGATGATGCGCGAATCCAGACCTTTATGCGCCGCGCCGTGCATCGTGCCATCGACAAGGTCGATCTCAGCCAGACCAGCGCCCTGCTGCTGGAGAGCCTGACGAAAAACAACCGTCATCAGGCGCTGCTGGATGCGGCAATCGAACAGCTGCTGAAGCTGCTGCATAAGCCCAGTACACGCGAGTTTATTGCCCTGCAACTGGTGCGCTGGCTGAAACGCGAGCATCCGATCAAAGCCAAAATGTTGCCGACCGAGTGGCTGGGCGAACACAGCGCCGAGCTGGTGTCGAACGCGGTCGATTCACTGCTGGATGATGTGGCGCTGGATCAGGGCCATGAGCTGCGCCTCGGCTTTAACCGGGCGGTCGATAAGCTGATCGTTAAATTGCAGAACGACCCGGAAATGGCCGAACGCGCCGAAGAGATCAAAGGCTGGCTGAAAGAGGATGCCTCATTCAACCGCTACATCGGCGAGCTGTGGAATGACATGCGCAACTGGCTCAAGGCGGATCTCAGCAGTGATGATTCACGGGTGCAGGAGAAGGTGCGTGGTGCAGCCTTGTGGCTGGGCGAAACCCTGGCGGCCGATCCGGCGCTGCGTGACTCGATGAATCAGCATCTGGAACAGGCCGCACGCAGCGTTGCGCCAGAGTTCGCCAGCTTCCTGACGCGTCATATCAGCGACACGGTGAAAAGCTGGGATGCGCGCGACATGTCGCAGCAGATCGAACTTAATATCGGCAAAGACCTGCAGTT
Source organism: Pantoea sp. RCC30.1 (assembly GCF_058148845.1). Taxonomy (NCBI): domain Bacteria; kingdom Pseudomonadati; phylum Pseudomonadota; class Gammaproteobacteria; order Enterobacterales; family Erwiniaceae; genus Pantoea; species Pantoea sp. RCC30.1. The sequence continues at coordinate 47,546 of NZ_JBXUHX010000014.1, read as the reverse complement.
TATCCGCATCAACGGCACGCTGGTAGGCGGCACCATCGGGCTGATTCTCTATCTGCTGTCGCAGCTGCCCCAGTTAATCCCGCTGCTGAGCCGCTAACCGCCTGGTTTAGTCTGATGCAGGTGGATAGAGGCCAAACCGGGTGACAATAGCGCTCACGAAGCTGCGAATTTTCACCGTCTGGCGACGGCCCGCCGGGATCAGCACATGCATGGGACGTGCTGGCCCGGCATAATCGGGCAGCACCTGGACCAGCCGTCCCTGTCTGATCTCTTCAGCCAGAATGGTGGCCGGTCCCAGAGTAATGCCATAGCCTTCCAGCGCCGCATGAAGGAGCGCTTTCCAGTCATTCGATCGCATTCTCCCCTGCGGATGTACTTCTTCGACCTTACCCGCCCGGGTAAACACCCAGCGGCAGGGTTTTGAAGGTGACCAGATGCCATAAACGAGACAGGCGTGGTTCTCCAGATCTGCTGGCGTGGCTGGAACGCCGCGCCGCGCCAGATAGGCGGGCGACGCGCAGGCTATCAGCTCATAGGGCTGCAATGGATGGGCGATGATCGAACTGTCCGCCAGCGCACCAATCCGGATCACCACCTCATAACCCTCTTCAAATGGATCAACCAGCCGATCGCTGAGTTCAAGATCGACCTGCGTTTCAGGAAACCGATCAAGATAGCGGGTCACAAACGGCGCCAGGCTGAAAGAACCAAAGGTCACCGGGGCGCTGACCTTCAGCGTACCGGACGGCCGCTGCTGCATATCCAGCGCGATCGCATCCGCTTCCTGCACTTCTGCCAGCACGATTTTGCAGCGTTCGTAATAGTTGCGGCCCACATCCGTCAGGCTTTGTCGTCGCGTGGTGCGATGCAGAAGTAGCGTGCCGAGATGCCTCTCCAGCGCGGCGATATGCTTCGCCACCATTTGCGGTGAGATGAGCAGTTGTCCGGCGGCGGCGGCAAACGAACCTGATTCCGCGACGGTAACAAATACGTTCATGCTGGTAAGGCGATCCATTATTCCCTCCTGTTGGTTGTTTATATTGCGTCCGTTTGTCGATTTATTCACCTCCTGTTTTTAATTAAGGTCAGGACGTGAAAACTCATTGAGGAACAACCCATGAAAATAGGCATTATTGGCGCAGGCTTTGTTGGCCGGGCGATTGCAAAACTGGCAATTAAAGCGGGACATGAGGCGATGCTCAGCAACTCGCGCGATCCACGAACGCTGTTCAGTCTGAAACCGATGATTGGTTGCGAAACCGGTACCACCATCGAGGCTGCAAATTTCGGCGAAGTGGTCGTGATCGCTGTGCCGCTCACGGCAACTGAGCAACTGCCGGCAGCGGAGTTACGGGGAAAAATCGTGCTTGATGCGGTCAATTACTATCCCGACCGCGATGGCGACATCGAAGAGCTACTCAGTGGCGGCATCAGTACCAGTGAACGGCTTGCCGGCCTGCTTCCTGACAGCCGCATCACCAAGGCATTTAATGCCATCCGCATGACCGATCTGGAAACCCAGGGCCTGCCACCGGGCGATGCGAATCGTCAGGCGCTACCTCTGGCGGGAGATGACAGCGAAGGAAAGGCCATCGTCACGTCACTTTATGATGCCTTTGGGTTTGATGCGGTGGATGCGGGCGCGTTAGCGGAAGGCTGGCGTTTCGAGCGTGCGACGCCTGCCTATTGCGTGGCACTCAATAAAGAACAACTCATCAGGACACTCCAGGAGACCATCCGGCGTTAAGCATAAAAAGCCGGTGGGAATAGAGAAAAGCCGCTGAAACCGTCATTCGCAGACGGCTAATAAACGTATGCTCCCTGAGCTGGCGCGGTTAGCCAACTAAAAAGGCCGCTTTCGCGTAATGCCGATCAGTTAAGACAGAAATGATCGGTTGAACGATCCAGTGGCTGTGTGAAAATCCGTAAAGAGGCATTATCCGCGGGCGGTAAAAAAGAAACCGCAGTGTTACCCGCTGCGGCGTTCTTAAAAGCTTAACTGACAAGCATTAAGCCTCACCAGCAGGTTTTTTTGTGGTCTGCGCCAGGTGATAAACGGTGGCTCAGTTAAGACAGAAATGATCGGTTGAACGATCCAGTGGCTGTGTGAAAATCCGTAAAGAGGCATTATCCGCGGGCGGTA